>CAIPKZ010000196.1 GCA_903865775.1 uncultured Prolixibacteraceae bacterium | reverse complement strand
TTGAAGGATCGTACCGCGCACTCCTGACAGGTGAACGCACCGCATTAAATTTCTTGCAGCGTTTATCCGGAATTGCAACCATGTCGGCAAAATATGCCGATGCGGTAAAAGATTTTCAGACGGTAATTCTTGATACACGAAAAACCCTGCCCGGATTTAATAAACTGGACAAATATGCTGTAAAAACCGGAGGTGCCAGCAATCACCGTCATGGACTTCACGATATGGCCATGATCAAGGATAATCATATTGAAGTGGCTGGAGGGATCACAGCTGCAGTAAACGCAGTTCGAAGTAACATCGACCACGGAATTAAGATTGAAGTTGAAACAACCACGCTTGAACAGGTTCAGGAAGCCATTGATTCAAAGGTTGACATCATCATGCTCGATAATATGGACATCGAAACCATGCGCAAGGCAGTAATACTGATTGCAGGCAGAACAAAAATAGAAGCTTCAGGAAATATCACACTCGAACGCTTGCGCGAAGTTGCAGCAACCGGGGTTGATTTTATTTCGATCGGGGCGCTTACCCATTCAGTTAGCGCTATGGATATCAGTCAACGAATAGAAGATTAGTCCTTGATAAACCTCGTAATAGATATTGGAAACAGCCGGACAAAGATCGCTTTGTTTAATCAGCACGACCTGATGTTTAATGTTCCGATTGATCATTTGACTGTCGCTCATTTGCAGATGTTGAAAGATGAGCATCCACAGCTAAACAAGGCTATCCTTTCGGCCGTGAAAGCTGTTGATCAGGAAATCATCCGGTTTTTATCCGGGAATTTTGAATTTTTCCTTGAACTTGACGATCAGACGAGCCTTCCGATTGAAAATATCTACGAGACACCTGAAACTCTTGGAAAAGACAGGCTTGCAGCAGCAGTTGGTGCTAATGAGCTTTTCCCTGATCAGAATCTCTTAATCATTGATGCCGGAACAGCCATCACCTATGATCTGGTATCAGAAAAGAATCAATTTGTTGGAGGAAATATTTCGCCCGGACTTGAGATGCGGTTTAAAGCACTAAATCAATTTACCGGCAAGTTGCCACTGGTGAAATATGATGATGATACTGAGCTGATTGGAAGAAATACAATGGAGGCCATCCGTGCCGGAGTTCAAAATGGAATTTTGTTTGAAATGAATGGAACCATTGATTTATTTAACAGAAATTACAAAAATTTACAAATCATTATGACGGGGGGTGATTCTAATTTTTTTGATAGAAAATTAAATTATTCCATATTTGTACACTTTAATATCACCTTGATTGGTTTAAACAGGATCCTGGAATACAATGCTAAAAAGAAATAATGCTCTATCAGTCGTGATAGGTTTGATACTCTGTGGATTATCTGGCTTTGCGCAACAAGACTTAAACAACAACAACACAACTTCTCCATTCTCAAGATTTGGCTTAGGAGTTTTAAACCATTACGGATATGGCCGGACATCTGCCATGGGCGGGGCATCGATCGGAAGCCGGCACGAAGTTCAGACCAATTCGTCCAATCCGGCTTCTTACAACTCTATTGACAGTTTATCCTTTGTTTTTGACTTTGGACTTGACGGAACAATCTCGAAATACCAAAGCAATTCCGGAACGATGAAAGCCAATGACATTAATTTCAGGTATTTTTCTCTCAGTTTCCCGGTAAACAAGTGGATAGGTGCAGCAATGGGGGTTCAACCTTTTTCTGACATGGGGTACACCGAAGTGTTTAATGAGGATATTACAAATGTAGGAACTGTTTATCACAACTATACCGGAGAAGGAAGTTCTACAAAGTCGTTTTTTGGTTTATCACTGATGCCATTTAAAGGCTTATCACTGGGTGCCAATCTGAATTACATTTTTGGACGAATGAATCAAAATTCAGTAGTTTCTTATTCTGATGCAACCCTTTACTACCTTTCAAGAAGAGAAAGCACCCGGCTCAGCGATTTCACACTCAGCTACGGTCTCCAATACGACTATGAGCTCAAAAAGAATCAGTTTCTGACGCTTGGGGTTACTTTCGAAACCCAATCCAATTTGAGCGCCTTTCACAGTTTAGATACCTATAAGGCCTTAACTTACGGAACTTCATCCAGTTCGGCGTCCATTGATTCGATCCCGGAAACAAAGGGAAACATCGTACTGCCTTCGACCATTGGAGTTGGGTTGTCGTACAACAAACTAAACAAACTTGAAATAAATGCCGACTATTATTATGCCGGATGGAGCAAATCAACTTTTTTCGGATCGTCTGATCAGCTTCTGACTGATCAGAGCCGCATTTCGGCCGGATTTGAATATACTCCGGAAGCATTTTCAATACGAAGTTATGTGAAACGAATTAAATACCGCGCTGGATTTCATTTTGAGAATTCTTATTTACAGCTGGCAGATCCGAAATCAACCGATGCAAATGCAGCCAAACATCAGATTAAAGAATTTGGCGTTAGTTTTGGTGCAGGCCTTCCGTTCCCGAAATCCAAATCTACCGCTAACTTTGCGTTTGAATTCGGAAAACAGGGAACAACCGACTATAATCTGGCGAAAAACAATTACATGAAATTGAGCGTTTATCTGAATCTGTATGATTACTGGTTTGTGAAACGCAAGTTTGATTAAAATAATTGAGCAAATTGAATTGCCGATAAAACAGGCTGTCTTAAAAGTCAAAATACCCGCGGAAACCGTCGCCCCGTCCCGAGCATTTGGGATCGGGGTCTGACATAAATTAAGTTTGGAATCCTGAAACAAGCCTTCGAAGTGAGCTCAGTCGAACGTTCAGGATGAGGCGGACGGTGACTTTTAAGACAGCCGTTTTTTATTTAATCATGTTTTATACTTAGCTTTAACCATTGAAAAACTACCATTGGAAAAATTAAATTGCTGCATTTAAAGGAGATGAAGGATACTTTAGAGACATACAGAGTTAGACCAGGAGCAACAAATTTGTTGTTTCAAAAGATCGCCTTTGTCTTGGTTTTCAGCCTTTGTTCCCTGTTGTTTATCTCCTGCGAAAACGAAATTGCCAAGATTAAAACCTTAACAAGTACCGAGGAATTGCCCAGCATTACGGCCAATGGATATGAAATGCTTTTTTCGGATTCTACGGTAATCCGGTTTAAAATGCATACTCCCGAATTGATCAGGCATGATACAGAAAAAGAACCGTATACCGAATTCCCGAAAGGGGTGAAAATCGAAAAATTTGATGCTAATATGAATATTGTTTCGAGCATAACAGCCGAATACGCAAAGAATTTTGATTCAGACCAAAGGTGGGAAGCGAAAAACAATGTCATTGCAGTAAATCTGAAAGGTGATACCCTGAAAACAGAATTTCTGGTTTGGGATACCAAGAAGGAAAAAATATTTTCGGATCAGTTTGTTAAAATTATTCGGAAAGATCAGATTATTACAGGGATTGGATTTGAATCGAATCAGGATTTTTCCAACTATGAAATCAAGAATCCTAAAGGCCATATTTACGTGACGGTCAATAAATAAGGAAATGTTCTATGAATATGCTTTTGATTATATTGGTTACGATGGTGTTTTCTGCATTTTTTTCAGGAATGGAAATTGCGTTCATCTCGGCCAACCGGTTACGGCTTGAATTGGATAAAAAACAAAGTGTTATCTACTCCAGCTTAATTACACTTTACACTCAAAATCCGGGGCAATTTATAGCTACCATGCTGGTTGGCAACAATGTGGCTCTGGTTATTTATGGTCTTTCCTTCGCAAGTCTGCTCGAACCGGTTATGCAGATTTACATTCATTCCAACACGCTTATACTGTTTCTTCAAACCATCATTTCAACCTTAATCATACTGGCTACAGCCGAGTATCTGCCCAAGATGCTCTTCCGGATCAATCCAAATGCCGTATTGAAGTTTTTTACAATACCGATAGCTTTTTTTTATTTCCTGTTCTTTCCGGTGACCCGAATGGCCATTTGGATTTCAAAGTTTCTTCTGAAAGTATTCATGAACGAAGCCATAAAAGATGTCAACGAAAAGATCGTATTTAGCCGGATTGATTTGGACCATTTCGTAAAGGAACCCGAAAACAACAATTCATCGCAAACCAGCCAGGAAATTGATAATGAAGTGAAGCTATTCCGAAATGCTCTTGATTTCTCAAAGGTTAAACTCCGTGAGATCATGGTTCCGAGAACTGAAATTGTCGCACTCGATATTGAATCGACCGACGAGGAGCTTCGCCAGAAATTCATCGAAACCGGCTATTCGCGTATTTTATTTTATTCGGGGAATTCAGACAATATCATTGGATACGTTCATCATTCGGTATTTTTCACCAATCCCGGCGCAATCAAATCCGATCTTCTCAAGGTACTGATAGTTCCGGAAACGATGTCAGCGAGCAAATTGCTGAGCCAGTTTATCCAGCAACGCCTCAGCATGGCAATTGTTGTTGACGAGTTCGGTGGAACTTCAGGAATGGTAACCAGCGAAGATATTCTGGAGGAGATATTTGGGGAGATTGAAGACGAGCACGACACCATTGACTTGATTAAAAAGCAAATCTCTGCCACTGAATTTGTGTTCTCAGGCCGCTTGGAACTGGATGAGCTGAACGAAAATTTCAACCTGGAATTTCCGGAGAATGAAAATTTTGAAACATTGGCCGGTTTTATTCTTTCCAATTACGAAAGCATTCCTAAAATTAATACCGTTATTACAATTGGAAGATACCGGTTTAAGATACTGAAGGCCACCAATACCAAGATCGAGTTGGTACACCTTAAGATATTGGACAATAACTAAAATAAAAACTGATTTCTAGGATTAATATTGAAAATTATTATCTTCGTCCCACGAAATTTTGAATCGAATAAATACAATAAAATAAATCCAAATTAATGGCTACTTTACAGAACATAAGGAATCGCGGCAGTTTGATGATAGCGATTGTAATCGGTCTTGCCTTAGGCGCATTTATTCTGGGCGATATGCTCAGTTCAGGGAGTAATTTGATGAAACCCAGTCAGATGAAAATTGCTGAAATTGACGGTGAATCAGTTCAGTATCCCGATTTTCAGAAGAAAGTGGAAGAGCTTTCTGAAATCTATAAAATGAATTCCCAGAAAACAGCGATTGACGAGAAAACCTGGGAACAGATTCGCGAACAGGTTTGGCAGGAATATCTTCAGGAAAACATCATTGGCAAAGCAACCCAGAACCTTGGCCTTACCGTTAGTTCAGACGAACTTTTCGATTTGGTGCAGGGAAATAATCCTCATCAGATTATCCAACAGTTGTTTAAAGACCCTAAAACTGGTCAGGTAGACAAATCGAATATCATCAAGTTCCTGAAATCGTTGGAAACCAATGCTACTCCACAGCAGAAATCATATTGGTTATACATCGAAAATCAGATCGAACAGGATAAACTTCGTACGAAATACAATAATCTGATTTCAAAAGGATTGTATGTGACTTCGGACGAAGCTAAAAAAAGTCTGGCAGAAAAAAACAAGAGCGTTAATTTCCAGTATGTCATGCTTGCTTATTCCACAGTAACTGATGCTACTGTAACTGTTTCAGACAGCGACCTGAAAGAATACTACAACAAGCACAAAGACGAGTACAAACAGGAAAAAGGTAGAAAAATTGAATACGTTACCTTCGAAGTCCTTCCTTCAGCTGCCGATAATGCTGCTACTCAGAAATGGGTTATTGACAGCAAGCCGGAATTTGCATCGGTTACTGACAACAAACAATATGTGAATGTAAATTCTGAAACTCCGTTTGATGCATCGTACTATAAAAAATCGGAACTTCCGGCTGCGCTTGGTGAATGGGCTTTCAGCGCTCAGCAAGGCGATTTCTACGGACCATATTTCGAGAATAATGAATACAAACTGGCAAAAATTGATCAGTTCAAAATGATGCCCGATTCAGTTCAGGCAAGCCACATTCTGATCAATCCTCAAACAATTGGCAGCGCTGAACAAGCAAAAGCCCTGGTTGACAGTTTGAAAAGAATAATTGAATTGGGTACCGACTTTGCCGAAATGGCCAGAAAGTATTCAGAAGATCCGGGCTCTAAAATTAAAGGCGGCGATGTGGGCTGGTTCAAAAGCAAACAAATGGTTCCTGAATTTGAGGAAGCCGCATTCACCGGTGAAATCAACAAACTTTACGTTGTTGCTACCCGTTTTGGTTATCATCTGATTAAGCCAACAAAAAAAGGAAAAGAAACCAATGAGGTTCGTATTGCCACCTTATCAAGAAAAGTGGAACCAAGTACCGAGACCTATCAAAAGGTATATTCTGAAACCAGCAAATTTGCCAGCGAAAACCAAACAGTTGAAGCTTTCAACAAATCGGTTTCGGCTCAGAAACTGGATAAGAAAATTGCATCTCTGAAAGAAAACGACCAGGAAGTAACTGGGTTGGAATCGTCCAGATCCTTGGTTAAAGCTGCGTTCAATTCTGAAAATGGCAAGATTCTGGTCAACAACGAAAGCTCAACCATTTTTGAATTCGGGAATAAATTCGTGATCGGATCGGTAACTGAAGTTACAGAAGAAGGTCCTTCCACATTTGAACAGGCAAAAACCAAAGTTGAACTCATAGTTCGAAAGGACAAAAAAGCACAGTTGCTTGCCGATAAGTTAAAGAATGCTGCTTCAGGCCAATCAGATTTAGCGGGTGTTGCTTCTAAAGTTTCAGGCGAAGTGAAGGAAGCCGCAGGAGTTAACTTTACGAGCTTCTCAATTCCATCAATTGGATTCGAGCCGGCAGTAATCGGGACAGTAAGCAATCTGGCAGAAGGTAAAATATCAGAACCTGTTCAAGGAAATAATGGGGTTTATCTGACAAAGATTACCTCGGTTAAAACTAATCCGAATACAGATTTGAAAGGTGAAAAGAACCGTTTAGCGCAAGCCTTGAGTAGCAGGGCTGGGTCGCAGGTGTTCGAATCAATCAAGAAGGTGGTCGACATCGTCGACAAACGATCGAAATTCTATTAATCGAATCATACAGGAAAAAAGCGGGCTATCAACCCGCTTTTTTTTATTATCAATGTTCCCCGTTTTTTTATTTAAATTTGCTCAGTTTTTCATTTTAAAGACGAATATATGGCACGGTACTTCAACCACGTTTCCAGAACTTTTAATGAATATTTATTAATACCGGGTTTATCAACCAAAGCATGTTATCCGCAGAATGTTTCATTAAAAACACCACTTGTAAAGTATCAAAAGGGCTCAGCTCCGGAATTGGAACTTAACATTCCGTTTGTTTCGGCTATTATGCAGTCGGTATCCGACCATAAAATGGCCATCGCCCTGGCAAAAAACGGAGGACTTTCGTTCATATTCGGATCACAGCCCATCGAATCGCAGGTGGATATGGTGAGGAAGGTGAAGAAATTCAAAGCCGGATTTGTGGTCAGTGATGCGAACCTGATGCCTGACGATACGCTGAAAGATGTTTTATGGATTAAATACCGAACCGGACATTCTACCATTGGAATCACTGAAGACGGTACCTCCAACGGAAAATTGCTCGGCATGGTCACCAGCCGCGATTACCGCGAGACCAAGGATCTTGAGGCTATGAAAATCAGTGAATTCATGACTCCTTTTTCCAAACTGGTAACCGGAGAACTTGGCTTGTCGCTCACCGAAGCCAACGATATTATCTGGGATCACAAACTCAATACACTTCCGATAATCGATAAAGACCAGAAACTTCAATATTTTGTGTTCCGGAAAGATTACGATGAACATCGTGATAATCCGGAAGAAATGCTCGATGCCAATAAAAAACTGTTGGTTGGCGCTGGGATCAATACGCGCGATTATACTGAACGGGTTCCACAATTGGTGGAGGCCGGTGCCGATATTTTGTGTATCGATTCATCAGATGGTTTTTCTGAATGGCAAAAAGAAACGATTGAATTCATAAAAACCAAATACGATGGCAAGGTAAAAGTTGGTGCCGGAAACGTAGTTGATAAAGAAGGATTTTTATACCTGGTTGAATCGGGTGCCGATTTCGTGAAAGTTGGAATTGGCGGCGGATCTATCTGTATTACCCGTGAACAAAAGGGTATCGGTCGCGGGCAGGCCACTGCACTGATTGAAGTTGCTGAAGCGCGTAAGGAATACTTTGAAAAAACTGGTATCTATGTCCCGATTTGCTCCGATGGTGGTATTGTTCAGGATTACCACATGGTTCTTGCGCTGGCCATGGGAGCCGATTTCATCATGATGGGGCGGTACTTTGCACGTTTCGATGAAAGTCCAACCAAGAAGCTTAAAGTCGGCAGCAGCTACGTGAAAGAATACTGGGGTGAAGGGTCGAACCGCGCACGGAACTGGCAACGATACGACCATGGGGGAAATGAGTCGCTTAAATTTGAAGAAGGTGTTGACAGTTATGTTCCTTATGCCGGAAAACTAAAGGACAACCTGGAAATTACTCTGGGAAAAATTATCTCGACCATGTGCAGCTGCGGTTCGATTACAATTCCTGAACTGGAAATGAATGCCAAAATCACATTGGTTTCATCTACAAGCATCATCGAAGGCGGAGCACATGATGTAATTCTGAAAGAGACGAATATTTAAGAAACGATTTATATAGGGATACTAAAATTAGAAAGCGGGCCTCTGCCCGCTTTCCTTTTCCACCCCAAATGCACAAAACTTGAGATTTCAAGTTCCGACATTCTATTTTTAGCTTAACAACGCTTTCACTTTGTCCGAAATGTCTTTTCCATCCGCAAGTCCGGCCAGTTTTTTGGAAGCAAATCCCATCACTTTTCCCATGTCTTTCATTCCCACTGCGCCAACTTCAGAAATAATTGATTGAATGGCTTCAGCCAATTCAGTGTCCGACATTTTTACCGGAAGGTAAGCTTCGAATACTTTTACCTGAAATATTTCCTGTTCGTATAAATCATTCCGCCCCTGTTCTTTATAAATGGCCGCAGAATCATTTCCCTGTTTGGCCAGTTTCTGAATAATCTTCAGGCCTTCCTGATCGCTTAATTCTCCAGTTGAACCAGCAGCCGATTTGGCTTCGATCATTACTTTTTTAATTCCCCGCAAAGCTTCGAGTTTTTCTTTTTCCCGGGCTTTCATCGCAGTTAAAATGTCACTGCTGATTTGTTCGAATAAACTCATGGTTTAAAATTAGTCTACGTTATCGTGCAAATAGGAATTATTGTCACGTAAAGTTACGTTATTATTTTCATCCGGTGCAATTGAAAAGCGGGAAAATTTCTCATCTACTTTTTTTTTAAAGCCAAAGAATTTCGAATTTTTGCGGCGGTAGGCCGGTATGTTCTCGAGTTCTTCTACAGCTTCTTCGGTGGTTTGTGTAAAATCGACCGGTAAAGTTTCTTCGCTGCTTTGTGCTTTTTTCGAATGGTTTGTACCGTATAATTCTTCAAACTCATCGTGCCCACCGATATTCAGATCGAATTCGAAGGTTTTTTGTTTCACATTTTTTGATCCGTACAATTCGTTTTCAACCGATTTTCTCGTTTCCGTTTTAATTGTCGGGTTACCGTCCGAAGTATCATCAAATAAGGTATGGTAGGTTTTTTCCTGATTTTTATTAATTACCATTTCAGGAATACTGCTTGTACTGAAGCCGGTTGCAATGATTGTGACCGAAATTTTGTCGCCATATGATTCATCCACTCCATTTCCCCAGATCAGGTCAGCTGAATTTCCGGCTTTCTCCTGCACAAAATCGGTAATGTCGCCAATTTCGTCCATCGTAATTTCTTCAATTCCTGAAGTAATATTCAACAGGATATTGCGGGCACCCATAATGTCGTTGTTATTTAGTAATGGCGAATTCAATGCTTCTTCTACGGCAATCAATGCGCGGTTAGGTCCTGAAGCAATGCCTGTTCCCATCAAGGCTACGCCGCTGTTTCGCATTACGGTTTCGACATCGGCGAAGTCGACGTTGATATAGCCGGGAACGGTTATGATTTCGGCAATCCCTTTAGCCGCAGTCGTCAATATGTTATCAGCTTTCGCAAATGCATCCGATATTTTCGAATCACCGTACATTTCGCGGATGCGTTCGTTGTTGATCACCAACAGCGAATCAACATGCGACTCCAAGGCTGCAATACCTTCGACAGCTTGTTTTATGCGGCGGCGTCCTTCGTTCCGGAATGGGATTGTGACAATACCTACAGTCAGGATTCCGAGTTCGCGGGCTGCCTGTGCGATGACCGGAGCCGCACCGGTTCCGGTACCTCCACCCATTCCGGCAGTGATAAATACCATTTTGGTATTGTTTTGAAGAACTTTCTTCACATCCTCAATGTTTTCGATCGCCGAATCACGGCCGGTTTCAGGCTTGTTGCCTGCGCCGCGACCTTCGGTTAAGGATGATCCCAACTGAACCTTAAAAGGAACCGGACTATTGATTAAAGCCTGGGCATCGGTATTGCATACCATAAAATCGACATCACGAATTCCCTGCCGAAACATGTGGTTTACAGCGTTTCCACCACCTCCGCCTACTCCAATTACCTTGATGATTGAACCTGTATTTACAGTTAAATCAAAATTCATAATCTCGTTTGACATATCTTTTATTTTTCGTGTTTATAATTACTGGTTGTTATCTTCCGATATTGGTGTGTCTTTCTCTTCGAAGAATTTCGTAAACTGCCGGGTGAACCAACTATCGACATTCGCATTTTCAGCATTGGATGCACTGTCAGCCCTGTTTTTTATTTTTTTCAATTTCTTCTTTGGGCTTTCCATCGGTGTCATCGTTTGTTTTGTTGTTTCCCTTCGTGATTCAAAGACTGGTGCTGTTCTGACACTTTCAAAGGGAATATTTTCATCCAGATTGATTTCCGATATGGAGTCATCGGGATTAAACTCAATGATTTCGGGTTCCTGAAACAGATGGTTTGGATTGACATCAAATCCGGTAGCAATAATGGTCACACTGATTTGATCCCCCAGTTTGTGATCGGTTCCATTTCCCCAAATGATAGTCGCATCCATTCCGGCTTCTTCCTGCAGGTAATCGATGATTTCACCAATTTCACCCATGGTAATTTCTTCGGTTCCGGAAATAATATTGAGCAGAATATCTTTTGTTCCCCGGATACTGCTGCTATCGAGCAGGGGCGATTCAAGTGCCAGCTGAACTGCCTTCATGGCGCGGTCAGGTCCTTCGGCATATCCGGTTCCCATGATAAAGACTTCACTTCCTGACATGACCGTGCTGACGTCGGCAAAGTCGATGTTGATGTTACCGTGAAGGGTGATAATTTCGGCTACACCTTTTACTGCTGTGGTGATAATATTGTCAGCTTTTTTGAAAGCTTGCGATGCCGGAAGGTTTCCGTATATTTTATGCAGCTTTTCGTTGCTGATGACCAGCATACTATCCACATGTTCTTTCAGTTTTTCAACCCCTTCGAGAGCCTGATTGAAGCGTCTTTGTCCTTCAGACCGTGAAGGAATGGTCACTACCGCAATGGTAAGGATGTCCAATTCGCGGGCCAGACGTGCAATAACCGGAGCGGCACCGGTTCCTGTTCCACCGCCCATTCCGGCAGTAATAAATACCATTTTGGTACTTCCTTCAAGAATGCTCCGTATATCGTCCAGATTTTCAATGGCAGCCTGTTCTCCCTGTGAGGGAAGGTTTCCGGCGCCCCGACCTTCGGTTAGGGTTACTCCAAGCTGAATTCTTACCGGTACAGGGTTGTTGCGCATAGCCTGCGCATCGGTATTGCAAACTAAAAAAGTTACTCCTTCAATGCCTTCTTCAAACATGTTTTTAACGGCATTGCATCCTCCGCCTCCTACACCAATTACCTTGATAATGGAGGAATTGGTGTGCTCTAATCCAAAGTTAAGTAGTTCATCAATCATAAGGCAAACTTGATTATGTTTTGTCTAAATTCATATCAGTATCTTCGGCAGTGTCTTCGAAAAAGACAATTACACTTTGTTGAACTTTCTGTTGATAATCAGCAACTTTTAGTCCAAGTTTTGTTGTCATGGAGCTTATGAAACCCGGACCTTCTGATTTCACTTTTGCCGGTCTTCTTTTCTTTTTTCCGATTAGTCCATCTTCTTCGGCGGCGAGTTTAAGCAATCCCAATACCGTTGCAAATTTCGGGTCATCAACATCCTTCCTGAAAACAAACAGATTCAAGTTGGGTTTTCCTATCCGCACATCGTACCCAGTGTGAAATTTGATGAGCTGACCAAGATTGGTGAGCAAAGAAGCCCCGCCGGTAATAACAATGCCAGCGCCCAACTTATCGGCATAGCCCGATTTGCGGATCTGATAAAAGAAATGGACAACAATTTCTTCCATCCGTGCCTGAATGATGTGAGCCAGGCTTTTAAAAGAAATTTGTTTCGGTTCCCATCCGTTTCGCTGAATGGTTACCACCTTATTTTCCGGAGCGAAATCGGCAATGGCCTGACCAAATTGCTTTTTCAGCGATTCGGCTTCTTTCACAGTAATCGAACATCCTTCCTTGATATCCTTTGTAATTACATTTCCTCCAAACGGAACCATGGACGTAAAGCACAAAACCCCATCGTAGAAGATTGAAATTTTAGTGGTTCCTCCACCGATGTCAACCAGCGCAACTCCGGATTCTTTTTCATCGTCAGTCAGCACAACCTCGGAAGAAGCAATGGGATCAAGAATCGCTTTATGAACATTGATTGAACCTAATTTCAGGCATGTGGCTATGTTCCGCTGATAGGAATCCGGTGCAACATGGATTTTAAAGCTGGCGTCCATTTTTTCACCAATGGCACCCACAGGACTTGCCGATACGTCATTTCCGTCGATTGTATAATACTCCGGATTAATGTGATAAATGGCTGAATCCTCCGGCAGGTCAATCTGACGGGCCTGTTCCATAATTTGATTGACATCATTTTCTGTCACCCGATGATCGCGGCCCATCAATTTCTGCTGAAGGCTGGTCAGGGTGGTCAGCTGCTGTCCCGAAATGTTTACAAAAACATCTTCGATTTCCTGGCCACAGTCTTTTTCTGCCTTGCCAACGGCTTCGCTGATGGCTGCAAATGCCTCGTCAACGTTGAATACCACACCCCGGCTGACACCCATCGATGCACTCTGTCCCAACCCAACGATCTGGATTTTATCTTCCTCGTTCTTTGTTCCGGCAAGGGCTACAATCTTGGTAGACCCGATGTCAACTGCTGCAAAAATTTTTCCGTTCTTGTCCATAATCTACTTTTTTGTACAAACAACCTGGTTCCGATATTTCACACTGATGGTTTTATATCTGTTCCAGCCAATATTTTTAAATCCTTGCTGGTAAACAGCCCTTAAATTTCTGAATTTTAATTCGTAGTCGTCCGGAGTCCCAAATTCGATCAGGTAATCGCCAACCTGAGGCACAATCAATAATTCACCGTTTGCCTGAACAAAAACCTGTTCAATCTGAGCCCTCCAAAAATCATCTTTATTCACAAAATCGACCATTTTCAAGAAGCTTTTTTTTATAATTTCGTCCGGAATGGTGCCTTCAGCAAGTAATATCCTTTCGACAAATCTGGAGGAAACCGGCACCCGGATTCCTTTCTTATCCAGATAATAATCTTCGGTTGAACTTTTAAAACGTACTACAGGTGTCCGTTCGTCTACGCTGATCACTAATTTTCCTTTAAACGATAATCCTTTGGAATCCACTTTCCGAAAGATTTCGACATTATCTAAAGTGGTGAATGTGCCTAATTTGATTTCAAGTCTATTGATGTTGATGGCTGAAAGCCGCTGCCCGATAATTGGTTCACCTGATTTCTCGATCATAGAGGCAATTTCATCTTCGTCGAGAAAACGTGGCGAATTTGGATTAATATTCACGACAATTGACTGGCACCGAACTGCAACCCACTCGCTGTACGCATAGTAGATGGTGAATCCAATAGCCGCAGTGAAGCATATCCAGGCTAAAATGACCAATATTTTTTTAACGATCCTCATACTTTAATAATTGCTCTTTTACCGGTTCAACCAGGGTGTCGATATCTCCGGCACCCATCATGATCACAATTCCAGGTTTAAATGTGCCTGCAAGTTTCGGCAATTCACCTTTCGTGCACAATGTTTTATTTTTATTTTTGATTTGATTGAAAATCAATTCTGAACTCACGCCTTCCATCGGCAGTTCACGGGCCGGATAGATATCAAGCAGCACAACTTCATCCAGCAAATCCAGACTTTGGGCAAATCCTTCGGCAAAATCTTTGGTCCGGCTGAAAAGATGTGGCTGAAAAACACCGGTTATTGTACGGTCTTTGTAAATATCACGCACTGACTGAATGGTTGCCCGAAGTTCTTCCGGATGGTGTGCATAATCGTCAATCAGAACAAATGTTCCGTTATTCAATTGAATATCAAAGCGTCGGTTGACTCCAGAATAACTTGCCAGAGCCAGACGGATTTCTTCCGGAGAAACTCCGGAAAGCAATGCCATGGAAGCTGCTGCAACCGAATTTTCGACATTCAGGAGTCCCGGGTAATTCAAAACCAGTTTTTCAATGGTAATTTCAGGAGTTACCAGATCGAACTGGTAAAACCCATCTTTCAGTTCAATATTTTCGGCGCAATAATCTGCAGGTTCGGTGATGGAATAGTTAAATGACCTGTATTTTGCTTCAGGTTCAAAACCTACCGGAAGTCCTTTTTTGAATAACAATGCTCCTTCTTCTTTAATCTGGGAGGCAAACAACTGAAAGCTTTCAATCACTTTTTCGTGTGAACCATAGATGTCCAGATGATCTGCATCCATCGAGGTGATCACGGCCAGTTCGGGTTTTAGTTGCAGAAAGGAATGGTCAAATTCGTCGGCTTCGGCAACAATCCATTCACTGCCTGTTGAATCGAGTAAGAGGTTAGTCTGATAATTCTTTGAAATTCCTCCCAAAAAGGCAGCGCAGCCAATCTCAGAAGTTTTCAGAATATGTGCAGTCATGGTCGATACCGAAGTTTTTCCATGCGTTCCGGCAACAGCAATGGTACGTTTGCTGTTGCAGATAATTCCGAGCACTTCAGCCCGTTTGTGAATATTGAATCCGCGGTCAATCAAGGCATTTAATTCCTGATGAGTTGCCGGAACAGCCGGAGTGTAAACAATCAGCGAATTGGATATATACATCTTTGCCGGCAAAAGGTATGGATCGTCGGTATAATGTATGGC
>CAIPKZ010000195.1 GCA_903865775.1 uncultured Prolixibacteraceae bacterium | reverse complement strand
GCAAAGAAGAAATCACACGTGATATACCGAACGTCGGAGAAGATCATATCCTTTAATTCCTGAAAATTCATCTGTTTTAAGAACAAGACACAGAAGCTTTTTCCTTTCGCTTTTTGACAATCATTTAATTTGGAGCATTTCGACCACGCCATACGCTTTTAAAAATTTTCTACCTTTACAGTTCGAAAAAAATCAACCATGGAATTGAATTTACTCACTGCAATATCGCCAATTGATGGCCGCTACCGTTCAAAAGTCGAAAATCTCCAACTCTATTTCTCTGAATATGCGTTGATCAAATACCGGGTACTGGTTGAAGTTGAATACTTTATTGCACTCTGTGAACTGCCTTTGCCTCAACTCGCCTCGTTTGATCAAAACCTCTTCGAATCGCTACGGAATCTGGTGGCCAACTTTTCACTTGTTGATGCACAACGGATTAAAGACATCGAAAAAGTGACCAATCACGATGTAAAAGCTGTGGAGTATTTCCTGAAAGAGGAATTTGACAAACTGAACCTTCAGCCTTACAAGGAGTTTATCCATTTCGGACTGACCTCTCAGGATATCAACAATACCGCTGTTCCAAAATCCATTCAGGATGCATTGGACAACGAATATTATCCGGCCATTAACGACCTGGTGGATAAACTGGAAGAACTGGCGGATGAATGGAAAAACATTCCGATGCTTGCAAAAACGCACGGACAACCAGCCTCTCCGACCAATCTGGGAAAGGAAATCCGCGTTTTTTCGGAACGTATTAAAGGGCAGTTGGAACAGCTGAAAATGATTTCATGCGATGCTAAATTCGGCGGAGCTACCGGCAATTTCAATGCCCACCACATTGCTTATCCTGAAATCAGCTGGAAAGCTTTTGGCAATCATTTTCTGCAAAAATACCTGGGCCTGAAACGGTCTCAATACACGACACAAATTGCCAACTACGACAACCACGCCGCCATTTTCGATGCGCTAAAACGTATCAACAATGTGATTCTCGATTTGGACCGCGACATGTGGACCTACATTTCGATGGAATACTTCAAGCAGCGGATTAAGGAAGGTGAAGTGGGCTCATCGGCCATGCCGCATAAAGTTAATCCGATTGACTTCGAAAATTCGGAAGGCAACATTGGACTGGCCAATGCGCTGTTCGAACATCTGGCTTCTAAACTTCCGGTTTCCCGCCTTCAGCGCGACCTGACTGATTCAACCGTTCTCCGGAATATTGGTGTTCCGATTGCACACACCCTGATTTCAGTCAATTCAACCATGCGTGGTTTAAACAAACTCCTTCTGAATGAAGGAGCCATTGACGCTGATCTGGAGAAAAACTGGCCCGTTGTTGCCGAAGCCATTCAGACTATTCTGCGGCGCGAAGGCTACCCAAATCCATACGAAGCACTGCGCAACCTGACCCGCGTGAACCGGAAAATTGATCGGGAAGCTATTCATGAATTTATTGATTCGCTTGATATTTCTGATGTTTTAAAGGCCGAACTGAAAAAGATCACACCTCAGAATTATACCGGAATTTTCTAATCACACAATAAACAGCTCATTTTTTCAGTTTTAAAATGACCATTTCACAACCGAATGAAGGACTTTTTCAAGATTCTACGAAGGTTTATCCCTCCCTATAAGAAACAGTTAATTCTAAATTTCCTGTTCAACCTGCTCTCAGCCATTTTT
Organism: uncultured Prolixibacteraceae bacterium; assembly: GCA_903865775.1. GTDB lineage: Bacteria > Bacteroidota > Bacteroidia > Bacteroidales > Prolixibacteraceae > Aquipluma. Next base: position 4,641 of record CAIPKZ010000195.1, on the reverse strand, counting down.
ACCGTTTTTTCAATGGCTTTAATGAGCCCTATTCTGGAAATCCTGTTCGGAATGTCAAAAGATGTGCATGAAATAGTTCCCTGGGCTATGAATCTGAATGCAATCAAACACAACCTTTATTATTACATTACCATTTTTAAAGATGCAAATGGTGCAGCGTTAGCCCTCTTGCTTGTTGGTTTTTTTGTCATTTTTACCACTTTTCTGAAAGTTGGATTTGCTTACCTCGGAGCCTTTGAAGCTGTTTATATCCGAAATGGAGTGGTAAAAGATATCCGGGAACAGATCTATCAAAAGATTCTGAAACTCGCACTTCCTTTTTTTTCAGAAGAACGCAAAGGTGACATCATTTCGCGTATTACCGGCGATGTAACTGAGGTTGAAAATTCAATCATGTCGTCGCTCGATATGTTCCTGAAGAATCCTATTATTATAATGGTTTTGCTCACATCAATGCTGATCATGAGTCCCAGCATGACGCTTTTTATCTTTTTAGTACTTCCGGTTGCAGGATATCTTATTGGCAGCATCGGAAAATCACTTAAAAAAGTTTCCCGCGAAGGTCAGGATAAAATGGGCATGATACTGACCGTGGTTGAGGAAACCCTCAGCGGACTTCGCATCATCAAGGCTTTTAATGCTGAAAAGAAGATGAATGCACGATTTAGTTCAGAGCTGTATGATTACAAATCAATCATGAACCGGCTGATGCGCCAACGCGAACTGGCACACCCATTGAGTGAATTAATCGGAACCATTGTCATCATTATCGTAGTTTGGTATGGTGGAACCTTAATCCTGAGTAAAACCAGTGAACTGTCGGGTCCTGAATTCATCATTTACCTTGGAATATTTTATCAAATCATTAATCCGGCCAAGGCTTTTACTACTGCTTTGTTCAGCATTCAAAAAGGCCTGGCATCCATGGATCGTATCGATAAAATCCTGATGGCCGATGTAACCATCCCTCAGGCTCCTGACGCCCAATCAGTAAGCACACTGAAAAACACGATCGAATACCGGAATGTCTCGTTTGCCTACGAAGAAAAAACGGTGCTGAATAACGTTTCGCTTGAGATTCACAAGGGAAAAACTGTCGCCCTGGTTGGTCAGTCAGGCAGTGGAAAAACAACATTTGTCGATTTGCTTCCAAGATTTTACGATGTAATCGGAGGCCAAATCCTGATCGATGGTGTTGATCTGCGCGATCTCAAACTTCACGATCTGCGCGATTTAATGGGCAATGTAAATCAGGAAGCCATATTATTTAACGACAGCATATATAACAACATCGCTTTTGGCGTTGAAAACACTTCAATGGCCGAAGTGATTGCTGCAGCTAAAGTGGCCAACGCACATGATTTCATCATCGAAACAGAACATGGTTATGACACCGTAATTGGCGATCGCGGAAGTAAACTTTCCGGCGGACAGCGCCAACGGCTGAGCATTGCCCGTGCTATTCTGAAAAATCCGCCAATCCTGATTTTAGATGAAGCAACATCTGCTTTGGATACCGAGTCGGAACGGCTGGTGCAGGATGCACTCGAAAACCTGATGAAAAACCGAACTTCGATTGTGATTGCCCACCGGCTTTCAACGGTCAGAAATGCAGACCTGATCTGTGTTTTCCATGAAGGTGAAATCGTAGAACGTGGTACGCACGACGAACTGATTGAACTGGATGGAAAGTATAAACGACTGCACAGTATGCAGATGTTTTAAAATCAGAGGTTTTTCTTTTCACAGGGTTTCGTTTCACTACACCCTGTGCTAAAACGAAACGTCCTTTCAGGACTTCTTCCTTAACTATTCAAAAACCAGGGGCAAAGTCCCGATTTGTAAAAGCATAGGATGAAATAAAATATAGTCCTATGAAAACCCATCGTTCAATAATTTCAACCAATCAAAAAAAAACGAATCATTTTCAATATTTTATTACATTTACCGCGACTGAAAAATCTTGGATTGATTAGAACTGGCGCGGTTTGCAGCGGTATTTAAGGTTTCATTTTTTATTACTGATTCCGTCAAAATAAATCTGCAGGTTCTCTTCATATTCAGAAAACATATTTCAGGACTAAAAACTGATCATTTTGTCCGTTTTTAGGCATTAAAAATGAGTATGAACAAACAATTAACTTTTCCTTAATGAGAAAATGGCGCATTGAAGACTCGGCTGAACTTTACAACATCAACGGATGGGGTATCAACTTTTTTTCCATCAACGAAAAAGGAAATGTAACCGTCACTCCGAAGAAAGACGGAATACAGATTGATCTTCACGAATTGGTTGAGGAACTTCAGCTGCGGGATGTTTCGGCACCCATGTTGCTTCGTTTCCCCGACATTCTTGATAACCGGATTGAAAAGATGGCCAGCTGCTTTAAAGTTGCTGCCGAAGAATATGATTACAAAGCTCAAAACTTTATAGTATATCCGATTAAAGTGAACCAGATGCGCCCGGTGGTCGAAGAAATTGTAGGTCACGGCAAAAAATTCAACATTGGCCTCGAAGCTGGTTCGAAACCCGAATTGCATGCTGTTATTGCCATCAATACCGACAACGATTCCCTGATTATATGCAACGGTTATAAAGATGAGAATTACATCGAACTGGCGCTTTTAGCTCAGAAAATGGGACGCCGGATTTATCTGGTGGTTGAAAAGCTCAATGAACTCAAACTTATCATCAAGATTGCCCACCGCCTGAAAATAAAACCAAACCTCGGTATTCGTATCAAACTTTCCAGTTCGGGCAGTGGCAAATGGGAAGACTCCGGCGGTGATGCCAGTAAATTCGGATTAACTTCAAGCGAACTGCTCGAAGCATTGGACTATCTGGAGAAAAAAGACATGAAAGACTGCCTGAAACTGGTCCATTTCCATATCGGCAGTCAGGTGACCAAAATACGGCGCATCAAACTGGCCATGCGCGAAGCATCTCAGTTCTATGTGCAATTGCATCTGAAAGGATTTAATGTTGAATTTGTTGACATTGGCGGTGGTTTAGGCGTTGATTACGACGGAACACGCTCATCGAGCAGCGAAAGCAGCGTAAACTACAGCATTCAGGAATATGTGAATGATGCCATTTTCACCATGGTCGATGCAAGCGATAAAAATAATATTCCGCATCCGAACATCATCACGGAATCGGGTCGTTCACTTACAGCCCATCATTCGGTTTTGGTTTTTGAAGTTCTGGAAACAGCCAGTGTTCCGACCATGAATGAAGATGAAGAACCACGGGAAGATGATCATGAACTGGTTCGCGAATTGTTCTCGTTGTGGGAACAGGTCAATCAGCCAAAAATGCTGGAAACCTGGCACGATGCCCAGCAAATCCGTGAAGAAGCACTCGATCGCTTTAGTTTGGGTTTGCTCGACCTGAAAACCAGAGCTCAGATTGAACGACTTTTCTGGTCAATAACCAAGGAAATTCATCAGATGACCGGCGAATTAAAACACATTCCTGAAGAACTTCTGTATCTGCCGAAAATGTTGTCGGATAAATATTTCTGCAACTTTTCACTTTTTCAGTCACTTCCCGATTCGTGGGCCATCGATCAGATTTTTCCTATTATTCCGATTCAGCGTCTGAATGAAAAGCCGGAACGTTCGGCCACTATACAGGATATTACCTGTGACTCGGATGGCAAAATTGATAATTTTATCTCCACACGGAATTTTTCATATTATTTACCGGTGCACGGACTAAAAGCCAAGGAACCCTATTACATCGGGGTATTTTTAGTAGGTGCCTATCAGGAAATATTGGGCGATTTGCATAACTTGTTCGGCGATACCAATGCCGTTCACATTTCGGTTGACGAAAAGGGTTACAGCATTGACCAGATCATCGATGGAGAAACTGTTGCCGAAGTACTCGATTACGTTCAGTATAATGCAAAAAAACTGGTTCGTACCGTTGAAACCTGGGTTACTTCGTCTGTAAAATCGGGAATTATTTCTGCTGAAGAAGGAAAGGAATTCTTATCCAATTACCGTTCAGGATTATACGGATATACGTATCTGGAATAAATCGAATACTTCAACTCTAAATTGCTGAAATATAAAAAGGCAAATACTTCATCACGTTGTATTTGCCTTTTTCGTATAACAATACTCTATCTGTCAATCCAGCATTTGATTTTAAAAACTGATTGAAGATTTCGGAGTTCACATTATTTTCCACCAAAAACATATCGGATATTCAACCCGAATCCACCTGGGTGGAAATCTGTTTCTTCAATAATACTAACCGATGGGCGCCAATCCAGGCCAAGAGCAATCGGAGCTCCTTTAAATTTGTATTCCAAACCGACTTCACCAGCGACACCTAACCAAAACGGTTCATCAATCCGAATGTACGGACCAGCACCAAGATACCAGTTGAATGATTCAACGCCAAGTGGTTTATAAATAAAATCCCATAAGGCATCGACGCCTACACCTCCATCGCCGAAAGACAAATCAGCATGTATCCGGCTGAATTTTCCGGAACTAAAAATACCGTCGATGGCAAAATTGTTTGCACTTGAGATGTCACCAAAACGAACCCCTAATTCCTGAGCACCGGCAAAACCAGTCATAGCAAGACTAATTAAAGCAATAAATAATAGTTTCTTCATTTTTTTG
>CAIPKZ010000194.1 GCA_903865775.1 uncultured Prolixibacteraceae bacterium | reverse complement strand
CTTTCAGCTTCGACGGTGAATGGGCGAAATCGTTAAAAATCACACAGTTTTCGGTTTCGGCCAATACTTCCAAACGGCGCGAGGCGCCTTTAAATTCTGCGATTGCCGTATAAAACTGTTCGTCGGTCAATCCTAATTGACGGCAAACCAGTTGCGCTCCGGAAATATTCTGCAGGTTGTGGTCACCAAAAATCTGAAGTCTGATTTTTTGCTTTCCGGCAATCAAAGAGGTAATTCCGTTTTCAATCACCGATTCGTGCGACCGGTAAGGTAATTTCTGAATATCAGCGCGGCTTTTGTCTGCGACTTGCTGAAGATTTTCATCACTTCCGAAGTAAATTAAAGAACCGTTGGGTTCGATCAGATCAGCAAAAATCTGGAACTGCTCCACGTAAAACGGGAAAGTCGGAAACACGTTGATGTGATCCCAGGCAATGCCACTCAGTAAAGCAATGTCCGGAAAATACAGGTGAAATTTGGGGCGGCGGTCGATGGGCGACGACAAATATTCATCGCCTTCGAAAACGGCAATTTTAGCTTCTTCTGTCAGTGAAACCATCGTGTCGAACCCTTCCAGTTGCGCACCAACCATGTAATCAAATGCAATTTGGTTGTATCTCAAAACATGCATAATCATCGAGGTGATTGTTGTCTTGCCATGACTTCCGCCAATCACCACCCGGATTTTATTCTTGGTTTGTTCGTATAGGTATTCAGGATACGAGAAGATTTTAAGCCCCAGTTTCTGGGCACGAATCAGTTCAGGATTATCCTGCCGGGCGTGCATTCCAAGGATGACGGCATCCAGTTCCGGAGTGATATTTTCAGGAAACCATCCTTCGTTTTCAGGAAGCAAGCCGTAGCTTTTCAGGCGGCTTTTCGAAGGTTCAAAAACCTCGTCATCCGATCCGGTAACCCGATATCCTTTTTTGTGCAGGGCAATGGCCAGGTTGTGCATGGCACTTCCGCCAATGGCGATAAAATGTACGTTCATCTTCATGAATTTTAGATGCTGAAAAATAGGTAAAAAACCTGATCTTCGTGCCTTATTTTCCATGCTGTGGCAAAAAACAAATTCAAAACAATCGTTTTCGGAAGATCAGCCTTACCCGTCTGGCTGGCTTTGGCAACCTTTGGATTAACCGAGCTTTTCAGTCGTTTCCCAAATGCAACCGAAACGGTTTATTCCCGAACGCTTTTCCCTGTGCTTGCGTTTCTGCTATCCTTTGTCAGCAAATGGGTTTCCTTTTCGCTGGACGACTCGCTTTATGCATTGCTCGCCGTTTTCCTGGGTACAATTCTTCTGTTAACCATTTTCAGGAAAATAAAATTCGGCAGTTTTATGTTGCTTTTAATCCAAACACTGGCAGTTTGCTACATCCTGTTTTACTGGTTCTGGGGATTTAATTATTACCGGAGTGGCATCAACGACCGGCTGCAAATTGCCCGATCGAAACCCGATACAGTGGAGTTTGTAAAGGTTCTTGAAAATCTGATTGCCCAAACCAATGCGTCATATTGCGCATTCGACAGCATTTCAAAATCCGAAATCAGTTCGCTGGTTGAATCTTCATATCAAAAAAATGCCACATTCCTGAAATTGCCCTATCCGCAGGGAACGCGGATTCCAAAACCCATCACACTCAGCTCATTTTTTGCCAAAGCCGGAATTGCCGGGTATTACGGACCATTTTTCAGCGAAGTTCATCTGAACGACAGTTTGCTGATGATTGAATATCCACAGGTACTGGCCCACGAATCGGCACACCAGTTTGGTATCACCAGTGAAGCCGAAGCCAATTTTTACAGCTGGTTAGTTTGCACGCAAAGTGAATCGAAACAACTCCGGTACAGTGCCAACATCAGTATGGTAAACTACTTTTTGTCTCAGGGAAGGCGACTCCACAATTTTAATGATCTGGTTCATCAAATCAATAAACCAGTGATTGATGATATCCGGAAAGTGCAGAAACACTGGGAAAGTATGCGAAACGAAACGATCGACAAGGCAGCCGGAAAAGTAAACGATGCTTACCTGAAAACCAATAAAGTTAAGAAAGGTATTGAAGATTATTTTGGCGTGGTTCAGTTTGTGATGGACTTTGAAACCGATTCGGTGGCTAAGAAAAGAGTGAGCGGTCGGGATGCCCAATAAAAAATATATTCTACTGGTTTTCAATATACTCCAATGCATCGGTCAAATTACCAACCTGAATGTTCGGTTTGAAATAATATGATTTTGGCACCATCGACACGACAAAAAGTTCTTTAAGCTGCAAATCCTGCCTGGAATGATAAGTTTGCATTTTAGGATATCATTTACTAATTTGCAAGGTTAGCAGTTTAAAATTGCATCAGATACCCAACCAGATTATCCGTTTCTGAAATCCCCAACCTTGTTCTGAGCCGCGAACGGGAAACCCTGATGCTGGTTTCTTCCTGATGGATGAAGGCGGCAATCTCCTTCGAACTCATGTTCAGTCGTAAAAGAGTACACAATCTGATCTCTGCAGGAGTTATATCAGGATGAGCAATAAGAAATTGCTTGTAAAAAGAAGGATTTAATTCCCGATACTTCTCTTCGTAGCTATGCCATGCTTCGTTCAGCAATTGAACGGAAACATTCCCAATGACATCATTTATCTGGCTTTCAGT
>CAIPKZ010000193.1 GCA_903865775.1 uncultured Prolixibacteraceae bacterium | reverse complement strand
CATTGGGAAACGAAAGGCACATTTGTGACTGCTGTTCCCAGGCCACAAACCATTCACGATTTTGGCGGTTTCCCAAAAGCTTTGTACGATGTGCAATATCCGGCACCCGGAAGTCCGGAATTGGCCAATGAGACCAAACGAATCATCACCAAAACTGGGATTGGTCTCGATGAAAAATGGGGACTGGATCACGGTGCCTGGAGTGTCATCCGGCGAATTTATCCTGAAGCCAATGTTCCGGTAATTGAAATGAGTCTCGATTACAGTCAGGGGCCGCAGTATCATTACGAACTGGCCAAGGAACTGGCTTCACTCCGGAACAAAGGTGTGCTGATCATCGGAAGCGGAAATCTGGTTCACAATCTTCGACTCGTTGCATGGGACAAAATGAACGAACCGGAATACGGATTCGATTGGGCGATTCAGGCAAACGATAAATTTAAGCAACTGATCCAATCCGGAAATCACAAGGAGTTGATCAATTATACGGCATTAGGTCGCGAGGTTCAATTGGCGGTTCCAAGTCCCGATCATTATTTGCCGCTGCTTTATACGCTCGCAATAAAAGAAGAAAACGAAACCGTTTCGTTCTTCAACGATAAAGCGGTGATGGGATCGCTGACCATGACTTCAGTGAAAATTGGATAATTTTCTAAATTTTGTTTGGCCTGTTTCTGAAGGTGCAGTCGAATTTGTGCAAAACTGCGATTGTGGGAAGGTTCAATTTTCAAGTGGTCAGCTGTGAAAAAATTGCCATGGATTGTGGTAAAACGGTCTGGTAACGGTAAGGATTTACGTCGAGATTATTTTTCAGGAGTAGTCAAATTATTTATTTTGAAGCTCTTTCAACGAAAGTACTTGTCCGCGTTTCAGTAATTCTTCTTTCAATACTTTGTATGGAATATCCTGAACGGCGTGGTCAATATCGATGGCTTTACATGCCGCAATTGCCGCCGATTGCCCTAAAATCATAAACACCGGTTCCATGCGGATTGAGCCATAAGCAATGTGGCTCGACGAAAGACAAACCGGCACCAGCAAATTCTGGCATTCACTACTTTTTGGAACAATTGAACCGTACGAAATCGAATATGGAGCCTTTGGCGAAACGCCCACATCACCTTCGTTCTGCACATATCCTCCGGAAGTTACATAGCGTTGGGCATTGTGCGCATCCATGGCATATGAACCCATTCCAACCGGATCGGGCACTTCGCGTTTGGCCAGCACATCGTTTTCTGAGGTGATATATTCGCCCAGCATTCGGCGCGATTCGCGAATGTACAACTGCCGCGACCAGTTTCCGTTGTCCTGAAATTCATCTTTTGCCAATCCCCAGTTTTGCATTTCATCATGGATTTCCTTCGGAACCCGAGTATCGTTTTGCACGAAATACAACAAGCCCTTCTGGTAATCTTCGTGTTCCTTTAAAATTTCCTTCCGTCGTTCGTAAGTTGCTTCCGGATAATCGTAATTCATGCCAATAAAATCCATGCTGAAAGGACCGTGATTGTTGGTGTCCGTTTTTCTATTTGGGATAATATCAAACTTATCAAACCATTCGCGCCATTCGGCATCAAAAACACGACCCAGCAACTCGTAATTCTCCGGATTGTAATTTTCAGGTTTCGGAAAAGGTACCCGATTCTCCGGATGATTACTCATACACAACCTGAAACAGTATGCCTGAATTTTATTGTCACCGCTGCAGTTAGCCGCAATCGGTTCGGGAGAAATGCCATAGAGCAAACCACTTTCAGGTTTTCCGGGAGTTTTGTATGGATCGATCTGATCTTTGAAAAAATGACCATGATGACGGGCATCTGCCTGAACGCCATTCCAGGTTTCATTGTACACCGAACAGGCTTCACGGCCAACATGAAAGGAAACTCCGGCGGCTGCCATCAAATCACCTTCGTAGGTCGCATCGATAAACATTTTTCCGAAGAAGGCTTTTCCTGAAAGTGTTTTGATTGACCGTATATTTTTCCTTTTGATAACTTTTCCAGTTTCTATCACCACTCCATTAGATCGGTCGAGCCATTCGTCGCGGAAAACCGTAATTTTATTTTCAGAAATGAAATCTTCAAAAACCTGCTCAGCCACGTGCGGTTCGAAAATCCACATGGTTCGGTTTTCGCCATCCATCGCCACGGTTCCCTGACCTTTGTTTCCATATTCCGAATGCTTTTGCCATTTCCAGGCGGCCGAATCATTATAGTGCTGCCATACCCGGTGGTAAAACTCGCGCGAAAGTCCGCCAATGGTCGATTTATTTCCAGTATCGGTAAAACCTAATCCTCCGGAAGAAAGTCCACCCAGATGCGTATCCGGAGAAACAATCAAAACCGTTTTGCCGGATTGGATCGCCTCAACAGCTGCAGTCACAGCCGCCGAAGTTCCGCCATAAATGATGAGATCGGCAGAATATTCGTTGGGATTATTGGATTGGTGAGCACAACTGCTCACTAAAAATGAAACTGCCAAACTCAGGCATAAGCTGAGAAATCTGAGAAGATAAAGTAATCTGTTCATTTTTATTCGTTTGAAGGTTCATTGACTTTCTAATCTTAGTTTCTCAATCCCGTCAGGGATTTTATATGGGTAGAAAATTGATAGGAACGCTGGGTTTCGTCCCAGCCGGGACGAGATATAAACGAAAATCTTCAACTTCTACCCACATTTAGTGCCTACGGCACGATTTTCAAAAACAGTATTACTTTTAATTTTCAAAAAAGCATAAAATTTAAACAGACTCAGTATCGTTTCCTTTAGGGCTTTTCATCGTTTTTCCATGCAGAGAATGAATATTATTTAGCGTTGCTGTTTTTAATTAATTTCAGGCTGACGGTTCCGGATTTGCTTTTGCATTTTAACAAATACATGCCATTGTTTAGTGATTCAAGTGAAATGGGAAGATTGTTTTCCTGTGTCCGAAAGGTCTGAATCAAGATACCATTCAACGTGAACAATTCAATCACCGTTTCTCCATTTATTCCGTTAACCGTAAGCAGCTTGTTTGCCGGGTTTGGAAATACAGATAATTCATTCAAATTCACTTCCGGAGCTGCTGTCACAAAAGAAAAATTGATGTAATCGATACTGAAACCGGGAGTTTGTGAAATATTCAGGCGCATGGTTTGTTCTCCGGCCAACAGGCTAAAATTAGTTGTCAGCGGTTTAAATGTGGTGGTATTTCCAGTGGCAATAGCCTTAAATACTTTGGTGGTTCCATTCTTGAATTTAAGTGTAAACTGACCGCCTGCAGTGGTAGCTGCAACATTGGCAGTAATGGTATAACTTGCCGCCGACGGAACATTGATGGTATATTCGAGCCATTCACCAACCGCAACATTCCCGACACTATATTTACCCGATGAATACTGGCTGATATCAACTCCGTCTTTTTGACGGTAAGTATTTCCCTGGTTTACCTCATCCACATCGTGGAAGGTCAGACCTTCTCCGCCAATGTCATAGTTTTCAGCCTGCAAGTTTGCTGGAATAGCAAGTGATTTACCCAAATATGGCGCCCGGTACTTTGGCAAAACCCTGAACATGACCGGATAGGACTGAATTTCAATAGAATCCTTCAGATTAGTCCGTAACCGGTAATAAAAGGCCTTTCCGCGATAGGTGGTCGAATCAACAAATTGATTGGCCAAAGGAGGGATTTTTTTAAGAAAAGCATAATTGCCGCCACTACCCACTTTCCGCTCAATTACAATGCTGTCGTTTTTTGTGGTTCGGTTGGTCCATTGAACTTTAACAATCGTATCCGACAAAGCACTGACCTTCATTTTGTATGGCGATTCCTTATAGGTGTGAATCAGGATATCCTTGATCTCATTAAAACTTCCGGTTGTGCGGTTGTATACCGGAAAATCGCCACCATCGTCCCAGGCAAAAGGTGCAATTCCATGCGACAATGCCTGATCAACAACCGTTGCATAAGCACACATCCGTGAATTGTAATCGCAATTTTTCATGTATCCGTATTCGCCCAACAGCACGGGAATTCCTTTCGGAACAGACCAATTGGTTACCTTATCAAATATAGCCTGAGTGTTTTTGATATCGGTATCGCTTCCGTAAGTTCCCGGACCAACCAGTCCAAATGGATATGGATCATACGAATGGTAATATCCCATCAGATATTTATCGTTTGGATCGGGTACCGAAGCTTCAACCAGGTCAGATGCGCTCGACCATCCTTTTCCGGAAAAAACAACAATTCGGGTAGGATTTGTTTTCCGGATGGTTTGCAAGGTACGTTTGTTCAAATCATTGATGTTTGCAAGGGTGATCCCATTGGGTTCGTTGATGATTTCGAAAAGCAAATGATCTGACTTGCCTTTAAACCGGACGGCGATCTGGCTCCAAAGGCTGTCGAAACGGGCTTTGGTGACTGCAGTATAGGCATCTTTAATCCACCCGTCATGGTGTGCATTTATAATGATAAGCAACTGATTGCTGAGTCCGTCATTGACAATTTGCTCCACATGGTTTAGCCAGGTTGCGTCTATTTTGTAGGGCGAGGTCTTTGCAATATGCAAATCCCAGGTAATTGGAATCCGGATGGCATTAAACCCGGCGTTTTTATAATCTTTAAACGCATGACTGGTTATTGGAGGATTTCCCCAGCTGCCTTCAGTTGGCGGATCCATGGTGTTGCCAATGTTAATTCCGCGCATCATTTCTTTTATCGCATCTTTTGGCATGAGTTGCCCTTTTGCCTGAAACAAAAAGGCACACAAAACAATTGATAAAAACCCAACTTTAAACTTCATCTTTTTGACATTTTAATGCAGGAGAAAAGCTCCGTGCGTTCTATTTCACTTGTTTAATCCGGATTACCGTAAACGAGTAAGGCGCCAATTCCTGATGGATTGTTTTTCCTTTCACGATGAATTCCTGTTCAACCGGACTGACCAAAGTTGGTTGTTCAATCGAATTGACACGTTCCAGATCGTCGCTTTTCAAAACCGTGATTTTACCTTTCGGGGCAAGCTTTTTAGCACCGTCCAAAACCACATTGGCAGTTTGAGCCTTGTCGCCGGCATTGACCAGTTTCAAGATAATTTCGCCGGAATTCTGATCAAAAGTCCCCGAAGCAAAAAGTCCGTCCTGACCGGTAAGTGGCTTGTTTTCTTTCAGCATGGATAAGACCTGTGTTCCCTTGTTGTTCGAAAACATTTTCTGAACGTAATAATTATCAGTTCCAAACGATTTCAGATTATCAAACCAAATCAGGTCGGGCTTCCATTGCCAGCCTTCGACATGGGCCATTAGCGGAGCGTACGAACACAGGTTAACCACTTCGGCATTTCGCTCCAGGCCGGTCATGAAAGCCGCTTCGGCCAAAGCACATTTCCAGTTGTTCTGATTTTCGGGATTGCATGTATTGATGCTTTGCGCAGCATATTCTCCGGCAAATATTTTATAGCTGTTACGATCGTAGTTGTCGTAGCGGCTGGCATTTTTCAGGAACCATTCGGGATTGGCGTAATAATGCTCGTCCACAATTTCGGCATTCAGCTTTTTCAACTCCTTGGAAGCGTAATCAAAATCTTTTCCTTCTGGCGAAGGTCCTGTTCCTGAAACAATTTTGATCTCAGGATATTTTGCCTTGATGGCTTTTGCAAAAACAGTGTATCTTTCAATGTACTGCGTGCCCCACTGTTCGTTTCCAATGCCAATCATTTTCAGGTTGAACGGCGCCGGATGGCCCATCTGAACGCGCACTTTTCCCCATTTCGAATCAGCAGTTCCATTGGCAAATTCAACCAAATCGAGCGCATCCTGAATGTACGGATCGAGCTGATCCATCGGAACCACTTCGGCAGTATTGAACTGGCAAGCCATTCCGCAACTTAAAATAGGTAGAGGTTCGGCGTCAATATCTTCGGCAAGTTGGAAATATTCGAAAAAACCCAGCCCGAAAGTCTGAAAATAATCGGGAGTCTGGCGGTGTTTAAATTCAGTGTTCCAGCGGTTCACAATCAGGTGACGGTCTTCCACATTTCCAATGGTCTTTTTCCACTGGTAACGGTTTTCAAGGTCGCGGCCTTCCACGATACAACCTCCGGGGAAACGCAGAAAACCGGGTTTCAAATCGGCCAGCAATTGCACCAGATCAGCACGCAATCCACCCGGACGGTTTTTCCAGGTGTCATCGGGGAAAAGCGAGATCATGTCCATATCCAACGCACCTTTCCCTTCGAACCAAATGTTCAGTTTTGCTTTGGGGTCGGTAGCATTTGCCGTGAAATTTACTTCGTATTTCTTCCAGTCTTTTACTTCAGGAGATAAATTGCCGGATCCAATTATTTTTCCGGCAGAACTAACCAGTTCGATCCGCACTTTCAAAGCACTGCCTGCCGATTGACGCGCCAGTACCGAAAAATGATAAGTCATTCCGGTTTTAATACCCATTCCCCGAAATCCTTCGTTCGAAATCCCAAACGACTGCTCACTTTCGGCAATTGAAATTCGTGCATAACGTGGATTGGCCGGATTGGTTTCGCTTTGGTTGATAATCAGAACTCCGGTAGTCGTATCCGGTTTCAGGATTTTCCAGCCCATGAGTGGTTTGAAAAACTCGAACGAACGGTTTTTAACCAGTTCGGCATAAATTCCGCCATCGGCAGCCAGATTGATGTCTTCAAAAAAGACACCCCACATGGTGGGCTGGATGGCCGCAGTGGGCTGATTAACCTTGACAATAATCTTTTGTTCAGGTTGCGCCATCGAACAGATGGAAAATAGCATGGCGGTTAAAACGATTGAAATTATTTTCATCAGAATATAATTTGTTTTTTAAGGCCGGATGGAACTCGCATGTGAAATATTCATCCGTGTTTGTGTTTAACGAACATGCTCGTTTTATGGTATTTGGGTTAAAATTTGATTCTTTTTTCTACTTGTCTGAGCCATTCTCTGGACATCAGTTCGTGCCCGGCAACAGTGGGATGAACGCCATCCCAGATCCAGTAATCGGCTGCAGCCTTGTCACAGGCTTTGTTGAACACTTCCTGAAATCCAACAAAAACAGCATTGTATTTCGCTGCCAGATTCCGAACAACTGACTGCCGCTGAACAATATCGGAATGATAGGCATCCCAGTTTTCCTTAACTTTGCCAACTGGCAGAATGAATGGTTCGCACAAAACAAAAATAATGTCGGGAAACTTTGCCAAAGTCTTTTCAAGCAAGGAATTGTAGGTTTCTTCGTACTTTTCAATGGTAACAACAGGTTCCCAATGAACGACCACCGAACTCGAATCATTGACGCCGATCAGAATACTCAGCACATCAGGTTTCAGGTCGAGGGTGTCGGATTGCCAGCGACTGGCCAGATCAATGACTTTATTTCCGCTGATTCCCCGGTTATAAAAAACATATTTCTTTTCCGGATAGTCAGCACCCAAACGACTGCCAATGCTAAACTGGTAACCGTGTCCAAGAATGTGGTTTGGATCAGCAGTACGGCCGCGGTTTCCATCAGTAATGGAATCGCCCTGGAAAAGGATAACTGCTCCATCTTTCAGTTTCTGTCCGGCATTGGTTTCGCTTGCAAATACCGACATTTCAGGTAAACAAACGGCTGCAACTCCGGTCAGAGCGATTCCATTGATGAATTTACGGCGTGAATTAGTTTCCACTTGAAGTTTTTTTAGTCTATCTATATTTTATGAAATCTTAAAACTACTACACTTAGCTTTCATCGTTTCATTAATCTCGTTCACTCTGATTTTATTTAATCCGAGACTATTAGCAACCTGCAGAATATCTGTAAATTCCGGTGCTCCTTTACCTGCAATTGTTGTGGTATGAAATCCATTAAAACCTTCGCCTGGAAGTAAATCATAAGCTGGAGAAAGTTTCCATTCACCAGCCTTCAGCAGAAACGAAAAATTTCGGGCATGATCGTCCTTGTTCTTTATCAAAAAATTGAAAACCATCAAACGATAAAGCTTATAAACTTCCTCAATATTGCCCGTTAATTTAAAACAGGCGGTCAGCAAACCCTGGTAATCGAGACAAGGAATACGATAATCTGCATGGAGTAATCCTGCGGCACTCAACATGTGGATCTTATTTTTTGCGGTACGATCAAAACGTCTGACTCCGAAATACTTACCTTCAAACAATCGGATTTCAGGCATTTCAATACCACAATCTTTAGCCAGCAAGGCATATTGATATTCAATTTGTCCTGCATTTTGCGGATCGAGTGTGGACCGGAATTTGATCAGCCATTCTTCTCCACCGATATTCAGGAGCACTTTTGGCCGCGCACCACCTGAAGAACCGCCATATTTGTAGAGTAGGTCAAGCGAAGTTCCGTTATCTTTCTGATTCAATATCTTTTCGGCTTCAGAAGCCAGGTATTCCAACTCCGGATTGGCTCCAACTGAAGTAAAAGAGTTATCGGGTTTATATTCAAGAGCTCCCATTCCTGATGAACCGACCAGACTTAAACGATCCAAAACAGTCAGGCTGGATGGAATGATCCGTTGCGAGATTAAAAACCTATCGAGCAGCAAATTGCCCCAGCCATCGGGAAGCGAATCATGGAATACTCCGAAATTTCCGGCAAACGGATCGCGTTTGGCAATGAATACACCCGACCGAAGCGGAAGATAAAATGGTGAAACCGAATGGCCCTTGATCAGATATGCTGCATCATATTCAAAAGCGCAAAGGTTTTGGGGTGTAAGCGCAAGTTTACCAACGGATTCGTTGTTCAGATAGACGGTCAATGATTTGGGTTTAGTAAACATTTCGCCTCCCCCGTTTCGCATTTTTAGCCTTGTCTCTTGAGAGTAATTCATCAATACTTTGGTATTGACTTCCGGCGAAAAGTTGAGTAAATTCGTATGTTGCATCCAGCGCTAAAGCCAACATCACCAGACTTTTCAACGAAATCTCGCCAGTTTGTTCAAAGCGTTTCAGACTTCCTAAACT
Organism: uncultured Prolixibacteraceae bacterium; assembly: GCA_903865775.1. GTDB lineage: Bacteria > Bacteroidota > Bacteroidia > Bacteroidales > Prolixibacteraceae > Aquipluma. The sequence continues at coordinate 162 of CAIPKZ010000193.1, read as the reverse complement.
TATTCCTGATTTTTTTGCCAAGGCCTGTTGACTAAGATTCAGTTCCAGTCGATTTCGTTTCATCCGTGCGGCAATATTTTTCAGAATTACTCCCGGATTAAAATCATCCAACAAAAAATCGTTATCAGATAATATATTAGCTGTTATATTCGGATTATCCAT
>CAIPKZ010000192.1 GCA_903865775.1 uncultured Prolixibacteraceae bacterium | reverse complement strand
TTGAAACGATTTCAAAATAGATCAATGCTTTGACGCCCACCCTGCCAACTTTTTTGGTATTTTCCATACCGGCGATCCCATTCACAATCGTACAGAAGATAATCGGTCCGATCATCATTTTCACCAGTTTAATAAAACCATCGCCTAATGGTTTAAGCTGAATTGCAAAAGCGGGATAAAAGGTTCCGATGATTATACCTGCGAAAATTGCGACAATCACCTGGACATACAGACTTTTAAGATACTTAATCGTTTGATAATGAGTGAGTTTTAATTTCCGGATTTGGTTCTGATCAATTCCAATAAGCTTTTTTCATTCCCGAAGTTTGATTGCAATAAAGTACAATCAGAATTTAGAATCTGAAAGGTCAATCCCGATTGTTTCACTGCTATTTAGGTAATTTTTTTGGATAATTTCATCTGATCCATTGTAAATAATAAGCTGATCCCTTGGACAAATTGTACAGGCTGTGTCAATTGAGAACTATTTCCTGTTGATTTTTATTCTGCAACGACCTTTCCTGATTTTGACTGAAAGCTACCTTCGTTCTTTGTGAAAATAAATATACATTTACTTTTCGTCAGTTATTTTCACAAGTGTCTGAAATGCAAATATTACATGTAATCAAAAATTTCGATTTTGGCGGTGCGGAGAACCATCTTCGCGAGTTGGCGAATTCTTTGGATTCTTCAGGAAATAAAGTTTATATCATTGGAAGAAGAGGAAGACAACAAAGCAGGCTAAACACAAACATTACATTTATTCCATTGCCATTGCATAGTTTGCTGGCACCTATTAATCTATTGCTCATTTCATATTACATCTTTCGCTACAAGATTCAGGTCATTCATGCTCATCAACGACACTCCATATTTTTAGCTGCCTTAGCCGGAAAAATCGCAGGAACTCCGGTAGTTTTGACCGTTCATGGCAGATCGCAATACGATTTACGATCCTGGATTTCGCGCAAATACGCTGATCGGATAATCTTTGTGAGCCAATTTGTTTTAAAAGCTTCCATCCGGTTTCCTGAGATACAGAAAAAAGTAGTTTATATACCGAATGGTGTTCCAGCAACATCAATTAGAGCCAGTAAAAACAGCACCCAAATAAGCTATATCAGCCGAATCGATGAAAAGCATTATGAGGTAATTTTACTGATGATGCAAAAAATTCTTCCTCGTTTGGTGGTTGATTATCCTGAATTGACCTTCAATATTATCGGAGAAGGTAGCTTTTTACAGAAAGTTAAAAATGAAGCTTCACAACTGAATTCGGAATTCAACAAAGAAATTTGCATCGTATCTGGCTATCAGTCCAACATTATGGAACATATCCGGAATTCAGTATTGGTCATGGGAGTGGGCAGAGTTGCTTTGGAAGCTTTGGCCTGTGGAACTCCGGTATTATCTGTCAATAAAAACCGTATGGGAACCATGGTTTCAGCCAATAATTATCCTTTCTATAAAGCAAATAATTTCGTGGCTGTTGGCAATAATCCTCCCAATGCAGATACCTTGTTACTCGAGTTACAGGAATTCTTCAACCGCTTAACCTATTGGCAGGATGAAACTGCTGTAATATCAAAATTAATTGAAGAAGAGTTTAACAGCAAAAAGATTACTGCCCAAATCGAATCTCTTTATAGAGAACTCATAAAATAAAGTTATCAGTACAGTTTAATTGAACTGATCCGTTTAGATTTCATTGGAACAGTTTTTATGCAAACGACAAATCTTTCAGATATTTCTGACACTGAACACCGGATTTATTTACATTTGAGTATATTTCAGACATACCACATTGCAAAAATCGAAATTGAAAGATCAAGCTGCCCCTGTATCAAGGAAGAAAAGCTTTATAACACTGCCAAAATACACTGGTGGTAAAAAAGCATTTTTGGAGTTTGTAACTTCAAATTTAGCATATCCTGAAGAAGCATTGAAAAATGGTATTCAGGGGATGATACATGCTGAATATGAAGTGGACAACCTGGGGAAAATATCAGATATCAGAATAAAAAAGGGAATTGGTTATGGATGTGATGAGGAAGCCATCAGGATACTTAGCCTGATGTTTTATGAACCGGTACATAACCGTGGAATAAGGATAAAATCGAAGATGAAAGCACGAATTCTCTTCAAACTGCCAGTGCCATTAGCTGAAAAATCTGATAATAACATCAATATAAATTACACCATTTCAAAAAATAAAGATCAGAAAAAGACTGGCAATCAATCGTATTCCTATACGATTAATTTAGGATAGAAAATTTATTGATATCGAAGAGGCCGTCTCAAAACAGAATTTGGGCCGGCCTCTTATCATTTCATCAGGATCTATCCTGGTTTTTCTTAGTTCTTGCCAGAATCTGTAATCTTAAACAAATCAGTGGGTTTTACACTAAATGCCTCATTAAAAAGAATAACGCAGAGTACGATAAAAGCAATAAAACCAAGCACAATTAGCAACTGTGCCCCGGAAGTCTTTTGAATTTCGTGCCGGTCTTTTATCTCGCAAACTTCTCCTGGACAATACCGGGCTTTCTTTCCATAAAACCAGCCATAAAACAGGCAACCCAGGCAAATTCCAAAAGCCGATTCAAACAGCAGAAATATCAGGCAAATCAGACAGATCAAACCGGTTATGGGACTGAATGAATTCACAAAGACGACCAGAATCAGCATGATCAGTACCAAAATCAGGCCGATTACCCAGGCAAACTTTTTTTGAGCGGCGCCCACATATTCGGGTGTCTGTCGGCGAACAATGAGTCGCCCTATGATCAGGGTTGGTGAAAACTTGGGATTAATAAACACACGAATAAGAAAATCGACCAGAAAAGCGAGAATAAAATACTTCAGCATCACAAAACTCCCTTTCATAATGGCTGCCAATACCGCCATAAAAGCCCAGGTAAAAAGGATCCCGGCAGCCGCCCGTATTTCCCTTTCGTTCAAGACCGGAATTTCATATCCTTCCACGTCTTCACCAAATTTGATCACTTTGCTCATTTTTTTAGTTTTAATTAAATATCCTGAAATCGAACAAAAAAGATACGGAATAGTTTTGAAAAACTTATTCATTCATCAACGCATGCACCAAATTCTGTTTAAAAGCTATCCGGATTGCCACAAAACTAAAAATGGCGCCACTTAAAATAACCAAAATCGAAATAGCTGGCAGCCAAATCCATAGGCTGGCGTATAACGAAGACATCAGGGTTGGCAAGCCGCTCAGCACTGCCGGAACCAGGCCGATAAAAACGGAAAAAGTCATTAGGAAAAGCTTTTCGCGCATTACCATCCGCTGAATAATTGATTTGGAAAAACCTAACGAAAGCAGTAATGCATATTCGGGAATCTGCTCAAAAGTGATTCGGAAAATTAAAATTCCCAAACCGAGTGTGCCTATTAAAAGTCCCAGCGCACCAAGCATCAGGAAGATATTCAAATACGTATTTTCAATGGTGTAAAACGACAGCAAACGATCGGTTGTCCGAACGATTTCGGGGCCGTAATTGCGCATTCCGGTTTGCAAGTCTGCAACAACTGAAGAGGTGTCTGGCACATCAATCAAAAATACATTTGAGCCACTCACCGATGGAAATGCCTTGTTGAAATGCTCTTCAGCAATAATCACATTGCCCTGAAAAACCGAATTAGCCAATCCGCCCAACAGTTTAATTTTCAAATCCTTGCCATCCTCGGTTTTATACAGAATGGTATCGCCAATACTCTTCATCAGTCCCCACTGAATTACCGTTTGGTCGGCAATCGCCGGAATCACATCATCTGCAAGGGTTTTATTTAGTGTCAGCCAAGGATGTTGAGAGTCCAGTTCGTCGGTTCGCGTAGCAAACGTAAATGCCGAACGCTGATCGAAAGCCGCCGGATTGCAGGCAATCAATCGTGGCCGCGAAATCTTGTTCAGATTCAGACAACTGGCATCGTCGCCGGGTTGCGACTGAAACTGAACCAGTTCAGCAGTTTCCGGAATATTCAGGTCTACCCTGCCCTGCTTGCTGTTGGCGTCAAACAAAACTGGCATTGTCATTTCCACAAAATAGTCGTAGCCACCCGTTCCCGATGAAGGCAATTCCGCTTTTGACGTCAGGTCTTTGCGGTTCAATCCGGTGGAGACGACCATAAAAACGCCCACCGATAGGAAACTCACGATCATCACATTGCGGCGGCGTTCTCCGGCAATCCGTTTCATTAGAAAGGTGTGCAGTGAAAAATCCATGGTCTTTTCCTGAACAGCCAACCGGTGCATCCAAAAGTCAAAAATCAGGATCAGTCCCGGTAACAAACCAAAACCGCTGATAAAAAACATTTCAGGATTAATTTCACCGCTCCTGAAACCCATTGAAAAAAGAAGGAAAAAAGAAAAAGCAATCAGGAAAAGGCCAATGATTAGTGACCGTTTTCCGCTTTTAATTTTTCCGGAAATTGATTTTCGCTGCAAGGCAATCGCTTCATTTTTGAGGAAACGGTTCAGGATAAACCAGATCGCAGTGATCGACATTGCTGCAATAATCAGGCTTCCCATCATCAGTGAAACCGGACGAATATGAATGTTGACAATCGACGTGCGGACAATATCGACCCAAATCGTATTGATGGCTTGTAAAATCAGGCGATTGTAAAAAATGCTGAACGGAATTCCGAGCAAAATACCGACCAGTACAAATACAGAAGCTTCTGCCACATACAGTTTGCGAATGGCCGGAAAAGAAAAACCGAGCGCAGTCAAGGTTCCGATTTCCGTTTTGCGGAACCCAAGGTACATTTTGAACAACAGGAAAGCCAGCAGCACCGCGGCAAACAGCACAAAAAAGCTCAGCCCGATAAATAAACCACCAAAATCGGTGCCACCACTGGCGGCTGCCAGACCATCAGTTTTTGCATCTTTCACCTCAAACCCCAATTGAGAAGGCAAAAGTCCGGCCAGCAATTGGCTTTCAAATTCAGCTTTTTTAAGTCCGCCAACACGAATAGCTGTCGATTGCCCAAAGCGGTTTCCCCATAGTTTTTGCGCAGTTTCGAGCGAAACAAATGCTTTCGGGGTGCCTTTGTATGCCTTCCAATAATCCTCGTCTTTGGTGCGTATTTTCTTCAAATCCACAGGCACGCCGGTTTTCCAGTCGCGGCAGTTTCCGGCATCCGAAAGTCCGGGAATGACTGGCATCCGGTTTACATCAGCCTTTTCGCCTGACAATTCATAAATCTGGGTGACCACAAACGAAGTATCTTTCAGCACCAGGCGGCGTAGCGGACCAACTTCGAAATACGAAAGCCGGACAGTATCGTTAACTTTTACCATTAAATCATCGGCCAGCCAGTTGCTCACGGTCATTTGATTGCTGGAAAGTTTCGGATCGGACGACACAAACGAATACGGTGATTGCTTTCCGTTCAGCGCAAATTCATTGATGAAATAGCTAAAAATGGCTTGTGAACCGGATAACTGTTTCAGGCAAAATTGCTCCACAGCCGATTCAACAAAAACGCGATCCGAAATCAGTTCGGTGTAATTCAGTTCCGCATTTTCACGAATCGCCAAATTCACATCATCCAGTTTCCAACTTTTTTGCAGGTTCTGATTCAGTTCTTCTCCGGAAACACCTTCGGCAACCAACAGCACATTGGCTTTTTGCTGAAGTCCCATTTGTTCGTTCAGCCATTGCAAATTTAGGAAAACATTGCGTGGCGCGGATTGTATATTTTGCAGGTTAAAATTTCCAAGTTCATCCGGTTTCAGGATTCTAGCCACCGAAACCCGAAACGAAACGGTTGCTTCCTTTTCAGAAACAAAAGGCGTGTTGGCCGGAAAAGTATTCAGTTTATTCAACCGGAGCAAAAATTCGTCGCCCACTTTCAGTCCGGAAAGCGAAGCCAGGTTTTCGTTGATCGCCACTTCGTTGTTTTGCAATTGAAACAATTCGGGATAATTGGCAAAATTCCCAATCGCTGCATCGGCACCCCAAACAGCCAACTGATTGATCCGAAGGTCGCCGCCATCGATTACCCCAAACCCATTGGCACGAAGCAAAGCCGCGGTTTCGGTACCAGTTTTTTCTGCCAATTCGATTGCCAGTTGCTGACCAAACAAGCGTTCGCCAGCCGTAATCACCTGCGAAGTTTTACCCAGCCGTTGCACTGTTATTTGCTGCAAGCTGTATTTCACAGAATCGCCAATAATGAGTGCACCAACCAGAATGGCAGTGCTTAAAGCAATTCCGAGAATAATCGTGAGATTCAGTTTCCGGTAAAACCAAGCCGATTTCAGTATGAGTTTATTTAGCGACATATCTTAAGTTTTTAACCACAAAGACCACTAAGGGATCACAAAGGACACAAAATTATTCTTAGAGCTCTTTGTGCTTTTACTTCGTGTACTTTGTGGTTCAATTTCTTACAACCAATTCGTGCAATTTCATTACGGTTTTCCAGTTTCGGGTAGAAGCCGGAATTTTCAGTTTCTTTTCAAAAAAGTCATTGGTAATTTTTGTTCGCCCATAGCCATTCTCGCAATACACAAAAACATCACTTCCTAGGATTTCAAACCTGTCAGGTTGAAACTTCATTCCCTTTATTTCCATAACCAATTCAGGAGAAGGAATTTGTTTCAAGATGGTGAGATGCAGTTTTTCAATATCCACATCCGTTTCTTTCCAGAAGGGACTTTTGGCAATTATTTCGGACCATTCTTCAGCGGTTCGGACAATCACCGTCACATCAAATCCAAAGGTTTCTGCGATTGACTGCTGAATTTTCACTTCCAATTCCATAGTTGACAACTCTTGCCCCGATTCAAAAATCACATTTCCACTTTGAATATAGGTTTCTACCATCGAAAAGCCAAGACCTTCATAGAGACTCTTCAAGTCTTTCATGAGGATTTTCCGGTTTCCACCTACATTGATTCCGCGAAGTATAGAAATATATTTAGCCATATTTGAATATTAGAAGGTTAGAATCTTGAGTCTTGAGCTAATTGCAGTTTTATTCGTCATTCAAGATTCGAGATTCAGGATTCATGACTTCATTAGTCTTCCTTCGCTCAATGTATAAATCCGATCCATTTTCCTGGCTACATCCATCGAGTGGGTTACCACAATCAGTGTCACTCCTTCTTCCCGATTCAGTTCGACCAGCAAATCGGTGAGATTGAAAGCAGATTTCTGATCGAGCGCACCGGTTGGTTCGTCGGCCAAAATCAGTCCTGGGCGATTGATTAATGCGCGGGCAACCGCAGTTCGCTGGCATTCGCCACCCGACAATTCCGAAGGTTTTTGGTGCGCCACTTCCGACAATCCCATTCTTGAAATCAGTTTTTGAGCACGTTCCAATGTTTCCTTTCCCTGAAGTTTTTTGTCGGTCAGCGTTGGTAGAAGAATGTTTTCGAGCAAAGTCAGTTGCGGCAACAAATGGTGCATCTGGAACACAAATCCGATTTTCTCATTCCTGAATGCGGCCAGTTGCTGATCAGAATATGACGACAAATCCTGATTCTCGAAGTACATTTTGCCTGAATCAGGTCGATCCAAAGTTCCGATTAAGTTGAGCAAAGTGGTTTTGCCGGAACCCGAAGGCCCGACAATGGCAATCCTTTCTCCGACTGCAATTTCCAGATCAAGCTGATCGAGAATCGTACGATCTTTTGAATAGGATTTGGTTACTTTTTCGAGTTTTAAAAGCATAATTTATAATTTAAACGCGAAGTCGGAAAGACGCTAAGATTAATTTTTCTTTGCGCTTTTGCGTCTTTGCGTTGAATAGTTCTATTGTTTTATGGCTCCCTGATATACCGCCACCATTTTTTTGGCTTGTGCATGAATATCAAAATGCGCCTTCACACCGGCAATTCCGGCAGCGCTTAATTTCTGAAGGCGGGCATCATCGAAAATAAGTTCACCAAGGGCTTTCGCTAACAATTCAGGTTTATTTTCGCCATAAACCACACCACCGCCGCTGATTTCAATGACTTCGGGGAAAGCGCCCAATGCAGGCTGAACCATCGGAATTCCTGAGGCCATCGCTTCGAGCATGTACAAGCCGAAAGCCTCGCCATTCAGCACCGGGACCGAAATCAGGCGAACCGAATCGAAGAATTTCTGGCGTTCTTCACCTTCAAATTCATCGACCCAAAACACATCGGATTCGAGTTTGGCTTTAGCAATTTTTCGCTTTTGTTCTTTAATAAATTGTAAGTCATCGCCTGTTTTTCCACCAGTAATTTTAAGTTGTACCGACGAATACTTCGGATCTTTCCGGAGTAAAATGACAGCATCGACTAATACAGCCAGACCATTTTCTTCGCACATTCGCGAGAGGTAGCCAATCATTGGTCCCTTTTCAGCAATTGGTTTTGGAGAATAATCAGCCGTATCAACGCCCAAATGAACGGTTTGCATTTTACTTTCAGGAATCGTCATGCGCTGATGTATTTCC
>CAIPKZ010000191.1 GCA_903865775.1 uncultured Prolixibacteraceae bacterium | reverse complement strand
TTTCGGCAAGGAAATCTTTGGAGGCACCGGTTATAATATCATGAATGTAGCCCTGATAGCACGGGCATTTTTATTCTTTGCCTATCCCTCGAAAATGTCAGGCGACGCGGTATGGATTTACGATTTACCAACCAAAGTTCCGGTCGATGGGTTTTCAGGAGCAACGCCATTGGCACAACTGGCCCAGGGTGCCTCATCGAAAATGGCCTCTTTTCACGACATGTTCATGGGTTTTATCCCCGGTTCGATTGGTGAAACATCGACATTGGCCATATTAATCGGTGCAGCAATCCTGATTTTCACCGGAATCGCAAGCTGGAAAATCATGCTTTCCACCGTGTTAGGAGCACTTGCCATTGGCTTCCTTTGTAATATATTGGCTGTTAACGATTATATGGCACTACCACCATATTATCATTTGGTGATGGGCGGATTTGCATTCGGAGCCGTTTTTATGGCCACCGACCCGGTAACTGCTGCGCACACCGAAAAAGGCAAATGGATTTACGGATTCATGATCGGAGCTTTTGCTGTTACCATCCGGGTATTCAATCCGGCCTATCCGGAAGGGATGATGCTGGCCATTCTGCTGATGAATATCTGGTCGCCGCTGATTGATTATTTCGTCATCGAAAGCCACATCAAACGAAGACTGAAACGAGCCAAACTGAAAGCTAACGCATAAACAAGGAAACCCATGAAGAACTTCAGTAATACCTATATTTTTATTTTTTCCATTGTCATGGTTGTTGTCGTAGCTTTGCTTTTATCGCTGGCCGCCATGCAATTAAAACCATTTCAGGATAAGAATATTGAGATTGAGAAAAAACAAAATATACTCGCCTCCATCCGAATTAAATCTACAGTTAAAGATGCCGTCGATTTGTATGCCAAATACATAACCGACAGTTATGTGATCAACAACAAAGGCGAAAAACAGGAAGGTGTCGCATTTGATGTCGATCTAAAAAAAGAACTTGGCAAACCTGCTTCGGAACGTGTCCTTCCGGTTTTTATCGGAACACTTGATGACCAGACCAATGCTTTTGTGATGCCACTCCGGGGCAAAGGACTCTGGGGCCCGATCTGGGGATATATTTCGCTGCAGCCTGATCTGAATACCGTTTACGGAGCAATATTCGATCACCAGGGAGAAACGCCGGGACTTGGAGCTGAAATCTCTACCGAATGGTTTCAAAAACCTTTCTTCGGAAAGAAAATTTTCAAAGACTCAACGGAATTCGTTTCTGTAAAAGTTCTGAAAGGCGGAGCAAAGAAAGACGATCCACATGCAGTAGATGCCATTTCAGGAGGAACTATCACTTCAAAATCACTCGAAGCGATGTTGGATTCATGCCTGATTCAATACAAACCCTATTTCATTCAAACCCGTCACAAATAAAACAAGATAACAATGAGCATTTTCTCTTCAAAAAACTTTAAACTGCTGGCGAATCCTCTGAATTTAGAGAATCCGGTAACTGTGCAGATTTTAGGAATTTGTTCGGCACTGGCAGTTACTACCAAGCTAAAACCGGCTATTGTCATGGGTCTTTCGGTAATTGTTGTTACCGCATTTTCCAATCTGGTCATTTCGGCTATGCGAAATTCTATACCACCACGTATCCGCATCATTGTTCAATTAGTTGTGGTTGCTTCCATGGTCATCCTGGTCGATCAGCTTTTACGGGCTTTCGTATATGATGTCAGCAAGCAGCTTTCGGTTTATGTCGGACTGATCATCACCAACTGCATCATCATGGGGCGCCTCGAAGCATTTGCAATGGGCAACAAACCCTGGCCTTCGTTTATCGATGGGGTCGGAAATGGAATCGGCTATGCAATCATTCTTATGGTGGTCGCTTTTATACGTGAGCTATTCGGTTCCGGAGCAATACTTGGATTTCAGGTTGTTCCACAATCGTTTTACGATGCCGGATACATCAACAACGGAATGATGATTATGCCAACGATGGCACTGGTACTGGTTGGAGTGATCATCTGGATTCAGCGCAGCTTTAACAAAGAACTGATCGAAAAAGACTAATTCATAAAACAAACGATTATGCAGGAAATTATAAATATATTCATCCGGTCGGTCTTTATCGACAACATGATCTTCGCTTTCTTTATTGGAATGTGTTCATATCTGGCTGTTTCGAAAACTGTAAAGACCTCGATAGGATTAGGCGTTGCTGTTATTTTTGTTCAAATCATCACTGTACCGATCAATTATCTTTTGCTTGAACATGTCATGAAACCCGGCGCTTTGGTTTGGATCAGCGATAGTTTCAAGGATGTCGATCTTTCATTTCTCAGTTTCATGGTTTACATTGCAACCATTGCCGCAATGACCCAACTGGTGGAGATGATTATCGAGAAATTTTCACCTGCATTATACAATTCTCTGGGGATTTTTCTTCCGCTGATTGCGGTGAACTGCGCCATCCTGGCCGGATCACTTTTTATGGAACAGCGTGAATACAAAAATATCGGTGAAGTTTTATCCTGGGGACTGGGTTCCGGCTTTGGCTGGATGCTTGCCATTGTATCGCTTGCTGCAGTTCGCGAAAAACTGAGATACAATAAGATTCCGGCCCCGTTGAGAGGCATTGGTATAACATTTATCATCACCGGTTTAATGGGAATTGCATTTATGAGTTTCCTCGGAATTAAGGTGTAACGAGAATAAAATTCAAATCACATGATAATAGGTTCAGTCATTTTTGTAGTTATTTCAAGTATCGTGGCCTTTTTGGTCATCGTGCTCATATTGGTTTCGGCCCTGTTGTATGCACGTGCCAAACTTACCGCAGTAGGCACGGTAAAAATCAGCATCAACGACGAAAAGGAAGTAATTGTTCAGCCGGGAAGTACGCTGCTTTCCACCTTGTCAGAAAATGAAATATTTCTTCCATCAGCCTGTGGCGGTGGCGGAACATGCGGGCAATGCCGTTGCCAGGTACCTGCTGGAGGAGGTTCAATTTTAGCAACCGAAACCGATCATTTCACACGCAAGGAGCAGCACGAACATTGGCGCCTGGGTTGTCAGGTCAAAGTTCGGCAGGACATGGAAATAAAAATTCCGGAACACATTCTTGGCGTGAAAAAATGGGAATGCGAAGTGGTATCGAACAACAATGTGGCAACCTATATAAAAGAATTCGTGGTAAAACTTCCTGAAGGTGAAAACCTGAATTTCAAATCAGGCGGCTATATTCAGATTGACGTTCCGGAGATCACTGTGGATTTCAAAGACATGAATATCGGCGACGAATACCGTCCTGAATGGGAAAAATATGGCATGTTCAAACTTCAGATGAAAAATACGGAACCTACCTTCCGTGCCTATTCCATGGCCAATCACCCGGCCGAAGGGAATATTGTGATGCTGAATATCCGCATTGCCACTCCTCCGTTCGATCGCGTGAATGGTGGATTTCAGAAAATAAATCCCGGCATTTGTTCTTCCTATATTTTCTCGCTCAAAGCAGGCGATAAAGTCACCATTTCAGGTCCTTTTGGTGAATTTTTCCTGAAGGACAATCACAATGAAATGATGTTTATTGGTGGTGGTGCCGGTATGGCTCCCATGCGTTCACATCTTTTTCACTTGTTCCATACCGTAAAAGAAACGAATAAAAAAGTGACTTTCTGGTACGGTGCACGTTCGTGGAGAGAAGTTTTTTACTACGAAGAGTTTATGGATATTCAGAACAGATTTCCGAATTTTACGTTTCACCTCGCATTATCCGATCCGCAACCCGAGGACAACTGGACCGGAGCCAAAGGATTCATTCATCAGGTGATTTTCGATCATTATCTTGACCAACACGAAGAACCTGAAGAAATTGATTACTACCTTTGTGGCCCCCCAATGATGAACATTGCAGTAAACAAGATGTTATATGATCTTGGAGTCCCCAATGAGAACGTTTTATTTGATGACTTTGGAGGTTAAGTTTATTGGTTGGATGGTTGAGCGCTCCCTGAGTAGCCGTAGGCGTATCGAAGGGGGTTAAATGGTTACTTTTCAACTTCAGTTTTTGCAATTTCCTTTTTTCTATTTACTGTTTCTATGATCTATCACCGCAAATTCATACATCCGAAATCAAAGACCTGGGTAGTTTTCGTCCATGGGGCCGGAGGTAGTAATGGAGTATGGTTTCGTCAATTAAAAGATTTCAAGAAACATTTTAATGTTCTTTTGGTTGATTTACGCGGACATGGCAAGTCAAAACCAACGATTTCAGAAGAAGATTCACAATATTCATTCGATGAAGTCGCCATGGATGTGATCTGCATTATGGATTTCTATAAAATTCAAAAGGCACATCTGGTAGGAATTTCGCTGGGTTGTGTTGTTGTCAGGGCAATCGACAAGTTGGCTCCCGGCCGTGCAGAATCGATCATTCTGGGAGGAGCAATCATTCAATTCAATAAAACCATCAAGGTATTGATTAGCATGGCGAAAATCCTGAATTCGGTTTTGCCGTATATGTGGTTGTATAAACTGAACGCCCTCATTCTGATGCCCTACCGGAGACATCGCGAATCCCGGAATATCTTCATCAAAGAAGCCATTAAACTGGGCGATAAAGAATTCAGTAAATGGATGAAAATGAGTCGTGAAATCAAATCCAACCTGAATGATTTTTTGAAAAGGGAACCTTCAGCACCGGTTTTGTACCTGATGGGCGATGGTGATCACATGTTTCTCCCGATGGTTGCCGACCTGGTTAAAAGGCAGGTCAATGCCAAACTTGAAATCATAAAAAACAGTGGGCATTGCTGCAATCTCGATCAGGCAAACCTGTTCAACGAGATATCCATTCACTTCATCCAGGGAAATTCCGGAAAACAGGAAATTCTTCCGGCTGTATAAAATACTGCATCAGCCAAAGGTTTTATTACTTATTATCCAGCAATATCTTTTTATACCGAAGTTCCTTACGGGCTTTTGCCTGTTCCATTTTGTCGTCGGTTTGAGCGCAGGTCACACCTTTCGACTTCAGGAATTTATTGCTTCCAACGTGGGTATTCGGAAACTTTCCGCCTTTCTTCAGTAACATTTGAATGGCTAGGCCGGCAAATACCAGACCCATAATCACAATAGCCAAAAGCACCACTTTTAAAACTGCCATAACGAATATTTTCAGCTTTTTGAACTGCAAAGTTAAAGCTTAATCCCAAAAACTTAGCTCCAAGGGTGAAATAGTACAGGGAAATCGCATCTAAAATACAAGTATTGCATAACTCACTTTCTTCGGTCTGAAAGGCCAGCTTATTCTAGCCCCAGACAACGTCTGGGGTAAAAGGAATAATGGGAACCCAGTCCGCGCGGGGACAATAATCAAGGCAAAGATCTTCTTTCGGACGCCTGCCTGCTGCAGGTAGGGAATTGGGATACATACCTCTTCGTCCGCAATAACAATAACCTTTCAAAAAATGTTATAGCGCGGACGACTTTAACGCCCATTTTCCAACCCAGGGCGACACTCCGTTTGCCGTTCGACTGAGCTCACGTCGAAGCCCTGGGCTAGAATAAGCTGGCCCTTCAGGCCGATAGTTTGTCCATTTATCATCATTTCAGTTTTAAAAAGATATGTATATAGAGTAGCGATACATACTGGGGGTGGGTAAAAAAAAATAGATGCGTTTGGCTTGTGAATTAGTATCTTCCTGAATCAAATTAGAACAATTGAAAACCATCAGGTTCAGGTTCAAAAATCAGTCAAAATAGAATTGCCTAAATGTCAGATTATATGTACTTTTAAATCAACAAAATTCTTTCTAAAACTTACCATCATGGAAAAACACATCAATGTCGTTGCCGCGCTTCAAATCGGTCTAAGTATTTTCAACCTGCTGATTGCTTTAATCGTTTTTACCGTTCTCAAAGTAGTAGTAGGTTTCGTTGATGAACCTCAGGCTGGAAGTATTCTTTCAATTGTTGCCGATGTTCTTGCCATCGTGTTTATTATCATCTCAGTACCTGGTATCCTCGCCGGAATTGGCTTGTACAAAAGGAAGGAATGGGCCCGGATTCTTGCCCTTGTCCTTTCGGTTATCGAAATATTTAGCTTCCCATTCGGAACAGTAATCGGTATCTATTCAATCTGGGTATTGATTCAGCCCGAAAATGTGGTTGCATTTGGAAAACCCGGACCAACAAATTTCTAAAAGCAAAAGTGAAATCGGTCTATATACAAATCGGTGGACGAGTGCATGGCGTTGGCTTCCGGTATTTTGCTCAAGTCAAAGCCAGCGAACTTGGAATTTCGGGATGGGTTTGCAATACTTCGGAAGAAAAGGTTGAAATTGAAGCCGAGGGTGAGCCTGAAAATCTGGAACTATTTATGGATTGGATGAAAATTGGTCCGGCAAGAGCAATTATACGGACTTATTTAATTTCAGAAATTACCCCGCATCGCAATTTTACTAATTTTATCATCCGATAAGTTTCCCCTTTCCTTTTTTCTATTGACTATTGACTTTTTACTTGATTTTATGAAGAACTATCACATGTCTCCTGAAGAATTCAGGAAACAAGGCAAGCAAATGATTGACTGGATTGCCGACTATTACGAGAATATTGAAAAATATCCGGTTTTGTCGCAGGTCAAACCCGGAGACATTAAAAGTCAGCTTCCTGAAATTGCTCCGCTTGAAAGTGAATCAATGGAACAGATTATGGCCGATGTCAATTCGATCATTATGCCAGGAATCACCCATTGGCAATCACCTAATTTCTTTGCCTATTTCCCTTCCAATTCTTCCGGTCCATCCGTATTGGGAGATTTACTTTCATCCGGATTGGGTGTTCAGGGAATGCTTTGGGCAACCAGCCCGGCCTGTACTGAACTGGAAACCCGGGTGCTCGATTGGCTTGCCGACATGCTGCAACTTCCTGATAAATTCAAATCGACTTCAGAAGGTGGTTCAGTAATTCAGGATACCGCTTCCAGTGCTGCGCTGAGTGCACTTTTAGCCGCGCGCGAACGGAAAACAAAATATCAGACCAACGAAACAGGAACCAGAGGAAACCTGGTTGCCTATGTTTCAAGTCAAACCCATTCGTCGGTTGAGAAAGCCATTAAAATTGCCGGTATCGGGAAAAACAACCTTCGCCTGATTGGAGTGGATGAAAACATGGCGATGCAGTCAGACTTGCTTGAAACAGCTATTATCGATGACATCCATAACGGACTGATTCCTTTCTTCGTTTGTGCAACGGTTGGGTCCACTTCAACCAATGCCATCGATCCTTTAACCGAAATCGGGAAAATTAGTCAGAAATATGAACTCTGGATGCACATCGATGCAGCCATGGCGGGCACGGCAGCAATCTGCCCTGAATACCGGCACATTCTGGACGGCATCGAGTTGGCTGACAGTTTCTCGTTTAATCCGCACAAATGGATGTTCACCAATTTCGACTGCAATTGCTTCTTTGTAGCCGATCGATCCGCATTAATAAAAACTTTAAGTATTCTTCCTGAATACCTGAAGAATCAGGCAACCGAAAGCGGTGCAGTTATCGATTACCGCGACTGGCACATTCAACTTGGCCGCAGGTTCCGCTCCCTGAAGCTTTGGTTTGTCATCAGGAATTATGGTGTCAATGGACTTCGGTATCACATTCAGGAACACATCCGGATGGCACAGCAGTTTGCCGAATGGATCCGGTCTTCCGATGAATTTGATTTGGTTGCCCCTGCTCCACTTAACCTGGTCTGCTTTGCACATAAAAACGGGAACGAATTCAACCGGGAACTTCTGGAAACCATCAATAAAAATGGGGAAATGTACTTTACCCACACCGTGGTAAAGGATCGATACGTTCTTCGGATGTGTATTGCCCAAACCCATACTACGGAAGAACATGTCAGGAAAGCATGGAAAAACATACAGAAAACCGCTGCAGACTTGACTTTAACAGATCCTAAGTAAAAATTTATCACCACAAAGGCTCCAAGACTCTAAGAATCACAAAAGATATTTTTTGGTGCAACTTTGTGCCTTCGTGTCTTAGTGGCAAAAAAAGCGGGGATGTCTAAAATTTTATAAGTGTATCTTGTACGTTTATTGTATATTATTTCCTATTTTCACCACATCAAAATTGAATCACTTAAAACTTAAATCATGATAAACTTAAAAGAATTAGAAGTTTGGTTTATTACCGGCAGTCAGAATTTATATGGACCAAAAGTCCTTCAGCAGGTAGCTACGAACTCCACTGAGATTGCAGCATTTTTTAATCAATCTGCAGAGATACCGGTTAAAGTTGTTTATAAATCAGTGATGAAGAGTCCTGATGAAATAACCAATGTTTGTATCGAAGCCAATTCAAGCAAAAATTGCATCGGTGTAATTACCTGGTGCCATACATTTTCTCCATCGAAAATGTGGATTAACGGACTGAAGATATTAAACAAGCCTATGCTTCAGCTGCATACCCAGTACAACCGCGACCTTCCATGGGGCGAAATCGATATGGATTTTATGAACCTCAACC
>CAIPKZ010000190.1 GCA_903865775.1 uncultured Prolixibacteraceae bacterium | reverse complement strand
ATTCAAGGCATTGAATTTCATGAAAGGATTTTATACTCCCAGGGTATCAACTCAATTTTTAGCTGCCGGAAAAGCAAGTTTCGGGATACGTTTAAAGAAGTTGTCGGTAAAATTAAATTATCGCCGTGTGGAACCCGATTATCAGTCGATGGGTGCCTATTACCTGAACACCGATACCGAAAACCTTACCATTGCCCCAAGTTGGCAAATGTTGAAAAATCGGATAAGGATTAATGGAAGTGTTGGATTTCAGCGAAACAACCTCTTCAATGATAAAATTAACAATTCTATCCGGAGGGCTAATTCGTTTTCCATAGCGTTCACTCCAAATTCAAAATGGGGTATAAATGTCAACTACAGCAACTATAACATGAGCCAAACGCGGAATTTTGCGTTGGTGCGGGATACTCTGAAGCTTGATCAATTTTCAAACAACCTGAATGGCAACCTGTTCTTCAACTTCGGAACAAAAGCACACCGCCAAAATTTAAATACCTCGATGAATTACATGAACCTAAAAGATAACAGCAGTCTGAAAACGGCGGCTAATTCAACCACTTCACTTAATCCTTCGGTATCCTACCGATTTACGAATACGGATAAAAAATTCTCTTTCAATATCAATACGAATGCGAGTGATTTTAAAACCGATAAAAATTCCACTTTTCGACTGGGTCTGTCATCCGGACTTTCAAAAGCATTGGTTAAAGACAAACTTAAAACAGGTGCAAATATAAGTTACTATACTACCCGCCTGAATGGAGAAAACTATAGCACAACCATGTCTGTGGGCGGAAATGTTGGATTTCAACCACACAAAGGACATTCGCTAAACCTCGGAATTAATTTGGTAAACCGGTCGTTCACAGTTGCTACTATGCCCGGAACAACCGATTTCTTAGGAAATTTTGGTTACACGTTTAACTTTTAATCCCAAACGCATGAAACGAAAATTAAGTCATATTTCGATCATATTTTTATTGCTTTTATGGTTTTTATCGGTGCAAACTGCATTTGCTGACTTTCCATTGAGACTTCAGGTTAATGTTGCATCGCCCTACCCTACCCACATTTCAGATTTCGCAAGTACTGAAAGCAGTATATTTGTTACTGTAACCAATGACACGCATGACTCCTATAGAATATTTCTGTCAGGAAGCCTGAGAAATGAAGATTATGGGATGACCATTTCAACTGATCCCAATGTTCCACCTGGTGAATGTATAGATATTCCGCCAGGTGGTCGTACCCTTTCCGGCACAGATCTGGCTGAATTGTTTGATCCTGCCCGGCTGAATTACACCGGTGTCAGTTTGGGTATTATACGTGGAGATCAGGCCCTTCCTGAGGGAAGATATACTTTGTGTTTGAGTGCCGAATCATGTGAACAGCGCGGCAAATTCTACTCTCCACCGGCTGGTGATGGTGATGGATGTTCTTCTTTCGAGGTTACCAATTTGGAACCTCCCGAGATTTCAGCACCGGAATGTGGCGCTCAATTTGATATCTCAACAGGAAATATTCCAATTCAATGGACATTTATTCCACCAGCAAACGGAATGGGCAATATCATGTTCAAAATTCAAATAGCAGAAGTAGAACCGGCAACCCGTAATCCAATTGAAGCAATGGGAAGTACTAACTTGCTTTTTGAAAAAGAAGATATTCAGTTAAGTACTTATAATCTGTTAATTCCCGATGAAGCCAATCTGGAACAAGGCAGAACCTATGCATTCAGGATAATTGCCTATGATAAGGATGAAAAAATACAGTTCCACAACCATGGGGAAAGTGACATTTGTACTTTTCAATATGGTGAAGCACCCGGAACGACAATGCATCCAAGTATAACCGCCGAATATCCAATGGACGGTGACATTATCCCGTTTAGTGCTTTCCCCCTGATTGTTAAGTTTGACCCTTATGACATCGATTATCATCAGTTTATTTCAGATGTCTCCATCGTGACCAGGAGCGGAGTTTTTGACGATGCACACCACGATTTAAACTGGCCCAGCAATCCACTGACCGCACAAAGAAATGTGACCGGATTTGCAGAAATGACTCAACTACAGTCACAATACCAGGCTGTTTATAAAACATTGTCTGAATCGCCACCTGCTTTCAGTAAATCAGAGGAATATACCTGGAATACCGATGTTGAAATGAGATACAAATCGCAGAATATTACGATTCCACGGGTTACTTCAACATTTAAAGTTGGAATGGGGCCTTCTAAATTAACTCTTCCGGAAAATAAAGATACCATCCAGCCGGGACTTGTCAAATTCAAATGGAAAACTGCAGATCCTCCTCAGAAAATTGTACCCGATTTCCCTATCGTTTATGCTTCACGAACTTCAGGTGGTTCAACATTTTTTAATGGAATTGTGGACGAGAGATGGGTTGTTGAAATCAGCAAAACTTCAACTTTCGATAGTATCGCATATACAATTGGTGGTCGTTTGGGAGCCACGATTGATCTTACAAGCAGCCCGGATGCAATCAATGATGAACTTTACAAAAGTGTACAAGAAAATTTTACGATTACAGCTCCCGGCAAGTATTTCTGGCGGGTTAAATGGATGACTATTCCGGATGATATTTCGGATAAAAACTTTTATGCAGTCAGCGATATTTTTTCTTTCGTTATTGGAACCGGGAGTTCAGCTCCTTCAACTCCTGTTGCAGCAGCTGATACGACCGGTGGGTGCAAGAGTGTCTGCGCTTCACCGCCAATAACCGACCGCACCGCTGCCTCCGGATTAACGATTGGCGATAATCTTCGGATCGGGAAGTTCACCCTCGTGATTCAAACCATTTCAGGAACTTCCGGAACACAATATACCGGGGATGGATACATACAATTCCCGTTTCTGAACAATGTCAAGATCAAGGTTGAATTTACTACCATTCAGTACAATGCAGGCAGACAGATTTTTTCAGGCACAGTAAAAGCCAAAGAAGACAGGGGATTCCTGACCGAAGATGTAAGCACCCGTATGGGACAGGTCCTTTCGATGGCCGGAGAAGAAGCTCAGGCATTAAACGATTATTTAACTGAAGGTGAACGTTTAATGAGTGTTTTTTCCGGAACCCGGGAAATTGGAATGCCAATCGGAATTGACCGCGAAATAGATGGAAATAAATATACTGTCGGAATTGTTGAAATGAATTTTACTCCTGAGAGTGCAACAATAAATGCAGTAATGAACCTGAACTTTCCGCAGATTGGGAATAAACTAATTGCGTTTGGAGTAAAAGATTTGTGCGTAACTCCGACAGGATTGGGCGACGAAGGCAGATTGTATCTTGCCCGTGATTGGGAATTGTATCAGGATGGAGACACCAAATTTGCCTTTAAAGGAGCTGCAAGTGCCGATACTACCGGCTCGTGTTATGTAAGCTGGGATTGTCGCGGATTTCAATGTGCCCGTATTCAGGGCGAAGTTACCTTTCCACGAACCATGTTGGTTCCCGATCAGGATGATGGCACTGCCGGTGCCGGAACCGTGAAGGGTAATTTCTCGTTCAAAGCTTGTCGTGGCAGTAATTTTATGGCTTTGGTTACCATCGATCCATTCCAGATAAAAGGTGTTGATGGTTGGGGTTGGACAGCAAGCAATGCCTGGCTCGATTTCTCTGATCTCGAAAATCCTGTTGGATTTCATTTGCCTGAAAATTACGGCGATACCACTCTGGTGCATGGCGGTGCCCGGATGATCAATACATGGCAGGGATTTTACATGGAAAATATTGAAGTACGGGCACCGGCTCAATTTGAAAATAGTGCATCGTCAACAAGCCGCATATCGTTCGGCGTAAGAAACACCATCATCGATGGCACTGGCCTTACCACTTCCATCCGGGCCAACAATATTCTGCCTATTTCTCAGGGAACTTTCAAGGGATGGGGAATTTCGTTGGACACCATTAAAATCGACTTTGTCTCCAATACGTTTAGGGAAGGCGGTATTTCAGGTAAACTGGGTGTTCCGATTTTTGCTGACGGCCAAAATCTGGATTACCACATGGCGCTCACCTACGGGGATGAAAAGCTCAATTACCTTTGCCGGGTTTTTGCACGCGATACACTAACCGTACCAATGTGGGCCGCCAGAATGCGCCTTCGTCCCGACTCTGAAATCCGCATACAAGTGGGCGATTCAACTTTTGCTTCTACCAATTTGAGCGGCGATATCGGAATAAAAGACAATCTGATTCCGGGAGGAAGTTCTATTCCGGGACTAAATTTTTCAGGAATGGTATTTGAAGGATTTAAGTTATCCACTTCCGATCCCCATTTCGCAGTCGATAGTCTTTATTTCTCTCATGCCAGTCCACAAAAAAAAGTGGCCGGATTTCCGGTCAACATCAATGACATAAGCCTGAATATCAGTGATACGTCGCGGCCAGGAATCAATTTCGACCTCGATGTTGTTCTGGGTGAATTCAGCGCTGAATTTGGGTTTGGCGTGTTCGGACGATTAAACTACGACGCCGGAAGAATTAGTGCCGGTTTTGGTGGTATCGACCTTCGGTCAATAACGATTGACCAGACAATCAGCGGCGTACAGCTTCAAGGCAGCCTCGAATTCTATAAACACGATCCGACCTATGGTGATGGCTTAAAAGGATATCTTGATGTTACACTTCCAATGAAACTAAGGGCAAAGCTCACTACTCAGTTTGGAACGGTAAAAACATCGCCAACAGCAGCTTATGGAACATCCGGATACTATCCATACTGGTTTGTTGACGGATTGGTTAACTTCCCTGGTGGTCTGCCCGTATTCTCCGGATTCGCGGTCTATGGTTTCGGAGGAGGAGCTTATCACCACATGCGCATCGATGAATCTTCACTGCCTGCAGCTTCGGCCAGCATGGGAGGCTCAACGCCATCGGGTGAGAGTGTCCTATCAACAGTCAGGTATATTCCAGACTTTCATACCTACCTTGGAATGAAACTCACCGCAGTATTAGGTACACATCCTTCGAGCGATGCATTTAACATGGATGCAACCATTAAGGCCCAGTTCAACAGTTCAGGAGGTTTGGATTTTATTGGAATAGAGGCACAGGGGTACATCATGACTTCCAAATCGGATCGATCTTCAGCAAAAGTTTGGGCTGATGTTGATATTACCTATTCAATACCTGCTGATGGGAATGCTAATTTACATGGTAATTTTGATGTTTTCGTCAATGTAAATGATAAACTAACCGGCGCTGGAGCCGGCAACAAGTTTGTTAATGCCACCTTCCATGTGGATCGCGATAAATGGTATTTCTATATCGGAACACTTGCTGAACGTGCCGGCCTCAAACTTCGGCTGGGACCCATTCAGGCAGACCTGTATTCCTACCTGATGGTAGGTCATGATATTCCAACAGCATTACCACCACCACCCGACAGAATACGTGATCTGCTATATGGCGGCGGTTCAGGAAGGTTGGGTACCGAAGGTGCCATGGCATCGCAGCTTTCATCACGAAACAGGGATGCCGACCAGTCGAAATACAATTCAGGCAGAGGCTTTGCATTTGGAGTCTACTTTGACTATACCTCTGAAATGGATTTTGCAATTTTCTATGCCAGTCTGGAATTGCTCCTTGGGTTGGATCTGAATATGACCGTCGACGACAAGAGGGTTTGTGCAGAAACAGGAACAGCACCCGGCATGAATGACTGGTATGCAACAGGTCAGATTTATGCCGGTCTGTGGGGCGAAATGGGTGTAAAAGTTGACTTATGGTTCATAAGTGGCAAGTTCCCGTTTATTAATTTGGCTGCCGGAGTTTTGCTTCAGGGCGGATTACCAAATCCTGATTGGTTTAGCGGACGAGCGGCTTTGCAATACAGTGTTCTTGACGGCTTAGTTGAAGGCCGGTGTAATTTCGAAGTGAATGTAGGTCAGAGATGTTCCATTGTTGATGCGAATCCGTTCAGCGGAGTGGAATTCATAAGCGATGTCAGGCCACAAGCCGAAGACAGTCCTGCCAATGTGTTTGAACAACCCAAGGTTTCATTTAACCTTCCGGTTGAAAAAATATTGGAATTTCCTGCAGGAACTGACGCCAATCCGACACTTACCCGAAGATTTAAACCTTATATTGCCAGTTTTAAACTGATAAAAAATGATGGTACAAATACGATGGTTCCTGGTCGTTTTGAAATGAGCGAACGCAACACAATTGCTACGTTCAAGTTTGAAGAGGCACTGGAATCGACTACCGGCTATAAAATTGAAGTTGTGGTTCAATCTGACGAATATTTCCACGATGGTTCCATACGGCGTGTAGAAATCAGCGGCCGTCCATGGGAAGAACGTCGCGAAGTTACCTTTACCACACAGGCACGTCCGGATGTAATTGTAGCCGATAATCTGCGGTATTCTTATCCGGTTGAAAATCAACGGTTTTTTCTGAAAGGTGAAAATCCCAAAGGAACAAAGGGATTAATCAAATTTAGCACTGGACAAAGCTATCTCTTCTACCCATCAAAAGATGGATCCCAATACTCCTATTTTGCACGTTTTAAACCAATCCCCGATGGCGATCCGATTGAAACTTCTATACAAACACATGGCTTATTTGTTGATTTTAATATCCCATCCCTCGATAACGATAAGATGTATGCGGTTCAGATTCTGCGAAGGAAGACAGGCTCTATATTGGGATCGGCAGCAGCTTTAATAGGCTCATCGGTCAGTCCATCTGTTTCCAGTTTACGGACAACAGCAATAGCTTTAACACCTATGCGATTCGATATGGAACTGAGTTCTGCGACGATAAAACTCGAAGGGAAACTGTTGCCCGGATCTACAGTTAATCCAGGCGAATTTTTGCTGTACAGTTATTATTTTAAAACCAGCAGATACAGTACTTTGCAGGAAAAACTTTCAGCATCAGTACTTTCGGCAGATTATAAAAATATTTTTGTGGCCGAGCTTTTTGATATCGGGACGATTATTCCTGAGTTCTTTGACGAATTCGATATTCACGGGGTCTACAAAAATGGCACGGAAGTGCTTAAACCACTGCTTGCCGCTGAAGCCCCTTTCGATTATTCATATCATCAGGTGCAGGTAAATCCATACATTTATGATTTGGTACCGAAGTTGCAGAATTTCATGTCATCAGCTTCCGGATTATCTGGTGCCCCGCCTGTTACTTCGCTGAATAGTCATGGTAAAGGAAAACCACCGGTCAAGTCGGTAAGTTTCAGCACCGGACGAATTGAGCCACCTTTGTCGGGTGCAGAAGTCGAACGTGCTGCCGGTATTGTCCGCGAGAGTGGTGCCAATTACACGGTCAGGTTTTCAAACCCGGCATTGGCAAGTATCCTGAATGGAGTAACTTCGTCGCTTTCGACAACAAGCAGTTACAGCGTTTCTTCCTTTGGAGCTGCGTTGCCAACAGATCCGTCTAATTTCCGGTTGTATTACGAAACCAGCAACTATGTATTTCAGGATTTTAATTTCTTAAAAGCGAATGTTAGCCGGATTTTATCTTCCAATTTATTGGGAGTACAAATCTATCGCAACGCCATGCAGTCGAATAACCCACAATTACTGAATGAATGCAATCAGTTATTGCGGAAATCGGTGGCCGATTTTAAATTATCAGCCAGCGAATACGGGGTTGACTTGTTTTACCGTGTCCCGAATTCTACCGGAAATGAAAATGCCGGTGGAGCAAGAGTTACCAAAACTTTCAGGTATGGAGCTGCACCGGTTGTAATTCCATCGCTTGGAATAAGACCAAGGTTATTTTAGATTTTACAGATTTAATTGCTGATCGTGCAAATTTTTAGTCCGAAATTATGAGACATTATCAAATTCATATCCTGGCAATCGCATTTCTCCTGAATTTTGGGATAGAAAACACGCAGGGGCAAGTAAAAAAACCTCAACCATTCAAGGCCAATATTCAGTTGTCGGCAAAAGTTTACGGCGATAGCATAGTACTTCGTTGGGCGCCTGACTCACCGGGTGCGTGGACAACGGCCAACCAGTTTGGGTATGCCATCGAGCGAACGGAGGTTCCTGCTACCGGAACTTTCGATCCGGCTTCTTATCAGCGCTTGAATTCTGCTCCGGTCAAACCCTGGCCACTGGATAAGTGGGCCGCTATTGCCGGAAAAAATTCGGACAACAGCATGGCTGCCATTGCTGCACAGGCATTGTATGGAAAAAGTTTCACAAGCACCGGAACCAGTTTTGTCCAAATGGCCGATGAATTTGCCAACCGCTGGTCGTTTGCAATTCTGGCTGCTGACATGAATCCACCAACTGCTACAGCATTGGGTCTGCGGTTTACTGATAAAACTCCGGTTCATGGGAACGTTTACATATACCGGGTTTTGTGTTTAGCCGACAGCTCGCTCTACAAAATTGAGCCGGGCTATATTGTGGTGAATACAGTTGACAGGATACAAATTCCGCAACCTTTGATCAGTAAAGCCACCGAAATGCAAAATGCAATTCAGCTGGAATGGGACAGAAGTTATCATGAAAAAGCATTCTCTGCTTATTGGATTGAACGGTCGGACGACCAGGGGAAAAACTACAAAAGGCTTACTCAAGTACCATTTTTGAATCCCCAAAATGAAATGCGCCAGGAAAGCGACATCATTGTCTACACCGATTCAGTAAAGGAAAATTACAAGCTTTTGGTGTATCGGATAATTGGGATCACGTCGTTTGGAGAAGAAAGCAAACCTTCGCAGGCAGTTTCGGCCATGGGTCGCGATAAAACTCCTCCCAGTGCTCCTGAAAAAGTGAAAGCCATATCGGTCGGCGGATCAAAAATAAAACTTTCATGGGAAAAGAAAGTGGAGGAAAAAGATCTGAAAGGATTTGTCATTGGACGCAGCAGCAGTTCAACCGATGGTTTTCAGCCTTTATTTGAAAACCCGCTTCCGCCATCGACCCGCTCGTGGACGGATGAAAATGCCGATGTAACCACAACCAACTATTATGTGGTAGCAGCGATGGATACTGCCGGAAATGGCAATGTTTCCATGATATCCTACGGAATGATTATCGACTCCATTCCACCGGCACCACCGGTAAACCTGAAAGGTAGTATCGACAGTCTGGGTGTTGTTCGTATTTCATGGAACTTTGGTAAGGAGCCTGATCTGGCCGGATATATGGTCTATTTTTCAAACTCCCCCGACCATGTTTTTTCGAGCATCACGCCAAAACCCTTGCGCGACACAACCTATATGGATACCATCACTCTAAAAACTCTTTCAAAAAAAATATACTATAAAATTAAATCGGTTGATGTGACTTACAATTATTCGCCGTTTTCCATCATGTTAGAATTGAAAAAGCCCGATAAGGTGCCGCCAACATCGCCTGTAATTTCTTCGTACAAAGTGATGGAAGATGGTATTCGGATCGACTGGATAAACAGTTTGAGTGAAGATGTGGTGGAACATCAATTGTTCCGGAAAATAGATAATGGAACCTGGACAGCCTATCGGAAGTTTCAAAAAGCTGAAATAAGTACCTTTACGGATAAAGATGTAAAACCCGGAGCGGAGTACTCATACCATTTGGTTTCCATTGACGAATCAGGTAATCATTCGCGACCTTCGGGCGAAATGACCTTAAAATTTACAGGCAGCCTTACAGCGCAATCGGTAAATAATATTTTTGCTTCCGTCACGCCTGATAAAAAGAATATTCTCATTAGCTGGAACTATCCGGTTCAAGGTAATTACCGGTTTGTTGTATACCGTGCAATGAATGGGAGCAACTTCCTTACAGTTCAAACAACTGACCAAAAAAGCACTTCGTTTACCGACAAAAATGTAAAGAACGGAGTCAGCTACGAATATCAGGTGCGCGCTTTCTTTACGGACGGCAAGAAATCTGCTATTGGCAAAGTAGTCAAAATTAGTTTTTAAGCAGATTTTATGCATTGTTCATTTATGAAAACATCGGCAAGCTCCTTCATTAAATTTATAACCACACTTCACTTCTTACATGTAAAAATACCTTTTACAGGCATATAAGTGAAATACCTTTTTATTTCAAAAAACCAAAATGTGCATATGAAAACAAAATGCATTTTCATCCTGTTTATCACACTTTGCCTTCAAGGTGTGGCTCAGAATAATGACAAGCCAAATGAATCAACCGTTGATACTTCGAATAAAGTCAGATCAGCCAAAGATTTTATCCCCGGCAACAAAGTTATCCTAACTGAAAATTTCACTCAGGGTGAAATCGGCGATTTTCCAGTCAACTGGACCACCAACAGCAGTGGCGAAATTATTACCATGGATGATTCATCGCAAAAATGGCTGCAACTCACGTCAAAAGGCGTTTTTATGCTCAATGATGTTAAGCAGTTACCTGCAAATTTCACGCTTGAATTTGATGTCATTGCAACAGAGAAATTTTCTTTTTATTCCACTTTTTTATGCCTGGGTTTTATTGAAACAAAAACTAAAAACGAGTATGCAAAATGGGGATATTACATTCATGGAAAAGAAGGCGTTACGGTACAAATCAGACCGGTAAGTGCTGCCGAAGCTAAAAACATGGGGACGGCCCGGGTTAAAATCTATTCAGATGGGAAAGAAATTCTGAAAAATGAAATTGAATTTCCAGGATTCAATAACTCCAATAGTAATCGGGCAAAAGTCCAGATTTGGAGACAAAAAGCCCGGTTACGAATGTATGTGAATGGTCAGAAAATCTGGGATTTGCCCAATGCTTTTCAGGATATCAATTACAATTCAGTCGTATTCTTTATCAACGATTACAAAACACCTGCCGACAAATATTACATCTCGAATCTGCGAATTGCCGAAGCCGGTTCTGATACAAGACATCAGCTGATTGAAACGGGAACTTTTTCGACCAGCGAAATTCTATTTGATGTAAATAAATCCACAATCAAAAGTTCGTGTGCCGCCATTTTGGCTGATTTGGGGAAAGCGCTGAAAGAAAACCCTTCGGTAACAATTAGTATTACTGGCCATACCGACAGTGATGGGATCGAAACTGCAAACCAGCTTTTATCTGAACAGAGAGCTGAAAGCGTGAAAAATCACCTTGCTGCAAATTTTGGCATTGAAAAAAGCAGAATGACTACTTTTGGCAAAGGAGCATCGGAACCGGTGGCAGACAATACTTCGGAAGAGGGTAAAATCAAAAACAGAAGAGTGGAATTCAAAGTGATAAAATAAGCCGAAACGCTTCAGTTAAAAAACTATCTTCATCCCATAATTCCATAACCTATGAAAAATCAGTTCTTTAAATTAGCTGCAAAAACAATTGTTTTTGTTTTGATTTTCCTATCCGTTCTGTCATTTAAGTCAAAGAATATATCCACCAATGAAAGCAGTAATCCAAACTTCACTGCCACAATAAACAGCGTTGCCCGCTTTAAAGCCTCCGGAGCCTACGCTTATAAGGTAATGAATAACTATTCGATCATTGGGAACAGCGGTAAAGATTGGATAACTATTGGATTCCTCACCAAAGATCAAAGTCAGATTGTTCCTGGGACATATCAGATAAATAATGGAATCAAATCACCAACAGGTCAATCTTTTAGTATTGATGTTATTTATAAGGAAGATGCAATTGACCTGAACCACACGTTTTTATCTGAAAGCGGAACGATGGAATTAACAGAAGCCAGTAGTACTCACTTCAAAGGCACGTTTACCTGCCTTGTAAAGCAGATGAAAGGCGGTTCTGAAACGCGAACGATCAACGCATCATTCGACGTAAATTATCGCGGAAAATAGAATGAAAATATCATTTATATTTCCTGAAGACTCCAAATAGCAATTATTCAGTTCTCCCGGGCTTGTTATTGTTTCACTTAATTTAATGCCGAAGAAGGAAGTCATCAAGACCAGCTTCGCACATTCTTCACCTGTGGATAAAAATATGGAATCTGATAGTTAGTAAATTCAAATTTTTAGATGCTGACAATGACTTTTTCATTACTTTCGCCCAAACTAATTTAATCATGAAGGTAAATATCATAGGGAATGCGAATTCCGTTTTTAATCAGTTCATTGCAGAAATCAGAGATGAAGCCGTTCAGAAAGACCCGATGCGATTCCGGACAAATCTGAATCGTTTGGGTGAGATTTTTGCTTACGAGATCAGCAAGGTCATGGATTACGAAACCATCGACGTGAAGACTCCGCTTGGAGTGGCCCAGGTTTCCAACCTGGTTCAGCAGCCTGTTTTAGCTACCATTTTAAGAGCAGGATTACCCTTACAGCAAGGATTACTGAATATTTTTGATCATGCCGAGAATGCATTTATTTCAGCCTACCGAAAATATGACGAAGCCAGTGAATTCCATATCGAATTCGAATACCTCGCTTCACCATCACTGACTGGCAAAGATCTGATTCTTTCCGATCCGATGCTGGCTTCCGGAGCATCCATTGAAATTGGTTACCGGGCTTTATTGAAAAAAGGGACACCAAAGCATGTTCATATTGTGGTAGTTATTGCAAGTACCCAGGGAGTGGAATATATTACCCAGCACATTACTGAAGAAAATGTGACCTTGTGGATTGGAGCTGTCGATCCGGAAATGACACCTTTGTCGTACATTGTTCCCGGATTGGGTGATGCCGGCGATTTGGCTTTTGGAGCCAAGATTGATTCGCACTAAATAATTAACGATTGAAGATTAACGATCAACGATTTTAGATTTAGAATATAGCTGTAGGCCATTCGTTAATCGTTAATCTCTGATCGTTAATCTCTGATCGTTAATCTCAAATCAAAAGGATTCCCAGCCCGAACAACACCGTAAACAGCAGCGTTGCCAGCGATAATTTTTTCAGGAAAGGATCGAACTGTTTGGGTTTAGTGATTTTGTTGATCTGAATCAGATCGTTGATGAAAAACGGAAAGGCCAGCAAAAAGAGCCATTGTAAAGTTGACTTTCCCTGAACAAAAGTAAATAGAACGGTGCTCAGCATTCCAATCAAAATGAGCAGGCTATGATAGATCTTCCCTTTGTAACTCCCCATTCTTACAATCACGGTATTTTTTCCTGAATTCCGGTCGTTTTCAATATCGCGCATATTGTTCAGATTGAGAACTCCGGTACTGAATAGCCCGATACTGACTGCCGGCAGAAATAATTCAGGATTTATTTGATGAGTGTTTAAAAAATAGGTACCTGCGACAGGTAAAATTCCGAAGAAAAGGAAAACAGCTAAGTCTCCAAACCCGGCATATCCGTATGGATTCCGGCCTGCAGTATATTTAAATGCTGCAATCAAGGCTATAATTCCGAATGACAGAAAGAGTAAAAAAGTAGTGAGTTGAAGCCCTTTCGTTCCTTCGGCTACCAGCCAGATTCCAGTGGACAGACTCAATAGAATCAGGAAAATCATCCCAAGTTTCATTTGCTTCGGACTAATTTCACCGCTTTGTACAGTCCGCTTAGGCCCGACTCGTTGCTGATTGTCGGTTCCTTTCTGCGAATCGCCATAGTCGTTGGCAAAATTTGAGAAGATCTGAATAAACAGGGCGGTCACAATGGCCAGAACGGTCACTGTCACATTGAATCCTTTATCCAGATATGAAATTGCCGCTCCCATCAAAATACCCGACATTGCAAGAGGCAATGTTCGTAAACGTGCTGCTTTGATCCAACTTTTTAATGTGGCCATTTTTTTTGCTTCTAATATTTAAAATATCCGGTTGTTAGCCAGCTTTTGTAAATGGGGTCGGTTAAAGAAATTTTGTTCCCCTGAATATCTATTATCTCCTTGCTTTCGAGTGTATTTTTAACACGTAAAACATTTGCCGAAGTACCTATTTTATATTCTTCGAGCGTTTCTTTTGAGCTAAACTTTTCCACACCGTCAATTAAGGCTTTTAAAAAGTTTATCTGAGAATTGGTTAACTCATCGGTTTTCGACTGAAAAAGCAAACTAAGCTGTGCAATAATCCCCTGATGTGCATCGATAACAATTTCGGTCGAACAGGTTTCTCTGGAGCGAAACCAACTCTGCTGTGCAAGCTGCTGGACGTAATACGGGTGACACTCAACCAAATCGGCAATCAAAGCTGCACATTCGCGATCAATGTGTTTATGTGTTTGCTCAAAACGATCGCAAATAAATGAAACCCAATTATCCTTTCTGATTTTTTCCAAAAACATAAGGCTTCCAAACTTGTAAAATGGCATCGAAGCATTTGTGAAAACATCCATCAGCATGTGCCGTTTACTTCCATACAAACAGTAGGCTACATGGTGATGTTTTTGCCACTGCGACCTCAACTTTTTCTGAAAAGCCAAAGGATTTTCAAATGTTGAAGTATTCTGAAACTCATCAATACAAATGATAAACTTCCATCCCTTTTCGATGGCAAGTTTTTCTGCCATATTCAATATATCCTCCGGCTGTTTTTTAACTTCCTTCCAGTCCAGTCCTAATGAGATCTCATTTTGTGGGTCAGGACTGAAAGACAGTTTCGGAAGAAATTTACCCAAAAACCTTCCGGCATTATCAAGCAACAGTTCCATTTTCGAAGATGAAGCTTTTAACACTTCAATCGCCAAATGCCGATAAAACTGCTCTTCTGTCCGAACGCTAAATACATCAAGGAAACAAAAATGCAATTCACTGTTCGCGGCCATAGCTTCGTTTGCAGCCATCTGAACCAATGATGATTTACCCCAACGGCGGGGCGAAATAAGGATCGTATTTACGAGCGAATTAAAATTGCCAATTAAATGTTGCCTTTCATCATCCCTGTTTGTGAAGTTGCTATTGACTGCCAATTTCCCAAATACAAAAGGAGTTTCCATTTTGTTTTTTGAATCAAATGTAATCATTAAAATACAACTTACAAATATGTAAGTTACATTTTTGTAAGTTACATATTTGTAACACGCCTAATGCATTGATATCAAGGAAATTTAGGGTACTTTTTGAAGTCCGGCTTGCGTTTTTCAAGGAATGCGTGTTTGCCTTCCTGAGCCTCTTCAGTGAGATAATACAGCAAGGTGGCATTTCCGGCGAATTCCTGAATTCCGATTTGTCCATCCAATTCGGCGTTCAATCCAAGTTTCAGCATTCGAAGTGCCAGCGGACTGT
>CAIPKZ010000189.1 GCA_903865775.1 uncultured Prolixibacteraceae bacterium | reverse complement strand
ACAACCATGAGTATGCGCATGGAGAATATCCAGGTCAGGAAAGTACTTTGGAACATGAGTTTCTCGCTCTCCGGCATACTTTGGCCAATTGCCAGAACGATAAAACTAATCAGTGCAACTCCGGTCACTCCGTAGGTTTCGAAACCATCGGCGGTCGGACCAACGCTATCTCCTGCATTATCTCCTGCACAATCCGCTATTACACCCGGATTTCTTGGATCATCTTCCTGAATTTTAAAATAGATTTTCATTAAATCGCTGCCTATGTCAGCTATTTTGGTAAAAATCCCTCCAGCTATTCGCAGAGCACTGGCACCAAGTGATTCACCAATGGCAAAACCAATAAATGCAGCACCAGCCATTTGCCTTGGGACAAAAAGCAGAATGATGAGCATCATAATCAGCTCAACACATATCAACATTACGCCAATACTCATACCGGCATCGAGTGGAATGTTTAATAATTTCACGGGTTTTCGTTGTAAGGAAGCAAAGGCCATACGACTGTTTGCATAAGTGTTCATCCGGATTCCAAACCAGGCCACGCTGTAGGATCCCAGAATACCAATTAAAGTCCAGAAAAGAATCAGGACAACCTGCGACATGAGGTAACTTTGCAGGAAACCGAAATAAAAACCGATGATACTTCCGATAACCACAAACAAAACCACGATGAACTTACCCTGCTGAATAAGGTAGGTTTTGCAGGTTTCGAAAATCACACTTGAAACTTCGAGCATAGACGGATGAGCATCCAATCGCTTAATCCGGAAGAAAATATACAGACCAAAAACAATTCCCAAAAAGCAGACAACAAAACCCATCATCAACAAATTATTTTGTTGCGGCGATAATTCAGGAATTACCAAATCAGCTTCACTTGCCTTTGAAACGGCGGAGAAAACAAATGCGAGGAGTAGAAAAATGAATCGTTTCATAGAAATAGGTATTTGACTTTTGTTGTTCATAAGTCATCAAATATATGAAACCTAAATTTCTAAAAAGCATAAAATTCTTTCTAATATTAAATTAATGTTAAAATATTGCCAATATTCCTGTCGTATTTGAACACAAAAGGTTTTTTGTTATAAAAACGAAGTCCATTTCAACAAAGATCACTTCACTCATCCCCAAACGAAACGCCCATTTTACGTCCTTTAATTACCAGGTTATTATCCGGATCAACGAGCCTGAGTTTACCACCGACTTCTTCGAGCGGAACTGTTGTCAGTTCATTGTTGATTAATGCGACCATCGTTCCAAAATTTCCTTCGGCAATGCTTTTAGTAGCATATGCTCCATAGCGTGTTGCCAGAATCCGGTCCATGGGCGAAGGACTTCCGCCACGCTGGGTGTAACCTAAAACAGTTTCGCGAGCCTCCACATCAACCTTTGCCTGAATCGACTCAGAAAGATATCTTGCCGCCGACATGGTTTTCGGATGGTCAATTCCTTCTGCAACTACTACAATGGAATATGGTTTGTTGTTTGCATACCTTTCTTCGATCTTGGCACAAACCAAATCCATAGAATATTTAATCTCAGGAATCAGAATAATGTCACCGCCACCGGCCATTCCGGCATAAAGCGCAATCCATCCGGCATTGTGCCCCATCACTTCAATAATCATCACCCTTCCGTGCGAGTTGGCAGTACTGTGCAAACGGTCGATCGCATCGGTGGCTATTATCACTGCGGAATCAAACCCAAAAGTCAGGTCAGTTCCCCAGACATCGTTGTCAATGGTTTTAGGTATCCCAATCACATTCAGTCCAATCTTCGACAACAGGTTCGCGGTTTTCATCGTGCCATTTCCACCAATGCAAACCAATCCATCCAATCCCAAATCGTGGTAATTTTGCTTGATCAGGTCTGGTTTATCGTTGTCTTCTTCAGTCACTATCTTGAAAGGCTTTTCGCGTGAGGTTCCGATGATGGTTCCCCCAAGGGTTAAAATTCCTGATAAATCCTTCTCTTTCAACTCTACATATTGCTTATAAATCAGGCCGGTATAACCCGATGAGAATCCAATAACCTCCATGCCATATTCAACAATCGCAGTTTTTCCAACCCCTCTGATTGCTGCATTTAATCCGGGGCAATCGCCACCTGCAGTCAAAATACCTATCCTTTTTGTTCCTGTCTTATTCATGATCATAAATTTTTATTATTTCGGTCAACATCACCGAAAACATACCGAAGTTAAAAAAACAAATCAACTTTAAGGCAATCCGTTTTTAGGTTTAACGAATTGGAAACATTCAATTTTTATTGAAGTTTTTTTAACTTTGTAATACAGCTTTAAAAAATTTGTTTTTTATTTGTCTGAAGGAACTTTGTTCTCGATGATTTTTTTTACCTACGTCATTATCGTTCATAATATGTTCGTTTCTATACTGTAAACCAATTTAAATTTTCAATAAACTAAAATTTTATCCCATGAGAAAAATCTATCTACTGTTACTGACTGGAATTTTTGTATTTGCAATTTCGTTTCAGAGTTGTCAGGAAAAAACCGTACCAAACCAGTTAACCAAGGAAGAAGCCAGTGCCGGATGGAAACTTCTGTTCGACGGAACAAGCTCTACCGGTTGGAGAGGCTATAACAAAACATCGTTTCCTGCAGGATGGCAAATTGCTGATGGCGCCATGCATTGCGTTGGTTCAGGTACGGGTGAAGCAGGCGCTGAAAATGGTGGCGACATCATTTTCGACAAAAAATTCAAAAACTTCGACTTAAAAGTTGAATGGAAAATAGCAAAAGGAAGCAATTCAGGAATTTTCTATCTTGGGCAGGAAGTGCCGGAATGGCAAATCTGGAAAACTGCTCCTGAATATCAGGTTCTGGACAACATTAATCACATTGATGCCACACTCGGAAACGATGGAAACAGGCAAGCTGGTTCGTTGTACGATCTGATTCCGGCCAAGCCACAAAATGCCAAACCGATTGGCGAATGGAATACAGCCGAAATCATTGTTTACCAGGGAACGGTTGTTCACAAACAAAATGGCGAGAAAGTTCTGGAATATCATTTATGGACCGACGACTGGAAAAAACTGGTTAAAGACAGTAAATTTCCTGAGCTGAATCCAAACTGGGCCGATGTGGCCAAAGAAGGATACATTGCCTTTCAGGATCATGGCGGCGACGTTTGGTACCGGGACATAAAAATAAAAGAACTGGAATAAATAATTTCATGCAATAACAAACAAGGCCTCCTGAGAAGGGGGCCTTGTTTGTTATTGGAGATTTTGTAATTGATGCTCTATCTCAATTCTATTCATCCTCTTTATTTGCTTGCCTTTTCATCCAGCTTAACAGTGATGCTTTTCAGGATAATAGGTTCAGTCAATATTGAGCCTTGCCGGTCCAATTTAAAACCAACGGTTTCAATCAGGTTTTTTTTCTTCTGTTTATTCACCAGAAAATCTTCGGTTGAAAGTGTAATAACCACGACCTGGCCGGCTTTTGCAGCCATGCCCGACAAATCTCTGGTCACGCCGCTCCAGACATAATACCCTTTTTCGCCAGCCTGAACAAAAGGTGTAATCTGCATTTTCCCCTCGTCGAAATAGGCTTTCGGGATGTTAAAAACATATTCAACTTTAAACGGCTCAAAGTT
>CAIPKZ010000188.1 GCA_903865775.1 uncultured Prolixibacteraceae bacterium | reverse complement strand
GGCCATATCAGGTGATTTCCTACCGCTGATTTTTAATCCCGACAATTTTAATGCGCCTTCATTCTCGATGGAAAACATGCTGTTTTTCTCAGACAAAAGTACAGGTTTTGCTCCGGGGGCAGCTTTAATAGTTACTGCATTCCGGATAAAAATATTTTTAGAATTCGAATAATCGCCGGTTTTCAGAAGAAGTACATCACCGGGTTCCGACAGTTTCACAGCTTCGGCCAGGCTGTTTTCGCCCGGTTCCACTACCACATCTTTTCCTGTCCCAAACCGTAGTTCTACCGATTTGCGCGGATACCATTTCACTCCTGTATTTTCAAATGTTGCAATCGGTTTCATCAAATTGCATCCGGCGTTACGAATTTCTGGACTTTCAACAATTTCCAATCCATTCGGGTTATTGACAAGCTTCATTTCAACAAGTTCAATTCCCTTGTCAACAATTAGTTTTACCCCTGTATTCAGAAAATTGTTAGTGAAGGTAATTCCGCTGATATCATCATACGCAGTAAAAATCTCTTTTGCAGTTGAATGATAAAAAACATTGTTTTCAATTTTGGTATCAATCGGAACGGCAGTGCGTTCTTCATCACTGCCTGTACAAAGCTGTATATAGTCGCA
Organism: uncultured Prolixibacteraceae bacterium; assembly: GCA_903865775.1. Classification (GTDB taxonomy): domain Bacteria; phylum Bacteroidota; class Bacteroidia; order Bacteroidales; family Prolixibacteraceae; genus Aquipluma. Next base: position 1,281 of record CAIPKZ010000188.1, on the reverse strand, counting down.
ATCGATAAACGTGTTGTTGCTAAAATCGCCTCCAACAACCTGGTTGTAACGGTTGATTGGTGAATTTGGCACTCCGTTCATAACCACTAAAGCGCCTCGAAAGCGATAGCCAGTCAGTTTAAAGAAATAATTATTGATGGCTTTGTTATGCTCATTAATTATCCTGATTCCGCCCGTATTATCTTTTCCATTTCCGAAGAAAAAATTCCCTTCTGCAAGGTTATCGTGTCCGTGCCGATACGAAAGGGTGCCGCTGCATTCCCAAAAGGTATTATTGCGATATACATTTCCACAACTTTTGTTGGAGATAATTTCCTGTTCCCCGTCGCAATGTTCGAAATAGTTAGCCTCTACCAGTGTTCCGGAGGTTGAGAGTGAATTTGGACTGGTTCCAATTCGCATGGTTTCGCCACCGTTTGAAGCAAGGTTTTGACGGAATCCAAAATAATTATGATCGATTTTATGATTGTTTTCCTGTCCGGCTTTGTCTTCGAGGCGGACGGCAAGGGTAACACCCTGGCTTCGTTTATCAACGAAATAGCAATGATCGACCCTGTTGTTTTTCCCATAAAGCGAAACCCAAAGTTCAGTTTCGAAACGTTCGGGATTATTGAAATTATCGATCACACATTCCGTTAACCTGCAATTATTTCCATACATACCATCTTTTTCACGAAATGCAATCACATCCCCTGTTGGTGTATATCCGTTCCTGAATACAAGACCTGAAACCACAAGGTATTCGCCCGAAATCCTCAGATTTGATAGCCCTTCGATAAAAACCTTGCCTTTTTCTTCGGCGGTAATTTCAATAGGTGCTTTTTCGGTGCCTTTTGCATTCAGCAATATTTCCACATCCTTCCAAATACCATTGGCCAGCATGATTTTCCCGCCAGGCTTTACTGCTGCTACTGCTTCGTTCAGTTCTTTCATATCCTTTACCTTAATATCAGATGCTGGATTAAACGATATCAAGCTCACAAGCGCAAAAGCTGCCAGGATAAAGTATCGGGTGCGGTGACGCTTTTTTTTGTGATTTATCATGCTATTCAGTTTTAATTCAAATCTGCCCCGGATTGAATCCCAGCAGAAATATGGCAGTTTTCAGGCATTGAGGTTACAGGTACAATTTTTTTTCATCTTTCGGGAATCATACGAATATGACATTTTATTTGGAACGGATCAGTGCTTCAAGGTAGTAATAATCAGCATAGGTTAGCGGCACATCCACCTCACTGTTCATTGGCTTCGATCCGGTGCTGTGAATCAGGATAAAACCTT
>CAIPKZ010000187.1 GCA_903865775.1 uncultured Prolixibacteraceae bacterium | reverse complement strand
TCGTTCGGTAATGTCGCTCAACGAGGTAACCCGAACATTTCTTCCTTTATAATGCATCATTTTGCCGCTTAGCATGCAGGGGAATGTTGTTCCATCTTTCCTCAGTGCCTTTACTTCGTATGGTTCTTCAGTGCCGGCCATCATATTATCCATGACTATTTTGCGGTCTTCAGGAACAATCCAGTCAGTACCGTAACGGCCAAGAGCTTCTTCAGTGGTATAACCAAACACCTTTTCGGCCATCGAATTTTGCTCAATGCAAAGCCCTTTTTCGGAAAAGAAGATGGAATCGAAAGCTGCCTCGCTTAATCCACGATGTCTTTCCCTGCTTTCTTCAATCTCGTCAATCGCTTGTTTCTGTTCGCTTATATCCTGATGTGTTCCCGACATCAGGAGCGGTTTTCCATTTTCGTCCCAGGCATTCACTTTTCCCCGGTCTAAAACCCACGTCCAATGGCCGTTTTTATGCTTCATCCGCGATTCAAACGAATAGTAATCAGACTCTCCGGAAAAATGTTTATTAATCAATTCACCCGAGATTTTAAAATCATCAGGATGGGCCAGTTTCATCCAGGTTTCGATACTTACCGGTGCAAGTTCATCGAGTGTGTATCCCAAAATATCGGCCCATCGTTCGTTGTAAATGGTCTCTCCGGTTTGGATATTCCATTCCCAGGTACCCACATGGGTGCCTTCGATGATCGAGGCAAGCCGCTGTTTTTCGATAGCCAATGCAGTCTCGGCCTCCCGGCGTTCGGTGATATCCTGAAGTGTGCCAAATGTGCCGGTGATTTCATTTTGTTCGTTAATTCCCAGACGGGCAAAAACTTCAACCCAACGGAATCCGCCATCTTTGGTTAAATACCGGATCTGGTGCCGGCAATATTCTTTTTCGCGTTTTATGAGCGGTTCGAATAATTCCCAGTTTCGTGCCCTGTCGTCGGGATGAACGTAATTGACAAACAACTGGCCAAGTGATTCTGCCACACTAAAGCCAGTGATCTCTGTCCAGGATTTATTCAGGAAGAGCCACAATCCTTCGGCATCAGTCCTGAAAATAACTTCATTCACATTTTCGATTACCGACCTGTAGTTGCTTTCACTGTCACTAAGTGCTTCCGTTACACGTTTTCGTTCGTCAATTTCGGTCAGCAGATTTTCATTGGTCTGAGCGAGTTCAAAGGTTCTTTCAGCTATTTTTAATTCCAGATTTGCATTGAGGTCCTGTATTTCCTTTTCAGCAAGTTTCCGGGCCGAGATATCCTGTTCCACGGCCAGGTAATTGGTGATATTTCCGTGGTCATCGCGAAATGGGGTAACCGAAACATTCACCCAAAAGAACTCACCGCTTTTCTTTTTATTCATCCATTCACCATACCAGTCGTTACCTGCGCTGATGGTTTCCCACATCTCCTGATAAACTTCATCGTAAGTTTCTCCTGAATTCAGGATCCGGATACTTTTCCCGGCAATTTCATCGGGACGGTACCCTGTAATGGCATGGAATGCAGGATTTACGTATTCGAAATTGCCATTCAAGTCGGTCATGATAATGATGACAGGACTTTGCTCCAGAGCATGCGAGAGCTTTTGTATTTCTTTGTCTTTTGCTTTACGTTCGGTAATGTCTTCTTCAACCGCCAAATAATGGGTAATTTTTCCTTTCGAATCGGTAACCGGAGAGATTAAGGCCGAAACCCAAAATAATTCTCCGTTTTTCCGCCGGTTATGAAACTCTCCCTTCCACTCCAAGCCCGAACTGATGGTTTGATAAATATTCGCATAATCTTCGCTCGATTTTTCGCCGGAACTGAAAATCCTTGGATTTTTTCCAATCAGTTCTTCCCTGGAATAGCCGGTTAATTCCAGCAATTTAGGATTAACATACTCAATCGTGCCTTTCAGGTCAGTGATATAATTTACGATAGGGCTTTGTTCAACAGCCTGCGATATTTTTTTAAATCCTTCTTCTGCCTTTCTGCGATTGCTGATATCCCTGTATTTCCATAAATGACCGCTGTACTGATTATCGAGGTAAGTAGGAATATAATCCCTTTCGAAATACCGGCCATCGGCCAGCTCAAGTTCATCATTATAAACTGCCTTTTGTTCCTCCAGAACTATATTGATATCCGCAATGAATTTGACGGGATTCTTAAAGAAGAATTTACTGTCTTCGGCCGAGCCTGAACAATCGGCACCTACCATCACTTCCGGTGGAGCCGGTATGCCAAACATATCGCAGAACAGTTGGTTGGTCAATACGATTTTGCGGTTTGCGTCTTCAAGCAAAATACCTTCCTGAAGATTGATAATCAGGTTGGTTAAAAGATTCTTTTTATCATTCAAGGCATTCTCAGCCAGTTTGCGGTCGGTAATATCGACCACGAAACCTTCGAAATATTGAATACTGCCACTTTTATCCTTTATCGTTTTTGCATCTTCAAAGAGCCAGATTGTACTGCCATCTCTTCGCTTCACTTCGTACTCATATCCTTTCACATAGCCCTGATCTTCCATCAATCTCAAAAAAATCTCCCGTTCGCCGGGATCTAAATAGGAATCTGTAGAAATATTTAAGCGGCTGTTCATCAATTCCTCAGGCGATTCAAATCCGTACATTTTTGCCAGGGCCGGATTCACCGAACGATAGGTTCCATCCACATTGGTTTGAAAGATTCCTTCCTGAGCATTAACAAATATATTGCGGTACTTTTCTTCACTTTCACGGATAGATTCCTCGGCTATTTTCCGGCTCGAAATATCGCGCTGGACGTACATGATGCTTTCAGGATTACCTTTGTTGTCGAACAAAACGCTTGAGTTTAATTCGGTATAAAACCGGCTGCCGTCTTTCCGTACTGCCAAATATTCTGAAAAGGTTTGGTTAAACTTCTTATTGAGCAAATTACGAATGTTGCCGATCAGTTTTTCATGATCAGTCGAATCGATAAAATCGAATACTGTTTTTCCAATAAACAGCTCTTTTTCAGGGATGGTATAGCCATACATGGTGGCTAATTTATCGGAAGCCAGCTGCAGTTTCCCTTCTAAAGTAACGATTCCAATTCCATCAGGCGAGGCGGCAATAATGGCTTCCCACTTTTGATTGCTTTGCTTTAATACCAACTCGGTTTGTTTCCGTTCAGTAATATCCCGCATACTTCCTGAAATTGTTGCCGGATTTCCGTCAGCATCGAAAAAAAGACGTGATGAAATGGAAACAGGAATAATTGATCCGTCTTTGTTTAAAAATGACAATTCATAATCGGTAATGCTTCCCTGTTTGAACAATTTTGAAATATAGATATTCCGGTCGTCAGGATTGGCATAGATTCCAAGAATCGACTTGCCAATCAAATCTTCACGCTTATATTGCCCTTTAGAGATTTGTTCGATGGAAGGACTCAATTCAAGAATGGTTCCGTCAGTTTTTGCCACGTAGTAGACATCCTGTACACTTTCGAAGATGTTACGGTATTTCAGTTCACTTGCGCTCAGAATTTCTTCAGTCCGTTTGCGTTCAGTGATATCGTGAATGAAGGAATATAACAGGATGGAATTACTGACATGAACCGGACCGGAATATACTTCAACATCCCGGATTTCGCCACTGGCCAGGCGGTGTTTGAAAAAGAAATGATTGCGTTTTTCTTCTTTCGCCTTTTTCATTTCAACGACTACTTCAGCCTGCGAAAGGGTATTAATCTCGGATATATTTTTTTTGCACAGTTCAGCATCTGACCAGCCATAGTACTGGCAGGCAGCAGGATTGGCTTTTTTTATATCACCTGTTTCCGCGTCAATATACAAGATGACGGAATGATTGTCCTGAAATAAGGATTTGTTGAGATCATCGCCGTAGCTCTTTGTCCGGGCAAGTTCTTCGTTCTGTAATTCAAGTTCTATCTGACGTACTTCCAGCTCGTAAATGAGTTTCTGTATATCAGTTTCAGAATTGGGCAAAACTGTTTTTTGCTTCCTGATTTTCAGCAACTCTTCTGCTTTTTGACGAAAAACAGAGGAATCAGATGATGGACTATGTGGCTTGTTCATCGTTAATCTTTTGATAATTTAAAAGATACGCCGTTCAATGACGAATCCTTTGGCTTGTGTAAAAAATGCATTTGCTCACTTCACTAAATTACTTTCTCTTAAACCCGGCACATTTACATTTCCAAATTGCTCACAGAAGTGAGGAGGAGCATCTAAGATTTGAGACCCGCCAAACGCACGATTCAATGCGGCAAGGTAAGAAAAAAAAGGGAAGGGGCTGATTAATAAATCCCCGCACCAAACTGTCATAAAACCTATATCATTACCTGAAAAACACTTCTGTTCAGGAATCTGGTTTCCTTTGAACTATAAGCAAATCTACCCGGAATTAAATATCAAAATACTGATGGACTAATCCTGTAAATTTATCTTTCATAATGGGTTTGGTCAGGTAATTGGTGCATCCGGCCTGAATCGCCTGATTTCGGTCTTCTGCTGATGCAAAGGCCGTTTGGGCAAAAATAACCACGCCGGAGTTGAATTTCCTGATTTCCCTGGTGGCTTCATATCCATCCATCTCAGGCATATGAATGTCCATCAGAATTAAATCGATATCCGGATTTTCGCGGCAAACTTCCACCGCTTCGATTCCTGTTCCTGCTTTCAAAATTCCGTTGCTGAACTTTTCAACTGTTTTTTCCAGAAGCATTTGAGAGATTTCATCGTCTTCGGCAATCAATATTTTCAGTTTTCTTTCCTGAATTACGTTCGCAGTAGGCTGAACAGCATGTTCATCAGGTGTTTCAATAGCACTTAAAGCCTGGCATGGAATGGTAAAATAAAATACAGAGCCTATTCCTTCTTCACTTTCCGCACAGATTTGGCCACCGTGTTTGGCCACGAATTCATTACAAAGCAAAAGTCCAAGTCCGTTGCTTGCCTCGCCATCGGTACCCATGCGGTTTGTCTTTTGAGCAAAGTTGAACAGGTTGTCGAGCAAGTTTTTATTCATGCCAATACCGGTATCCCTGATCGAAATTTCAGCCATTCCACCACTTATGGCTCGAGCCGAAATACTTATTTTTCCACCTTTGGTTGTAAATTTCACTGCATTCGAAATGAAGTTCCGGATAACGGATTGAATCATTTTGACATCAATCATCACCTTGAAATCTTTTGGAATATCGGAAATGATGTTCACTCCTTTTTTCCTGATAGACTCCATCATCAGGTCAATGCACTCGTCAGTGATATTTTGCAATTGAATTTCTTCGGGATTGTAAGGAATCATTCCACGTTGCATCTGCGCCCACTCTAACAGGTTTTCGAGAAGACTGTACAAGTTAGTTGCTGAACTTTCCAAACTCACCAATATCTCTTTTAGTTCGCTGGTGCTCATGTTGCTTATTTCTTCAACCATTATTTTTGTCAATCCCAAAAAGCCATTAAACGGGCTGCGCAGGTCATGGGCGATTATGGAGAAGAACTTGTCTTTTTCATCACTTAAAAGAAGCAGTTGTTCGTTTTTATCAATGATTTCCTGTTCGGCCTGTTTGCGATCGCTGATGTCGAAACAATGGCCGATGTAGCCATCGAATTCACCTTTGCTATCGAAGTTTGGTGTTCCAATATCGAGCAACCACTTATATTCGCCACTAACATGGCGCAGCCGGTACTCCATTTCAAATGTCTGCCGCTGATCAAACGAAGAGGTGTAAATTTCGAGGCAGCGGTCTAAATCGTCCGGATGAACACCTTCGGTCCAGCCATTTCCCATTTCCTGATCCAGGGTGCGGCCCGTAAAATCTAACCAGATTTTGTTGAAAAAATAGCACAACTTATTGGTTCCGGCTCTCCATATCAAGGCTCTTCCGGCGTTGGCCAACTGATAGTACTGAACTTCCCGTTCACGAAGTTCAGCTTCCGCCTGCTTGCGGGCGGTAATGTCAAACGACATACCAATTACACCCACTATTTCACCTGTTGCATCAACAAACGGAATTTTACTTGAATTAACCCATTTTATGCCTTGTTCTGTTTCCCAGGGTTCCTCGATATCTAACCGGGCTGCGCCTGAGTTGATCACCAATAAATCGTCGGCATAGTATTTTTCGGAATCTGCCTTCGGGTATAAATCATCCAGGTTCATTCCTTCAAGTTCTGCTTTGGTTTTGCTGTGCGCCTCAGCAACGTATTTATTTACATGGATGAAATGGTTCTTTTTGTCTTTATAAAATACCAGACCAGGAATATGGTCGATTATTGAATCCAGTTGGTTGGATAATATTTTAAACTTCAGTTCGCTTTCGGTCAGAGCTATTTGGGCATGTTTACTCTTCGTAATATCGCTTGCCGCTGCATAAATGAAGCCCTCATTTGTCCCGAATGCTTTCCAGTCAAGCCATCGGTAGGTCCCATCCTTGTGCCGGTACCGGTTATGGAAATTGATGGTGGTGCCGCCTTTTAACTGTATTTCCACCTCGCGCCGGGTTGACTCAATGTCGTCGGGATGGATGAATGATTCGAAGGGTTTGCTTTCCAATTCCTGAATAGTATAGCCAAGAACCTTTTCCCATTCCGGATTGAGGTTCGTCATATATCCGTTGGATGATGCAACTGTAACTAAGATGGGGACAAGATTGAAAAAATTCTCCAATTTTTCTTTCGCTTTGGATAGTTCCAGTTCAATCAGTTTGCGTTCGGTAATATCCTGGGCCACACCGGTCAGGTAGATTGGAACACCTTTGCTGTCAACAATGTTTTCACCCGATTCAGCCAAAATATACCTGATGGAATGGTCAGGCAGAATGATGCGGTATTCTATCGGTGTATTTTTCACAAAACTATCGGCATTGGAAGGAAGAACAAGGTGAAGATCATCGGGGTGAATTACCTGGTGAATTACATCACCCAGCCTACCTGTATAGTTAGCTTTATCAATACCGAAAATCCGGAACATCTCGTCCGACCAGCTTACCTCTGCTGTTTGAACATTCCATTTCCAGTTCCCCAGATGGGCAACCGACTGGGCCTTTGCCAGATCTTCTGCCATGCTCCTGAAATTCTCTGCATTCATAACTGATTCCCTGGATTTTTCACGGAGATTAAACAGCGATTTGATCAGGAAGAAGATTAGTAAACTTATTATGAAACCGCCAACCAAAATGAACAGGGTCAATCCATATATCGTTGAAACATATGGCTGAAAAAATTTCAAGGTCCAATGTTTCCCGTTAAAATCAAAAGGCAAAAGCAGATTCAAGCCGTCAGCAGTAGCCTTTGTACCAAGCTTTCTGGAATCATATAATAATGAAGCTTCTGAAACAATATCCTGATCGTAAATCTGGGTATGAATCGGATGATCTATTTTAACATCAGTACCATTCATCAAAATGCCATTGATCAGGTCGTTCATTCGAAAAGGGCTGTAAACCCAACCCTTGATTGCTGCCCGGCGTTGTTCAGCAGTATTGGTTGGCATGCCGTTACGGTACACCGGAACATACATTAAAGTGCCTGCCTGCAATTCTTCATTAGTTTCCTGAACCAAAGTAACCTTGCCGGTAAGCATGGCTATATCCGAATCGCATGCTATTTCCATGGCTTTTCTCCGGATGGAGTCCGAAAACATATCGTAACCAAATGCACGGAGGTTGCGGCCTGAAAAAGGTTCGAGATAGATTATCGAGGTATAATCAGCCCTGTCGCCGGCGGGCCTAATTGTATAATCCGGAAATCCTTCTTTGCGGGTTTGTTGAATATGATCCTGTAATTGACTTTTTGAAATTATTTGAGAGTATCCGATTCCCTGAAAAGCTGACAAATTCCGGTCAACCTGCATCACATCAAAATAGGTTTTCCAGCTGTGGCGGCTAACAGTATCTGAAGCACTGAAAAAAGCTGCACCGCTGCGTAATAGTATGGCCTGGGCATGAAGTCTGGTTGAAATTTTTCTTTGTATTTCATTGCATTCTGAAGCAAAATCTTTTTCGGCCAGCGATTTAGAAGTCTGTTCCGAATAAAATGCGGCAGCAGCTGTCAGAGTAAGCCCAACCACTAAAAATAGGAAGGCAATCCGGCCATTTTTATTCCGTATAATGGAATACAAAATCTGA
>CAIPKZ010000186.1 GCA_903865775.1 uncultured Prolixibacteraceae bacterium | reverse complement strand
TTATAGTCAGTTAAGCTTTAAGTTCTTTTTATGGCACACCATTTGGTTCTGTGATGAAATTCTTAAAATAGGTAAGACATTTTATTTCCTATATCATTTGAATTTATATTCCAATTATCGGGATTTGAGATAATTTAAATTAGTTAAAAAATGTTAAGTCTATATATTATGCTCAATATTACCCAAACAAATAATTCAATAAATCCGTTAAAAAGGTCAAACTGTTTCCAGTTTTTATTCCAATTAATTGGGGTTAGAGACAAATGAAAATATTAAAATAATAATAAAAATTGTCTTTTTATCGAATAACTTACAATACACCAAAACAATTAAGTCAAAAAGATGTTTATATCTTGTTATATTATAGCATAATGTAAAACAGTGACAAAACTTTAGATTGTTTAATATAATTTAAAAACGTATGAAGACAAAAAAAATCTTAGCCATTCTTTCGGAATATGGTTATTGGGGAATTGAATTGGTGGGACCTTTGAACAAACTTGAGGCTGCAGGCTACTCGTTTGATTTCATGACACAATTCGGGAAAAAAGCAGAGGCTCTGCCTCCAAGTTATGATCCAAATTATTTCGATCCACCTCTGGGTGTGAATGTTACCACAAAATTTGATGCAGATCTGGTTCTTGCTTTTGAAGCAAAGAAAAGACTGGAAACTCCGCTTTCTATGAACGATTTCATTCCGGAGCGTCCGTACTATTCGAAAGCAAATTTTTTACGCGAATTGGAACAATACAATGTAAAAGTCAGAGAATCGCAGAAAGCTTTAACTGAAAAATACGATGCTATTTTGTTAGTTGGTGGAAGTGGTCCCATTGTAGATATGGTGAACAATCAACGTTTACATGAGATTGTTTTAGGTTTCCATAAGGCTGACAAACCAATTGCAAGCATTTGCTACGGAGTTGCTGTCCTTGCTTTCGCACGCGATTTCAACGAGCGCACAAGCATTATCAAAGGAAAACATGTTACCGGTCATTGTATCGAATACGATTACCACGATGGTACCGGATTCTTGCATACTGACTTCAATATTGGACCTCCACCTTATGTCTTGGAATATACCCTGACTGATGCGGTTGGCCCGGAAGGAAAATATCATGGAAATTTCGGGAAAGAAACTTCTGTAATTGTGGATTATCCTTTTATCTCCGCACGCTCATTACAATGTGCCCATGAATTTGGCGATCAGATTGTTAAGGTTCTTGATAATGGATTAAGGCGCTATGGCTGGTAAAAGTGGTAATGAAAAAATAATCGAACAATTCCTTGCCGATGGCATGGATCATATGTTTGGTAACCCGGGAACAGTCGAACAGGGATTTTTAGATGCTCTGTCTGCTTATCCTGCAATGAAGTATATACTTACCCTTCAGGAAAGTATTGCTGTACTGATGGCGGATGGATACGCCAGAGCAAGTCAAAAGCCAACTCTGGTTCAATTACATAGTTCACCAGGGATTGGAAACGCTGTTGGTGCATTGTATCAGGCAAAGAGAGGCCATTCGCCCTTAGTTGTTATTGGTGGTGATGCAGGTGTAAAATACATGAATATGGATGCCCAAATGGCAAACGACTTAGTTGCCATGATGGCTCCAGTGACCAAATATTCGACACTGGTAACCGACTCCCGTTCACTTTTAAGAACCATCCGCAGAGCTATAAAAATTGCTGCAACAGCTCCCATGGGACCAGTTTATGTCTGTGTCCCGATGGATATTTTGGATGAAATTAACGATGAAATCGTTATGCCAACATCTTTACCTTCAACAAGGGTAATTCCTGATTCTGACATTATTGATCAGGCAGCTAAAATGCTTTTATCAGCCAATAAACCAATGATTTTTATAGGCGATGGAGTTGCATATTCTGGTGCCACCTCTGAATTGTCCAAAGTGGCTGAATTGCTGGGTGCTGAAGTATATGGAGTTGAATTTGGCGATTTCATTATGGATAATGAACATCCATTATATCAGGGAACAACAGGTCACATGTTTGGCTCGTACAGTAAGCCAATTACTTCAAAAGGAGATTGCAACCTCGTTGTTGGAACGTATATGATGCCTGAGGTTTTTCCTGAATTAGGTGAAATTTATAATCCGGATGCGAGTGTAATTCATTTTGATTTGAATGCCTATGAGATTGCAAAAAATCACCGGGTTGATCTCGGTGTGGTTTGCGATCCAAAAATTACTCTTCAGGCACTGGCCGATAAACTGGAGTCATTAATGACTGCTGAACAAAAAAACACGGCCAATAAAAGGATTACTGAAATTGGTAAGGCGAAATTGGAAAAGCTTGCAGCAGAAATTAAAGCAGATGATGCAGCAAATGGACAAACACCTTTACACATGGCTGAATTTGCCCGTATTTTATCGGAAAAGCTTCCGAAAGACAGGGTAATCTTTGATGAAGCTCTGACAAGTTCTCCCCCAATTACAAGGTACCTGCCACCGACAAAACCTGGTGACATTTTTTATACCAGAGGTGGCTCTTTGGGAATTGGAATCCCCGGTGCCATTGGAGTTAAGTTATTGCATCCGGAGAAAACAGTCATTGGTTTTACCGGCGATGGCGGCTCAATGTACACGATTCAGGCACTATGGTCGGCTGTAAGGCATAAAGTGGGTGCAAAGTTTATTGTTTGCAACAACGGCACCTACAAATTATTGCAATTGAACATCGACCAGTACTGGAAGGAGCGGGAGATTGGCAAACACGACTTTCCTCTTCCGTTCGACCTATCCTATCCTGCTCTTCAATTTGATCAGATTGCAAAATCAATGGGTGTAGATGCTGTTCGTGTTGAAAGAACTGAAGACATTGCTCCGGCTATTGATCGAATGCTTTCAGACGATAAGCCTTTTTTAATCGATCTGGTGCTTGAGGGAGACTTCAAACCTGATCTGATCAACAAAATTTGCGGACAATAAACAGTTAATTATTAAACAAATACAAAGATGTTAACACAACAATCAATAAAAGAATTTGCAGAGAATTGGTACAAATTACTTGATGTACATGCACCTCAGGTAGATTTTCTTCCTCTGCTTGCCAATAAGGAACTTGAAATGGTTTTCCCGGAAGCTACTATTTATGGCCATGCCGGCTTTGAAGGCTGGTTTCAACGGGTGATAAGAATCTTTTTCGATGAAGTTCATACAGTAAAAGAAGTTTCGCCTCAAATAGATGGAGATTCTGCTTCAGTAAAAGTTGTTGTGCAATGGGAGGCCAGTCTATGGAATGCTCCGGAGGCATACAGCAAAAGAATAAAGTGTGATGCCTATCAAACCTGGGAAATGAAAATTATTGCAGGCAATCTCGTTATCACCAAATACATTGTGGATGAAATAAAGTATCACGAAGGTTCGGCAACACTCTAATACATTAACAATAAACTATAAACAAATCTAGAATTGAAATTATGAATGCAGTAGAATTAGTATCGAAGATGTACGAATCCTTTAACAAGGGTGACATGGAAACCATTAAAAAAGAAGTTTTTCATAAAGATTTGGTTTGGGTGCTTCCTGGACATAATCCATTGGCAGGTGTAAAATATGGTGCCGACGAAGTAATCGCTTTTTTCATGGAACTTGGAAAAGCAAGTATTCAGGTTGATCTGATTAAAATTGATGTTTTTGGAGATGACGGTGCTATTGAAATTCACCGTGGACATTCTGAATCGACCACTCCTAAACTGGATGCATTAAATTGCACTTACTACAAAGTTAGAGATGGAAGAATTGCTGACGTACAGGTATTTATGGGCAATCAACATGTTGCAGATGCTTTCTTTAATTCGGTTTACAAGCTGAAACCAATTCCTGAAAGATTAGCATAAAGTAAATGAATATCAAGTTGATAATCTGAGTTAAATATTGTCTGTTAAGGGCAATGTTTAACTGGATAATCAAACTTCAGAAAAGTTATTACTAAGTCTTTTAAAAATAATCTGCAATTAAAATCAGAAGTAATGAGCACAAATAATCTATCGGTCGAACATGTGAATGCAGCATACAAGGCGTTGGCCTCCGGCGACTTGAATCAGGTCAAAGAATATTGGGCTGAAAATATGCGCTGGCTGGTGCCGGGCCATCATCCTTTGGCCGGATGGTATGAAGGTTTGGATGGTTTTTTTGGATTTATGACCGAAGTGGGAAAACTCTCCGGGAATAGTTTCCGGATGGATCCGATCACCATCATGACCAATGACGAATATTCAGCAGATGTGACTCACAACCTGGGATTTAGAGCCGGTTTTGATGAAACTACAGCGAAAGTTCCATTTACAAAACTGGACATCAATGTGGTCCATGTATTAAGGTGGGAGAATGGGAAAGTGGTAGAAGGAAAAGGGGCAATTTATGGGGATGGAACTACAAACTTCGATCAATTCTGGGGTCCGTTAAGCGATGATGAAACCCGTTTGTAAAACAGGATTTCACATCTGATTTAATCATTTATAAATTCATGAAATGAGTAATTTTAATCCAAAAGTATTTCCACTGATTGGTAAATTCGTGGAATTACCTCGTGACCATGTCTTTGCATTTGTAATTGAACTTGAAAAATCTGTTGTTGTTGTTGATTCAACACTGGCAATCTCCAGTTCCAGAGAACTTAGAAATCTGGCCGAATCGTTTAACAAGCCCCTCGAATCAGTTTTAATGACTCACGGTCATCCGGACCATTATTCCGGACTTGATTCATTTAAAGATCTTCCAATTCTTGGATCAAAAGGATGTTTAAAATTTGCTCAGGAGGAAGACATCAGAAAGGCACCCACAGCAACCTATTTATTGGGAGACGACTGGCCTGCCGTTCGTACTTTCCCAAATGAAATTATACCTGATGTATTTAGTAAAACTTTCAGCGGAGTAAAATTTGATTTCAAAGATTTTGGCCCTGGAGAATCTGATTCTGACGGAATCTGGTCATTCAAATCAAATGGAATTGATCATGTTTTTGTAGGTGATTTAATTTCCAATCACACGCACAATTTTTTTAGAGACGGGCATACTGCGGAATGGTTGAAAATTCTCGATTACATAGAAAACACCTATGATAACCGAGCTCAATTTTACTATGGACATGGAGTTGCTTCTGTTGGAACTGAATTGGCCGTCTGGACAAAAGGCTACATAAAAACTTTCATTAGCGCGGTTAAAAAACTTAATAATCCGAAATTCCCATTAAGTGAATCGGATCAGAATTTTTTAATCGGAGAAATGAAATCTTATTTGCCCAATGACACCTTGTTGTTTCTGATGACTTATGAGCTAAATGAAACTGTTGAAGATTTAATTAAACAGCTTTAGTCTATTTATCAATGGAATTAACTGGCTGTTGAAAATAAATAAATAATTACCAATATGACTGTAAAAGAAATTATCGAAGCATACTATGTCCATGCCAATAGCGGCGATTGGACTGCATGGTGTGATTTATTTGACGAAAATCAGATCATGGACGAGCAATTGGCCGGCCATATAGAATCGTTAACAACCCTTCGTGGAATGATGGCCGGAATGGGCAATGTTTATGCTGTTTTCATAAATAAACCTTTACATATTCTGGTTGACGGGAATAAGGCTGCTGCTGTTTCTCATATCTCAGCCCGAGCTTCCAAATTTCCGGATATTCCGATTGAAGCAGAAGTGATGAACTACTTTGAAATCAAAGAAGGTAAAATTGTATACATGGCTAATTTCCACGATTCAAAGCCATTCAAGCCATTTCTCGATCAATTTGAATAGGATAAAAGTCAGAACTTATGAAAAAAACAACGCCAAACCATTACGATTATATTGTTGTTGGAGCAGGAACTGCAGGTAGTATTATGGCTAACCGCCTGTCGGAAAACCCGGATAAATCAGTACTATTAATCGAAGCCGGAGGTCCTCCGGGTTCGGCTCCGGCCAATGTGGCCAACCCGGCTCTTTGGTACACTTTGCTGGGATCAGAAATTGACTGGGGGTATAATTCTGTACCTCAGCCCGGTCTCAATGGAAGACAAACCTACGAGCCAAGGGGAAAACTTACTGGTGGTTCGAGCAACATGTATATCATGATGCACATCAGAGGACATCGTTCTGATTTTGATAACTGGGCCTATGGTGGCGCTCCCGGCTGGGCTTTCGACGATGTGGTTCCTTATTTTCAGAAACTTGAAATGCAGGAAGATGATACCAATCCTCTGGCAGGACGAAATGGAATGATCTCGGTTATAAATGCAAAAGACCACAATCCCAATCCGGTTTCAAAAGCGTTTATCGATGCCTGTTTAAATTTAGGTTATCCGGAAACGCCTGATTTCAATCATCCGGACAAGATGATTGGTGCTGGTTGGCATCATGTGAACATAAAGGATGGTAAACGACATTCTGCAGGAGAAGCTTATCTGGCTCCGGCACTAAAAAGAACTAACCTAACCATTAGCACATATTCTCATGTGACCCGTTTAATTATTGAAAACGGAAAATGTTTGGGAGCTGAGTTTATCAAAGACAATGAACTTATCAAGGTCTATTCTGAACAAGAAGTGATTCTTTCCGGAGGAGCCATTGAAAGCCCACATATTCTGCAGCTTTCAGGAATTGGAAATGCTGAACATTTAGAAAAATTTGACATCAAAGTACATGCTGACCTAAAAGGCGTGGGCGAAAATTTTCATAATCATGTCCTGACAGGTGTGATCAACGAATGTTCACAAGCTGTTCCACAAGGAAATCTTAACCTTTCGGAAGCAGCCATGTTTTTGAAATCCAATCCAGGTTGGGTTGGTCCCGATTTACAACTTGGCTTAGTGCATGTTCCCTTTAATATTATTGTCGGACAAGGACATCCGAATTCAGTTTCGATTCTTCCCGGCCTTGAACGTCCTTTGTCAAGAGGATGGATCAGACTTGCGAGCAAGGATCCGCTTCAAAAACCTTTGGTGAACCCAAATTATTTGAGCGTCAGAAGCGATGTGGAAAGAATGATGTATGGAGTTGAACTGGCCCGTGAAATTTTCTCTACTTCTCCACTTAAGGAATGGGTTAAGCAAGAATTAATGCCGGCACCGAATTCAATTAAAAGCAAGAAAGATCTGGAGGATTTTGTGAGAAACAACTCTGATTCATATCATCATCAGGTGGGTTCGTGCAAAATGGGTTTAGATGAGATGGCAGTAGTCGATCCTGAATTAAGGGTGAATGGAATAAGTGGTCTGCGAGTAGCTGATGCATCGGTGATGCCATTTGTAACCTCCGGAAATACGCATGCAGCCATCGGCATGATTGCCGAAAAGTGTGCCGATATGATTAAAAAAGACAGTTATTCAAATTAACAAAATCCAATAGCAATGAGTGACTTGAAATCTTTTTATGAAGAGCAACTTGAATTATTAGCTGCAAAAAATGGAGCAGCATTGGTCGAAGCTCATTATGCAGATGATGCTGAAATGATTGTTATTAGTGGTGAAGAACCGATTGTTGCCAAAGGGAAAGCTGGCCTGACCCAATTATTTGAATTTTACCTTACCAATGTTTACAGAGGTTTTATTTCTACCGAAAAATTTGCAGCTACTGATGACAGTCTAATGTTCGAAGCAACCATCAATACGGTTAATGGACCGCTAAAAATATATGACTGCATGTATTTAGAGAACGGTAAAATTACCCGTCATTTTTCAGGAGTCAAATAAAATCATTTGTGCTTCGACTATGCTTCGAATTACTACTTTTTAAAAAACAATTTACTTAATGACAAACCAATGAAACTCGCAGGAAAAAAAATTGGAATCCTTTTCGAAGGTGACTTTTACGAAAACGAAATTTTTTATTACAAATACCGCTTTCCTGAAGAAGGTGCAGAGGTCCATTTTCTGACCCGCTTGTGGGGACAGGAAAAAATAACTTTTTATGGGCACGAATACAAAGTTCCGATGGATTGCTGGGAAAGTTTTGAAAACATGAGCGATGACGAACTGAATAGTTATTCAGCTATTATCGTTCCCTCCGGAATGGTTTCTGATCGCCTGCGCTATACCGAAGATGTGAATAAAATACCTCCGGCAACCCTGTTCCTGAAAAGAGTTTTTGAGCATAAAAATATTCTTAAAGGAATTATTTGTCATGGGCTATGGTTGGTTGCTCCGGCAACCGAAATGGTAAAAGGGAAGAAATTAACCTGCCACAACAATTTGATTGGTGATGCCAAAGCCTATGGTGCAGTTTACACCAATGAAGATGTAGTTGTTGATGGTGATTTGGTTACCGGTCGTTCAGGAGGCCATGCGCACCTGTTTGCACGGAGAATAATTGAGATCCTAAGTTTACCTAAACAAAATTTCTATTAAACAACGAAAAAAATGATACAAGCCAAATTTTTACATATCGCTGTCACCTGCAAGGATCAGGCTAAGTTCGAAAACTTTTACTCCAAATATTTCGGGATGAAAAGAGCACGAACGATTGATCTGGGAGACGGAAAAGAACTCTTTTTTCTTAAAGACGAAAACGGTTTTTACTTCGAAGTATTTCCAATGGACGAGGAACGCCCTGTACCTTTTGCTGAAGCTGATGGTCCACATTATCCCGGATACCGGCATCTGGCATTCATCGTCGATAATGTAGATGCCAAACTGAAAGAAATGGGTGATGATGCTGTTATCACTTTGGGACCTTTGGATTTCGATACATTTATTCAAGGGTGGCGAACCGTTTGGATTAAAGATCCTGAAGGCAACATCGTGGAAATTAGCCAGGGATATAAAGACGAGTAAATAAAAAAAGTAAATGAGTATTTTTAAGGACACAATGCATGTTTGGTGGTCAAAACCTTCCATCCGGACTGATGAGAATGAAGAGATCGAGCGAAAAGCTACCTGGCTTGAGCTGTTCTACGATTTGTCTTTTGTCGCTATTCTTGCACAATTGTCGCACATGTTGGTGAAGGTGCCTACCTGGGAACTTATTGGACAATTTGTGTTCCTTTTTATTGCTTCATGGTGGATATGGAACTCTGCTACTTTTTATAACGAACGATACGAACGCAACGACGTCAGGCACCGGGTACTCACATTAATCAGCATGTTTCCACTGGCAGGCATTGCCTATTCAATTCGGAGCGGACTGGACCAATCCTCCGGTATTTTTGCTGTTTCTTATATCGCTTCGAGAGTGCTGTTGATTTATATGTGGTTGTCGGCAGCCCATTCAAAAATTGAAAAGCAACTTTCGAGACAATTCGCAGTGGGATTCCTGATTTCAGTGGCACTCTGGAGTATTTCCCTTTTTTTTACCGGATCTCCCAGATTCATACTTTGGGGAACTGGTTTACTGATTGACATGATTACACCCATGTTCACCCTGAAAACTCAGACACGATTACCCAAAATCAGTAGTCACCATATTCCTGAACGCTTTGGGCTTTTCATAATTCTTACCATTGGGGAAACTGTGATTGGTGCAATCAACGGATTTGCTTCCAACAAAGTCATCAATTTTTGGATTTCGCTGACCTGTGCTCTTGGCTTACTCGTTTCTTTTCTCATCTGGTGGCTCTATGTCGATCAGGTCTTATACCGGGTTTTCAAGAAAAAAATGTGGAGTATTCTTGCATGGGCATACCTGCATTTGCCTTTGGCAATTGGCATTGTTGCCGTCGGAGCAGCTATTTTTGCATTGGTAACCACTCCCGGCAATTTGCCAGTTGCAGATCCAATCCGCTGGTTATTGTGTGGTTCGCTGGGTTTTACCTTAATAGTGGTTTCGCTTATCACCCTGGCTTCCGAAAACGAAGGTCATCAGGAAAAAGTCATCGAATTTCACCAGAAACACCTTAATTCACTATTGTTCTCAAAATTTACAAGTGCTGGCTTATGCCTTCTGCTTGGATTTCTGGGTAGTTCCCTTCAGGCAGTGTCACTGCTTGGACTACTCATTGTCATCCTTTTTATACCTATTATAAACAGCGTATCAATCTGGGTGAAATCTCATTTAAAAAAACAGATTATAACTACTTGAAAATTTATACACATTTAAATCGAATAGATTATGGAAATTAATTTCACTTTTTCGGACACTATTACAGGTTATGTAACCAATTTCAACCTGAAAGAAAGATGGTTTACGGTTTTAACTTCTGATGAAAAAGAGTTTAAAATTAATCTGACTGACAACTCCTATGCTCGTTTTATTCGAAACTTAGGTGAAGATTATCAGGATGCTACAGGCAAAATCAATCACCTGTTGGCATTGAATCGTCAAATGGTCTTTGCCTACGGAACTTTTTATCCTGGTGGCGGAACCTCTGGATCGGAGCCCGTATTTGAAGCACAACAACTGATCTTCCCGGGTGAAGGTCCAGGCAAATATCGTTTCGAAGAACCGGATTGGTGGATCAATCAGATTGATTCGATTGGACACAGTTATCTGAATTGGCAGTTCAATCATCCAAAAGAGGAAATCGACTACCATAAATACAGAACTATACTTCAGTTAAGCGGCGAAAAGAAAGGCGATTACCTGCAGGAAACTGATACTATTTCACGTTTGGTTTTTGGATTTGCTTCAGCCTATTTACTTACCGGTAAGGACGAGTTTTTGGAAGGTGCAGAAAAAGGTACTCAGTATTTACGCGACCACATGCGCTTTTTCGATCAGGATGAAAATATTGTGTATTGGTATCATGGAGTCAAGGTGGAAGGCGAGAAGGAAACTAAATTGCTTACTTCTGAATTCGGAGATGATTACGATGCCCTTCCGATGTATGAGCAAATTTATGCTTTGGCCGGACCGACACAAACGATGAGAATTACCGGTGACAAGAAGATTATGAGCGACATTGACCGGACGCTCGATTTGTTTGAAAAATTTTATAAAGACAAGGAAGGCATTGGGTATTTCTCACACATTGATCCAATTACGCTCGATGCACGGGCCGAATCACTCGGACATAACCGCGCACGGAAAAATTGGAATTCAGTAGGTGATCATGCACCGGCCTACCTGATCAATCTGTATCTGGCCACCGGAAAAAAAGAACATGCAGAATTTCTGGAATACACCTTTGATACCATCACCAGATATTTCCCGGATTATTTAAACAGTCCGTTTGTTCAGGAAAAATTCTTTGAAGATTGGAGTAAAGATCAAACCTGGGGATGGCAACAGAATCGTGCCGTAGCCGGCCACAACCTGAAAATCGCATGGAATCTTTTGCGTATGCAATCGTTGACCCCAAAGGATGAATACATCGATTTTGCACGAAAAATTGCAGAGGTTATGCCTGAAGTTGGCTGCGATCGTCAGCGTGGCGGATGGTATGATGTGGTTGACCGTGTTTACAAACCAGACGGAAAACACCACCAGTTTGCATGGCACGACCGGAAAGCATGGTGGCAGCAGGAACAGGCCATTCTGGCCTATTTGATTATGCATGGAATATTGAAAGATGATGAATATAACAAACATGCCAGAGAGGTTACCGCTTTCTACAATGCATTCTTCCTCGACAGCGACGATGGCGGTGTTTATTTCAATGTTTTATCGACCGGTATGCCTTACCTGTTAGGAAACGAACGGCTCAAGGGAAGTCATTCCATGAGTGGATACCACAGCATGGAATTGTGCTATCTGGCTGCAGTTTACACGAATTTACTGGTCAAAAGAGAACCATTGAATTTGTTCTTCAAACCTTATCCAAATTCATTTGAAGGCAATAAATTACGGGTTTCTCCTGACATTTTGCCAAAAGGAAGTATCTACATTCAGGAATGTTTCATTGACGATGTTCCTTATACTGATTTTGATGCCGACAACTTAATTGTAAATCTGCCAAAAACAGACAAGCAAGTTCGCGTTCGCGTTAAAATTACCCCTAAAGCATGGCTCGATAAAAAGAACTAAATCCGAACTTCATGTTCAACACAGATTGTTCAAATGATATAAACTTTAATTCTTTAGCATGCAAATAGATATAAAAACTGAAAATAGCATTTTGATTGTCACGATTGAAGGAAGCATTGATAGTAAAACGGCTTCTGAAGTGCAGCAGGGAATACTTGAAGGCTCTGTTGGAAGTGACAATGTAATCATAGATCTTACAAAAGTTGATTTTGTTTCAAGTGCAGGATTGAGAGTTCTTCTTATGGTCTACCGTCAAATCAAAGCAAAGAATGGAAAGGTCATTCTTGTTGGTGTATCCGAGGAAATTTCGGAAGTCATGTCGATGACCGGTTTTATTAATTTCTTCGAAATTGTTGATACGGTTAAAACCGCGTTGGATTCTTATTAGTCAATTAAAAATTCCAGAACATGGCAGAGTCAAATTTTGATACACGAATAGATTACTATCCCACGCATGAGCACGAAGGGATAAAATACCGAAGAGGTCACGTTTTACCTTTCGGAGCCACAATGGTTCCAAATGGTGTAAATTTTTCAATCTACTCCAGTGCAGCAATATCATGCACGCTGGTTTTGTTTGAAAAAGGAGCAGATCAGCCTTATGCCGAAATAACTTTTCCTGAGGAATTCCGGATTGGAAACACGTATTCAATGATTGTTTTCGATTTGGATTTTGAGACGCTTGAATATGGATATCGCATGGATGGTCCGTTCGAACCCGAAGCTGGTCATCGTTTCGACAAAACCAAAATCTTATCCGATCCTTATGCAAAAGCTATTGGCGGACGAGATAAATGGCTGGCACCGCCCAACTGGGACAACATTTACCCACATCGTTCAAGACTGGTTTTCGAAGATTTCGATTGGGAATCCGATATGCCTTTGGAAACCCCGATTGAAGATCTGATCGTGTACGAAGGACATGTACGCGGATTTACCCAGCATGAATCATCCGGAGTAAAAAACAAAGGAACCTTTGCAGGCATCAGAGAAAAAATTCCGTATCTGCTCGATTTGGGAATCAACTGTCTGGAGCTCATGCCAATTTATGAATTCGATGAGTATGAGCATAGCAAAACAAATCCGGAAACAGGTGAACTCCTGATTAATTACTGGGGTTACAGTACGCTCAATTTCTTTGCGCCCAAATCGGGTTATGCTGCAACGGGTAAGTTTGGGATGCAGGTTGATGAGCTGAAAACCCTCATTAAAGATTTGCACAAAAATGGCATCGAAGTACTGTTGGATGTGGTGTTCAACCACACTGCTGAAGGTGATCACCGCGGACCTACCATTTCGTTCAAGGGAATTGACAACAATACCTACTACATGCTGACCCCTGAAGGTTATTATTTTAACTTTTCAGGAACAGGAAATACCTTAAACTGCAACCATCCGGTAGTCCGAAGCATGGTTTTGGATTGTCTGCGTTATTGGGCTTCCGAATATCATATCGATGGGTTCCGATTTGACCTTGCAGCCATTCTCGGACGGGCACAGGATGGAAGTCCGTTAAATAATCCGCCACTTCTGGAATCGCTTGCACATGATCCGGTTTTAGCCAAATGCAAATTAATTGCCGAGGCCTGGGATGCCGGCGGTTTATACCAGGTTGGTTCATTTCCTGCATATGGACGCTGGGCCGAATGGAACGGAAAATACAGGGATACCATACGTCGCTTTCTGAAAGGAGAAGAAGGTTTGATTGGTGAACTTTCGCAACGTTTGCAAGGTTCTCCTGACCTTTATTCAACCAGAGGTACTGCCGCTGGCATAAATTTTATTACCTGTCACGATGGTTTTACGCTCTATGATTTGTTCTCTTATAATGAAAAGCACAATGAGGCCAACGGCGAGAACAACAATGACGGAAACAACGACAACTTCAGCTGGAATTGTGGCTGTGAAGGTGAAACAGATGATGCCGGAATAAATATACTGAGGCACCGTCAGATAAAAAATGCGTTAAGTATTTTGATGGTCAGCCAGGGAATTCCGATGATTCTGATGGGAGACGAAATGGGCAGGACAAAATATGGAAATAACAATACCTATTGCCATGATAATGATTTGAACTGGTTGAACTGGAGTCTGATCGATAAAAATGCAGACATCTATTATTTTGCCCGCCACATCATCAATTTCAGACGGAATCATGCTGTTCTGCGGAATCGTGATCATTTCAGAAATGCCGACTATAAAGGAACTGGCTATCCTGATATCTCCTTCCATGGAACTCAGGCTTGGAATGCTGACTGGTCCGAATCAAGCAGAGTTTTAGCCATTATGCTTGATGGAGGACATGCAAAAAATGGCTATGCCACTGATGATACAGTGTATTTTGCAATCAATATGCATTGGGAAGCATTGCCATTCGAGTTGCCACATCTGCCTCAGGATAAAAGCTGGTATGTATCGGTAAATACCGATATGCCTTCACCTTATGATTTTCATGAACTAAACAATGAACCGGTGTTGGAAAACCAATATTCATGCATTCTGGGGCCAAGATCAGTCGTAATATTGTTGGGTAAATAATGAAGATTAAATTTATTGCCTTGAACAAATAATTGAAAAATAATTTATTAACCTATTAAATATCAACAAAATGAGTTTTACAATTTCATCAGAAATAAGTAATAAAGTAGCCATCCTTACATTGGGTGGATCTTTAGATTCATCGTCAGCTTCTGATTTCCAGTCTGAAATTCAAAAAGTTGCAGGCGAATCGCCATCTGAGATGGTTTTGCAGGTTAGCGAACTGACTTTTATGGCATCAGCCGGTCTCCGGATGATCGTATTTGCCAAGCAAAAACTGGGTCCGTCGGTTCAAATTTATCTGGTAAAACCTCAGGATCAGATCATCGATACTTTGCAGATGACCGGATTTATCCATAGTGTGCATATCGTGGATAAATATCCTGTATAAATGGAGACGCAAACACAAACAATAACCTATACGGCTTCATTGGATGTGCTTGAGCCAATACGTGAACTGTTGACTCAAACAGGGCAGGAAGTTGGACTGAATAAAAAGCAGACCTATGGATTGTGTCTTGCTGTGGACGAAATAGCCACCAATGTCATTCGGCATGGCTACGATGAAGCAGGAATAACCGATGGTAAGTTTGACCTGATTATTGAAAAAAATGAGAATCAGCTGGCTGTAACTATTGTGGATGAAGGTAGACCTTTTAATCCGCTCGAGCATAATCTGCCGACTGAAGAAGATTTAAGTATGCCTTTGGAAGAAAGACCAATTGGCGGTTTGGGGGTCATGATGGCTCGTCAAAGTGTGGATGAATTTAACTATGAATTTTCGGAAAATCACAACAAGAACATATTCATAGTAAAATTCAGCAACGAGATAAAAGAGTAATTAAGATACAACATCTATAAGGCTAAGTACTTGACCCGAAAGTCAAAGTATTCATTGGACACGACACCCTGAATTCCGGCCGGTCGGCTGACAGGTATTTCGGGGTTTTGTGTCCCAGTAGCTGAAATCCTGAAATAATCCTTCGACGTGAGTTAAGTCGAACGTTCAGGATGTAGCGACAATTGATTTTTGATACAGCATTTTTAAGTAGGATTGATTTTATGAAAAAAAACTAGGATGACTCAACTAAAAACGCATATCAATCCTTTTCCCGGTATCCGAAGTTTTGAAACGGAGGAGAATCACTTGTTTTTTGGACGGGAGAGTCAGATTGGAAATATTGTATCGGTTCTGACTGTAACCCATTTTCTTGCTCTGATCGGTTCATCAGGAAGCGGAAAGTCATCCCTGATCAGAGCAGGGGTAATACCCGCAATTCTAAAAGGTGAAATTAATAAACAAACAAACTGGGACATTACGGTTTTTAAACCAGCTGACAATCCTATCAATTCATTTGCAGCGGAATACTCCGAAACTTTTAACAGAAAGGCATCTGCGCAAGGAAAAGCATTGATCAGTTCAATTCAGGTTGAGAAGGCTTTGCGCAATGATCCTCAACCGATTTTAAATGCGCATCGTGATCTTGGATCTGATCCGTGGCTCATTGTAATCGATCAATTCGAGGAAATATTCAGATATCAGAAAAAAGTCAATTCCGAAACCGAGAAAAATGAAGCTGTTATTTTCATCAATCTGTTTCTGGATCTCATCAGCAAGAAAGATTTAGTTGCTCCGATCTATGTGATATTGACCATGCGATCTGATTTTTTGGATCAATGCACCGAAATACCAGGACTTACAGAAGCCATTAATAAAGGGCATTTTCTGATTCCCCGGATGACTCCTCAATCACTTCAGGATGCCATAGTAAAACCTATACGAGAATTTGGGGACGAAATTTCGAATGAATTAGTTGACCGTCTAATTGCTGATTTGGGCGATAAACCCGACCAGTTACCCGTAATGCAACATGCCCTAATGCGTGCCTATGATTATTGGCAAATAAACAAGGTTGGCAATCAGCCATTGGAAATGCAGCATTATGAGGCGATTGGAACCATCACATCAGCCCTTTCGCTGCATGCTGAAGAAATTTTCAATGATCTGAAAAAGGAGGAGTACAAAAATGATACAGAGAGGTTATTTAAAGCGCTTACTGATCTTGGCATCGACAAACGTAGCACCCGAAGGCCCACTTCGTTTGCCGACATTCTGAAGATTACCAATTCTACTGAAAACGATTTGATTGAAATTATTGATCAGTTCAGGGCTCCCGGAAGGGCTTTCTTAATGCCTCCGCATCATGTTGCCATTCAGCCTGAAACAGTCATAGATATATCGCATGAAAGTTTAATGCGTGTGTGGGGTCGGTTGAAGGACTGGGTTGATGAAGAAACCAAGTCGGCTGAATTATACCTTCGCTTGTCCAAATCAGCTGAATTATACCAGCAAGGCAAAACCGGCTTATGGACCAATCCGGAGCTTGAAATAGCCGTTAAATGGAAACAAAAAAACAAACCCAACGCTTCCTGGGCCGAACGTTATGATCCCGGTTTTGAAAGAGCCATCGATTTTCTGGATTACAGCAAAAAAGAATCAGACTTCGAAATAAAGAAAAAAGAAAACAGCCAAAAAAGAGAATTAAGCCGTGCACGAAGAATTGTAATCATTCTTAGTGTGGCATCCATTATTTCTATCCTGTTTCTGATTATTTCATTAGACTCGAAATTAAAGGCCGATGCCAGCAGTAAGGTTGTTCTGGAAAAAGGAGTTGAATTAGAGAAGGAAAGTAAAAAGGCCGAAATACAACGAAAAGAGGCGGTTGCTCAAAAGAGAATTGCTGAGCAGCAGCAGAAAATTGCTGAGCAACAAAAATTGATTACCGAAGAGCAGAGACAATATGCTATTGCGCAGCAGGATTCTGCAATAAAAAGCGAAATCGCTGCTAAATCGGCTAAAGTGCTGGCAGACTCAGCTGCCCAAAGAGCAAAAAGAAGCGAAATTGTTGCCCGGACAGCAAAAATACTGGCAGATACTTCAGCCCGGAAAGCTGTTAAATCAGCAGATCAGGCGGTTAAATCAGAAAAAAACACCCAGCGTTTACGACTACTTGCTATTGCCCGTTCAATGGCAATTCAATCGCAACGGGTGGCGAATATCGATCCTGAATTAGCTGCACTGCTTGTCGGTCATGCCTACAACTTTAATCTGGCAAATGGCGGAAGAAAAGATGATCCGGATATTTTTAACGCGCTTTCAAATATTGCAGACAAAAAGCCGGTATTTCTCGGACATCATGATATTGTAAGAGGAGTCGCACTTTCAAATGACGGAAAGCTGATTTATTCAGGCAGTGATGACGGTCGCTTATTGGTTTGGTCATCAGGAAATTCGCATGATAAGCCACTTTCGCTGAATACCAATGGCCTCGCTAAAAAAGGGATTCGGTGTATTGCAGTTCAGAATAATTCGGTGTTGGCCGGAACAGCCAATGGAGTAGTTTTATTTTGGGCTAAGGCAGAAAATGGAGTATTGCCCCAAATCATTCCGGCCCACAATGGCATGATTAATAAAGTCAATTTCATTTCTGAGCATCGGATGGTGATTGTTGGATCGGATGGTTTTTTTGAAATATGGAATCTTAATGATCTGACAAAATCAGTATTTTTTGCTCAAATGGGTGCTGCAGTCAAAGATATCGCAGTTTCCGGAGACGGAACAAAACTAGCCTGTGTTGATCAAAATGGAGTGGTCAAGATTTTCAGGGTTTCGCAATTCAACGAAATACCAGTTGAACTCAAAACAAATAAACCCGTTCAGTCCATTGCACTGAATTCCAACGGCAAAATGCTACTGACAGGGGATGTTTCAGGTATGATTAATTTGTGGGATCTGTCTGATCAAAACAATAGTCCGCTGGAATTCTCCGATCACCGATCTGCCATTTCATCCATCAAATTTAGTCCCGATAATAAAGCTTTTGCCAGTTCAAGCTACGACAATACGATTCGTATCTGGAATCCGGAAGATCCCAAACAAAATCCGATTGTAATTACTGATCATGATTCGTGGGTCATGGACGTTGCGTTCAGCTCAGATGGAAATCGCCTGATTTCAGGAAGTAATGATAAGACAATCCGAATTTTCGAAATCAATACCGATGTGTTAGCATCAAAAATATGTGGTCAGGTTAAGCGAAATTTAACCGAAGAGGAGTGGTTAACTTTTGTGGGCAGGGATATTAAGTATCAGAAAACATGTCCGCAAATTATAACTGATAAGCAATGATTAAGACTAAAGCAAATAAGTACCGCTTCACTGTGATTCTGATCGCTTTATTGCTCTGTGGCTTTGCTTCGAGGAGTCAGGATTTCGATAATATACTGAATGAAGCACAGAAAAAATATGACATCGGCTTATTTTATGGTATAAAGGATATGCTTCAACCGTCCATAAATAAGGGCTTTTCACCAAAGCAACTGATTCAGGCTTACCGCTTGATTTCAATTTCTTATTTGGCTGAAGATTCTATTGATAAAGCCATTTACTATGCCAATCAGCTGATTAAAATAAAGCCTGATTTTGATGCCGAGCTCTTTGGGCCTCCTAAATTTGAACAGATAATCAGTCAGATAAAGCAGGCAGGATCTAGTGTTCAAATTGTTTCGGTTTCAAAGCGTGCGGAGAATTTGTATGAAGCGCCGGCAACGGTCATGATTATTTCCAGAGAAGATATCATGAACCGCGGATATGTTGATCTTGAACAGGTGTTTAGTGATTTGCCAGGGTTTGATGTATCACGGACTTTTGGACCAACTTATTCGAACATCTACCAGCGTGGATATCGTTCGAATAATACAGACCGAACATTGTTCCTCGTTGATGGAGTGGAGGAAAATGATTTGTGGTCGAATATTTCGTATTGGTCAAGGCAATTCCCTATATCGAATGTCGAACGGGTTGAAATACTTTACGGACCGGCATCGACCATGTATGGTGCAAATGCGCTGGTTGGGGTGGTGAACGTCATTACCCGCGATCCGGATGTGCTGGCAGGAAAAAACAAATTGGGAGTAAAAGTCAATACAGGTTTGGGAAGCTATGAAACCAAATATCTGGATATGACCGTGGCGGCAAAAAAAAATAGCGTGTCTTTTTCGACGACAATAAAACGGTTCTCGTCAGCCGAAGAAGACCTTTCAGGATATTCGGAATTTAATTACAACCCATCGGATTACAATTCAGTTGATTATGGCTCATTCTTGGGAGTTACTTCAAATGCTGCGGGTTTTGTTAAAACCAATAACATAGCAGCCAATAATCCTTATTTTACAATTAACAAAGCCGCCAATGGCGATACCACTTCTGTCAGCTTAACTGAGACAGGTGCAAATGCAGCAAGAAATCATGACAAAGAAGCTCTGAAAACACAATTAAACGGAAATTCAATTGCATATTCCAACCGATCTGAACATTGGTATTTGAATGGAAAAGTAAAATTCACTAACCTTCAATTGGGTTACGAGTTGTGGAAAACTGAAGCGGGAGGTACCAATTATTACAATGACAACAATGAAGCGGGTGCCAGAAATGGCAGTATTTGGGTTCCAAAACAGTCATTTTTCTTCATGAAATACGACAATAACATCACCGATAAATTGAACCTGATGAACTTTTCGGAGTACAGAATAACTGAAGTCAGTGATAATTCCCGGGCTGTCTATCTTTTCAATTATTCAAACAGGGCACTTGGAAGTGCCGATTTAGCTGCAGAGACTGATCCGTTTTGGGTGACCCAATATTATTACCAGATATCCAGACAGTTCAGAAACGAATTTAAAATGACATACAATCCTAATGCTCTGATCAACCTGATTGGTGGAATTGAAGTTAGAAACAGCTCGATACAAGGTGATTACCGGTCAACTACTTATATTGGAAACGACAGGGTTGCTCCCGATAAAGTTCCTGATGAACTTCCTAATCCACCCAGTGTGATCGAAATTGGCAGTAGCAAAGGTGATACCTCGCCAGGCGGTAATGATTTCAGCATTTACGACATTGGAGCCTACGCTCAGGGCACCTGGAAATTTAAAGATATTTACATGCTTACCTTGGGTGGTCGGTACGATTATAACCGGATTCGGGTTACCGGAGGTTATGGTTCTCAGTTTAATCCACGTGTTGCCTTAGTCGTTACTCCCGGAAAATTTATCCTGAAAGGAATTTATGCAAGTGCCTTCCAAAACGCATCAAACTGGACCAAATTTTCGACCAATACTGCCAGAAAAGTAAACAATCCAAATCTTGATCCTGAGAAGGTTTCAAATGTTGATTTGAGTGTGGCCTACCGTTTTTCAAAAAATGTATATGCCGATCTGGTTTATTACAATTCCCGGTTTAACGGGGTGGTTGGAACTGGTATTGTGCAATTGCCCGACGGAACAACTACCGGCCAGAATCAGGCCATTGGCGCATTAAAAATCCAGGGACTACAATCGAATTTGACAGCCAAACTGGATCAATATTCGCTTTTTATGAATTTTACATATACCGATCCAAAAAACAACATTCTGAAAAACGGAGAACTTACAAATACCTATCAGCGTATAGGAGACATTGCCAGTTTTCACCTCAATACAGGAGTTAATGCAAGCTACTTCGATCACCTGAATATAAGTCTGAGAATGAATTATATCGGGAAACGTCCGGTTGGCAGTTCAACCTCAGTAGGTTCCAATCCGGGAGACTTTCCGGCAACTGTACTTTTCAATTCGTCGGTCATGTATAAGGAAATACTTCCGGGATTAAATGCGCAGTTGATTGTTAATAATTTATTCGATCTAAAATATTCTGATCCTGGAATACGATCAGCAGATGGTGATTTTTATTCGTACCGGACACCGCAACGTGGACGTAATTTTTTAATCCGACTTATTTATGAGCTATAGAGAATCCATCATAATGGAAAAGAAACCAAAGTATATATTCGTTAAGCCAAAAAGTATTTGCAAAGATCTGAATGATTGGGAGAAG
Organism: uncultured Prolixibacteraceae bacterium; assembly: GCA_903865775.1. GTDB lineage: Bacteria > Bacteroidota > Bacteroidia > Bacteroidales > Prolixibacteraceae > Aquipluma. The sequence continues at coordinate 4,207 of CAIPKZ010000186.1, read as the reverse complement.
AGCATTCTTTTGCTTAATAAAATGGATTTTGCAAAAGCTTATAAGGAGAAAATTCGAGCTGAAATCAGCTCCCATGGATTGTTTCTAAGAATGGCCGAAATACCTGATATCGATCCGGTTTATGATTTTATAATCACACGATACACTAAAAAATACCTTGAAGACGTCAGCAGATACGATATTTTCAGGTTTATTGAATATGGACACGGATTAATTATTGAGGATGTACATCAGCAGATTTTGGGTTGCCTTTTTGAAGTAGGCTATGAAAAAGATCAAAAAAAGATTTCGTACTCCATCCGTCTGGGAATTGATGAAAGTCTGAAGGGTAAAGGACTGGGAAGACTTCTGACAGTTTATTCCTGCCTTTTGGCCATGGAACGCGGAATGCACGTGAAAATTGGACTGATTGATTTTAATAATTTTCTCAGTCTCCATATTCATGTGAATCAGGTTGGCTGGTTGATCGATTCATTTTATGACAATTTAGACTCATTAGGGCTCAGTTTTGAGTTCAGTCTGCCATTAACTCCGGAAGGAATACTGGCAAACAGGATTGATTTGGACAAGGTACAATCCTATATTGAAGGTCACCTGGAAGGAATTGATTATTTGCTTATTAGGAGCGATGATATTGAATCGATTAAATCAGTTTATAAAAATCAATCATTTAAGATTGCTGCTGTAATCAAACAAAAAGAAAACACACCTCTGTTTTTTGCCCTGCCAGTCGAAGAATTTTATGCTGAATAAAAAGAAGATATGAAAAACGCAATATTAAATGCCCTAAACATCAGGAAAGGAGAAGAAACAGCTATTACATTGCTGTTGCTTTATTCCTTCTTCATGGGCACGGTAATTGCTTTTTTCTATACCACAGCAACCTCTCTGTTTGTCGTCAGCTTTGACAGTTCCGTTTTGCCTTATGCCTACATTGGTGGAGGGATAATGAGTTATTTGGTCTGGCTGGTTTATGCCCGCATCGAGCAGGCAGTAAGTTTTTCGAAACTTGTACTTTTTGGCATCGTGTTGTTGCTTGTTTCTGTTGGTTTTTTTGTTGTGGGCATCCAGTATTTCAACAACAAATGGCTTACATTTTTAATGTTTGTGTGGATTCGGGTCTTCGTATTCATTTCTGCGGTTGGATTCTGGGGACTTGCAACCAAATTATTTGATCTTCGCCAGGGGAAACGGATCTTTGGATTAATTGGTTCAGGTGAAGTTATTTCGGATATAGTCGGTTTTTTCTCGATTCCATTAGTTCTGCTCTTTATCGACACTTCCAATTTGCTATATATATCATTTTTGGGATTGGTGATTTGTCTGCTTCTGATGGTATATATGTTAAAGCGATTTAAAGAACCATTAAATTTAACTGAAACCAAGGCGGAGAATAAATTGAATACCTCTTTTAAGTTTGTGCTTAAAGACAAGTATCTCACGCTATTGATTCTCATGGCTGTTCTGCCCATGTTTGGAATGTGTTTTGCCGACTTCTCCTTTTTGCATCAGATTAAAGTTGAATATAAAGACGCGAAGTTACTTGCCAGCTTCCTGAGTATCTTTTTTGGTGCTACCGCCGTTGTAGAATTTGCATTGAAATCTTTCTTTTCCGGAAGATTGCTGAATAAATACGGCCTGAAAATAGCTCTGCCAGTTTTGCCGCTTGTGCTTTCCGGATGCGTTTTTCTCGCTGTGGCTTCTGGAGTTTTATACGGTACCACAGGTTTATTCTTCTCTTTTATCGCTTTCACCAAAATGATTGACCGGGTATTGCGCAGTGCAATATACGATCCAACTTATCAGATTTTATATCAGCCACTTCATCCCAACGATCGTCTGGATGCGCAGGGAATGGTTGAGGGAATGGCTAAAGGATTGGGATTTGCAATAGCCGGGGTTGTTGTTTTAATCTTTACCCGGTTTCATGCGCTGAGTTTGATTCATATCAATATTCTTTTCTTGCTGATCCTTGGCGTATGGGTAAAAATGAGCCTAAACATGTATCACGAATATCGGGGATCACTCAGTAATATTTTAGCTTCAAAAGAAACAAACAGCTCTCATCCTGAGATTTACAAATCGAATCTGACAGCACTCAGCAGACTAGTGGAGGATGAAAAGGAGCCCAACTTAAATCTAATCCTGAATATAATGGGTCAGATAGAGCCCCAAAAAATGCATCGGTTTCTGCAATCTATCCTTTCCGGTTCATCAGCCGAACATCAGAAAAAAATACTTCAGCAAATAAAGAGCAAACGAATCTTTTCTGCTGAACCGATTATCAGAGATTATCTGCTTTCCAATCCGAACAGTTCCAACAAAGCGCTATTTGAAAGCACACAAGTTTTTTTACTTCAGGCACGAAATGAAGATTTTGAAGTGCTGTTGGAGTTATCTCAATCACCGGAAACTAAAAAAAGGACTCTTGTGGCTAAAATACTGGCCCAATCGGGAAGTTATAGAACCCACAAAATTTTGCAGGTACTTTTGCAGGACGAAAATCCGGAAACCAGAAAAGCAGCTCTGCTTAGTTCAGGACAAATCGGAAAGAGGGAATTATGGACTCCCATTATCCGTAATCTTTTTAATGATTTGTATTCAGCACAGGCCATTGCTGCGTTAAAGATGATCGGCGAACCAATTCTGTCGGAGCTGGATCGTTTTTTCGATAAGAATACAACGAGCAAGAATGTTAAACTTAAAATCATTTCCATTTATGCCAGCATAAAAGGTGAAAAGGCATTGAATCTACTTCGGTCACGAATCCAATATCCGGATGAAACCATTCGGCACCAAGTGTTTAAAGCCTTAAGTAAAATGGAATACAGGGCAAAGCTGCTGGATGTAAGCTTGATTAAGGAAACCATTAACGAAGAAATTGCCATAATAGTATGGGTTATGGCTGCCATGTCGGATATTAAAAAAGAGAAAAATATGCCACTCCTGAAGGATGCGCTGCAATATGAATTGGCACAGAAAAAGGAGAATGTTTTTCTGTTGCTTTCAATGATCTATGACTCTAAAACCATTCGGTATATTCAGGAGAGTTTTCAAACCGGCACGCATGAAACCAAAGTTTATGCAACAGAGATACTTGACTTAACTGTATCATCCGGGATTAAGGATCTTTTCCTTCCTCTGCTCGATGATTTATCGCTGGAAGAAAGCTTGATCCTATTCAAGGATGTCTATCCGCAGCAAAAAATGAGTGTTTTTGAACGTCTTAAAGACATTATCAACAAAGATTATTTGAAAATTAACCGATGGACCAAAGCATGTGCAATTATTCATTTGGAAAATTACAAGGAAAGCGAACCCGAACTGCTTTCAAACTTCCTGAATCCCGATCCGTTTATCATGCAAAATTCAGTAGTCCTGCTGAAAAAACAAAATTCTGAACGGTTCAGGCATGTTCTTAATAAACTGGAAAAAGACAAGCTTGCCTTTATAAATAAATATACGCTTCAACCTGAACGGGGAATGACTCATTTTTTACTTTCAGACAAAGTGAACTTTGTAAAAAGTAACCAGCTATTTCATCCATATTCAAATCCTGCCATTGCCCGGATTATTGAAAATTCAACAAATTTCATTTTGGGTTCCGGAGAAGAGATTAATCCGGAAAATTTAACTCACGATTCGATTCTGTTTGTTTTGTCAGGTACAATATCAGTGAATGTTAATAGTCAGATAATAAGGATAATCAATAAAAATGAGTTGTTCTGGAGCATTGCAAATGACAGTGATGAGGAAGTTGTTCTGAGGGGAGAAAGTACAGCCGAAATCCTGATTTTAAGTCCGGAATTAATTTTTAATACCATGTCAGAAAACAGTGAATATACCCGGGAAGTAATTGGAATTTTAAGTAAAACCGCATAATGATTCATACCATGAAAAGCATTCATGCAGGATATAAGTTATCACGGTTAACAGTCAGAATATTTCTGTTTTGCTTGTTGACGCCCGTATTTCTATATTCCCAAAGTCAGGACATGGGATTTCCCTACCTGAAAAATTATTATGCCTCTGAATACAAGGCACATGTTCAGAATTTCGATATAATTCAGGATACCAGAGGTCTCATGTATTTTGCAAATTTCAGAGGAGTACTCGAATTTGACGGGCAAAACTGGAGAACCATACAAACCTCAAAAATATCGCAGGTCACTTCACTGGCAATTGATTCTACAGGAACCATTTATGT
>CAIPKZ010000185.1 GCA_903865775.1 uncultured Prolixibacteraceae bacterium | reverse complement strand
TTTTCAGGCTCTGTTTTGCTTGTAATTTTTCTGCCTGTTCCGGAATGTTTGTTCATGCTTTTTAATAATGATTAGGACGCAGACTTCTTAAACTTTGTTATTCAATAGCTTACCGGATATCTTACAGGAAATTTGGGTTGTTAACATTTCAACCGATTCAGGGAATATTATTCGGGCATTTGTATAGATTAATACTTTATTCTGAGCGGTCAGGAAATTCAGATCATTCAAAACATCATTTTGACAAATTCTTTTCAGCTTACTTTCCCATCTGATAAAGCTTCAGCAACAATTTTCGTCCTCTCGAAGCTATCCCTGCAGAGCCGTGAAGTTCAATTTCATTCTCAATCAAATTAATCAGTTCTCCGGTAAAATCAGGTTCCTTCTGTGCAATATTAAACAGTATTTGCATGGCGTGAACGCGCACGGCAACCGGTTCGGTTGAATTGGTAAAAACCCCGAAGCAAAAATTAAAGAGAAGAGCCATTTTTTCCTCCGGAATGTCGTGAAGACTGATGAGTTTCAGGAGATGCCTTTTTTTACCTGCACTTTTTGTTGTAAGCACAAATTCAGTCATAACAGGCAGATATGGCAAAACGAGATCAGGATGTCGGTCGTGTATTTTATCGACCATCCATGCAGCACGCCAGTTTTCGGGCTTTCTGTCATCCAATACTTTGTCCATGATAAGGTTCAGGTATTCCGGATAATCCGAAATGTACCGTACTAAAATCGCCAGATTTTCCCACGACCTGATCAGTATTTGAACTTCATTTTCAGTCATCTGTAATTTTTTTGATCGCCATTTACCGGCATTAAAGATAGCAGACTTCGTCGATCCATAAAACAGATGAACACAATTTTCATCTCAATTCCAATAGCTGAAATCGTACCTCTTCAGACTGAGTTCGGTAAATATTTCCCTTCTTTGCGAAACCATTCAGCATAGAAAAATGATCGATGTTTGTTGTGCAATAATTGTAAAGGACGCCAAAATACTGGCCGTACAGCGTGGACCGGAAAGCAGTCACCCATGGCAATGGGAATTCCCGGGTGGGAAAATTCATCTCGATGAGCATGAGGAGCAATGCATTGTTCGTGAGATTGATGAAGAATTGTCAGTTGAAGTTGATGTTTTAGACAGGCTTCAATCCATTGAATTTGATTACGGAACAAAGCAAATCAGGCTGATTCCATTCGTTTGTGTAATAATTTCAGGAGAAATAATGCTGACTGAACATCTTGCCCAAAGGTGGTTTAGCCTGGAAGAATGGAAATCGATCAATTGGTCGGGAGCCGATTACGAATTAATCCTAAAAAATCAGGAAAAACTTGAACGAATCACGATTTGAGGAAGAATAAATTATGCCTTACGGAACTTTCTAATTCACCAGATGAGGGAAAATCAATGCAAAGGCAACAAATACTGCAGTCCAGCTCAGGATGGATAAAACCATATAAGGCATTGCAAATTTATGCGTTGAATAGTATTTGTTCAGCAAAAAAGCTCCAAATGGGATACTTAAAATTACCGGTGACAAAATAATAATACCCGGAAGTCCAAATCTGGACCGAAACCGGACAATAAACCTGCTCCTTTTTGAAAACACCTTTTCGCCGGTTATATTTCGTCTCCACGAAAGGAGGTGACGGTATACCCGAACTGAGAATGGAATATATTTCCGGAGAAATGCTTTCACGTGATGAATCCGGTCAAGGGCAAAACCACTGAAATAGTAGAAAAAGAAAAACCCTGCGATTCCACCCAGAGTTACAGATATCAATGTTTGCTTAAAGTTTAACCCAATGAGAATTGCATAGGGGAACGTAAGAAAATATTTGACAGATGCCAACAAAAATACCTGAATGATTTTTAATACCGCGACCATACTCTTCTCTCTCGTGATTTTCTTTTGTAGAACGTCAAATGTCGTAAATTAATTGTTGCAAAATTTCAAATCCAACCCGCTTTTTAGATTTTTTATGAAATTTTAAGAACTAATTTTCTATGAAATCAATCTCGCGGGAGCCAGAACCTTTGCTATTGCTGGCATTTGGATTTACTTAACCTAATCGTTTGAAAATCAGCACGACCATAATTACTCCAAAAATCAACACATAAGTATAAATATTTGCGAAATTCAAGGTCCATCCCATCGCATTTATTCGTTTTGGAACAAGGATTCTTCGGTCTTTTCGGTTAAAATAGAAGATTCCTGCCTTGTAATTGGTCGGATCCTGTATCATCCGGTCGAATTCAAACTGGTCAAAATTGTTTTTCATAGTTTTATATTATATAGGCTGTCTCAATAGTCATCAACCCAGTCATCCTGAACGTTCGGCTGAGCTCACGTCGAAGGCTTGTTTCAGTATCCCATCTCATTGTACATCAGACCCCGATCCTGAGTGCTCGGGACGGGGTGACCCGTCCAGTGAGTTTTTTGACTTTTGAGACTGTCTCCTATTTTCCATATTAAACTCCCGGAATGTTGATTCCCTTAATCTTTCGGTACAAATCGAGTGCATACAAATCGGTCATTCCTGAAACAAAATCAACTACTGCCTGCACTTTTTCGTAGGTTGATTCATGGCTTCCACCATATTGATCAGGCATAAGCTGGATTATTTTCTGTGAAAATCCTTCCTTCGGATTCAGAATTGCTTCAATAAAAACCTCCAGCAAAGTTCCGATAATCTGGTAGCCTGAGATCTCGATTTCAACCACCGACCGGTCGTTATAAATATTTTTCAGACTGACTTCCTTAATATTTTTAATCGCATCCAAAGATGTCGGATGAACATGATCAATCAAGGCTTTCTGGAAATTTCCCGAGAAGATATCGTCTTGCTTTTCCCAGAAAACATTTACGCATTGTTTTACCAATTTCCCGATCACACTTGCACGCAGATAGGCAATCTGCTCGTTCGGATCCGAAACCATGTTCAGTGTATCATTGATGCGGTCAATCTGTATCGTTTCCGTCTGTGCGTCGAAAAAATTCATCAACAGGAAACGTGTTTGTTCGAAGTCGTGGATTTTCAGTTTGTGTGCATCTTCGAGGTCCATCAACTGGTAGCATATATCGTCGGCGGCTTCAACCAGAAATACCAATGGATGCCGGACATATCTGACCGGATTTTCATTCGTTTGAAGCAGTCCAAGTTCATTGGCAATGTTTGCAAAAATTGGTTTTTCAGATTGAAAGAACCCGAATTTAGGTTTTTCAGTCAACAGAGATTCATATGGATATTTCACGATGGATGCCAGCGTGGTATAGGTCAAGGCAAAACCACCATCGCGTCGTCCGTTGAACCTGTGGCTTAGCAATCTGAATGCATTCGCATTTCCGTCGAACTGGGTAAAATCCTTCCACTGAGCTTCATCAAGTTCATTCCGGAGCCGAGGTTCGTTGCTTTTTTTGAAGAACTGCGCGATGGCATCTTCTCCGGAATGACCAAAAGGCGGATTTCCCATGTCGTGAGCCAGACAGGCAGCAGAGATTACTGAGCCAATTTCCTGAAAGAGCGGATTTTCAACCATCAAATTTTCGCTTTCCGCCCTTTCGATAAACATGCTGCCCAACGAACGGCCTACGCTTGCAACTTCCAGGCTGTGGGTCAGACGATTGTGTACAAACACACTTCCGGGAAGCGGAAATACCTGGGTCTTATTTTGCATTCTCCGGAAAGGAGATGAAAAAATAATCCGGTCGTAATCGCGCTGAAACTGGGTCCGGCTATGTTTAATATCGTTTGTTGCAAGTTCTTCCTGTCCCAGTCGGGTGGTCGAAATGATTTGATTCCAGTTCATTCGGGATTTGTTTTAAATGATTGTTCATTTATTGACCTATTGTGCCTTTCATGTCAGTCATTGGTTGTCATGCATCGTCATTCTGTTGTTTGATTTCGCTTCAAACAACTTAATGACCTATTAATGTCTTTTGGCAAATTTGCAAAATCCATAGTATTTCAAAATGTTTGTGTCCGGTAATTATTCATTTCCTTATCGGCTTTTCGGGCATTCGGATAACATTGTTCCAGTAACATCCAGAACTTTTCGCCGTGATTTTTTACAACGGTATGAACCAATTCATGCACCAGCACATAATCGATCAGGTGTTCGGGAACCCGCATCAGGTGAAGGTTTAAATTGATGTTGTTGACCGATGAACAGCTTCCCCATCGGGTCGAGGCATTTTTTATACTGACATTCTCAAATTTGAATCCATGCTGGTCAGCTAATTCCTTTAGTCTTTTTGGCAAATAAGTCTTTGCTTCCCAGCGCATAACGTCAATCAGTGTGTTTTTTATAAACTCCTGAACTTTTGGTTGTTCATGATTCACCCGTTCAGGAATAAAAATCTGAATGATTCCATTTCCAACCCGGTTGTACACTTTATCAGTATTGCCTTTGGTGATTGCCAACTGGTGAAACCTGGTTTTAAAACAGCTTTCAGGAGCGAATAAAGTTAGCCCTTTACGAATTTTAGCCTGTTGTTTTAGTATCCAGTCTGCCTTCGATTCTGCAAATCGAATGGCATCGCGGTACTGTGCCGATGGCGGCATGGATACCACAATTTCACCGTCCGGTTTTACACTTAAGCGAATCCTGCCCGATCGTTCGTTTATGGTGAATGAAACCTTTCCAAGCTGTTCAATATCGATGTATTTCGTCTCCATTCAAAATTCCAAAAATATTTGGCTAAAGTAATCAAACCTGAAAACTATCCTCGTGATTCAATAAACGATTTGAAGATTTCGGAACAAGATCAGTTTATTCAAAAGCCTGAAATTTCTTTCACATGATTCATGTTTCGAAACACGCGAATACAGGATGGTGCATGATGGTTTAATACATTGAATAGTGTATTTTTATTCCGGATTTTATCACAACATTTCTCAGAAACGATTTACCTAAACTATCCGAAATGAAAAAATTAGTATTGATTATCTGCCTGATTGCACTGTTTTTACAAGGAACAAATGCTCAGCAAAAACTATTTAAGGAAACCGAAGTACAAAAAAAAGAGCGAATGGCCTGGTGGACAAACGACCGTTTTGGAATGTTTATTCACTGGGGATTGTACGCACTTCCAGCCCGGCACGAATGGGTCAAGAACCAGGAACGCATTACCAACGAAGATTATCAGAAGTACTTCGATAATTTTAATCCCGATTTGTACAATCCGCGCGAATGGGCAAAAATGGCCAAAGCTGCCGGAATGAAATACGCCGTGATTACCTCCAAACATCACGAGGGATTCTGTTTATTCGATTCAAAATTCACCGACTACAAAGCCATAAATACTCCTTGCGGGAAGGATCTGCTGAAAGAGTGGGTTGAAGCATTTCGGGCTGAAGGTATTAAAATCGGTTTTTATTACAGCCTGATCGACTGGCATCATCCTGATTTTACGATTGACCGGGTGCATCCTCAACGAACCGATGATAAAGCAAAATTAGCCGAATTGAACAAAAACCGCGATATGAATAAATACCGCGAATATCTTCACAATCAGGTACGCGAATTACTCACCAATTACGGCAAAGTCGATATGCTTTGGCTCGATTTTTCGTATCCGGGCGAGAATGGCAAAGGACATGCCGATTGGGATTCTGAAAAACTGATTAAAATGGTTCGCGAGCTTCAACCCGGCATTTTGGTAAACGACCGGCTCGATCTGGGAAATTACGATGACGCATGGGATTTTACCACTCCGGAACAATACAAAGTTTCGAAATGGCCTGAAGTTAACGGTAAAAAAGTAGCCTGGGAAACCTGCCAGACTTTCAGCGGATCGTGGGGTTATTACCGCGATGAAAATACCTGGAAAGACACTAAACAGCTGTTGGTTTTGCTGATCGAATCAGTTGGTAAAGGCGGAAATTTGCTGCTCAACGTTGGCCCGACTGCCCGTGGTGCATTTGACGAACGCGCCCAGTCAAGGTTAAAATCGATGGGCGACTGGATGAAATGGAACAACCGGTCGATTTATGGCTGTACCCAGGCTCCCGAAGAATTTAAAGTTCCTGAGAATAGCTTACTTACTTACAATCCCAAAACGAATCGGCTATACATTCATCTGCTTGACTATCCATTGCAGAACCTGGTGCTGCCGGGCTATGCCGGAAAAATCAAGTATGCACAGTTTTTACACGATGCCTCAGAAATAAAACTTTCACCAAGATCCGGACATGGATTGAAAGAGGGCGAAGGCTCCAACGATTTGAACATGAGCCTTCCGGTACTCAAACCAAATATCGAAATTCCAGTCATTGAGTTGATTTTGAATTAGAATCAGACAGGTACAGCAATCTGGCATGGAAGATATCCTTTCATGCCAAATTGTTGTGATTTTTTTGGAACAGAGCAAAAGAACATCTAAAATCCTTCATTAGCTTTCATGGTTATAGTGGCATCATTCGTTTGAAAATAAACGATTGATGCCACTATTCATGAATCTTGTCATAGTATGTTCATGAATAATATCAGAACTTTATTGATCATTATACTGCTGAACTAAAAAAACTAATCACACCTCAAAACCTCAAGATTATGGCTACAATAACAAAAGAAGATGCCCTGCGATATCATACCGAAGGCCGTCCCGGAAAACTCGAAGTGGTAACTACTAAGCCACACACCACCCAACGCGATCTTTCACTGGCTTATTCACCCGGAGTTGCATATCCTTGCCTGGAAATCAACCAGAATTTTGATGATATCTATAAATATACTTCGAAAGGAAATCTTGTGGCTGTTATCTCCAACGGAACAGCCGTACTCGGATTGGGCGACATAGGCGCCGGTGCCGGTAAACCGGTCATGGAGGGCAAAGGCTTTCTTTTTAAAATATTTGCCGACATCGATGTTTTCGATATCGAAGTGGATACCAAAGACATCGATCAGTTTGTGCAAACGGTTAAAAACATCGCCGTTACATTTGGCGGAATAAATCTCGAAGATATTAAGGCACCGGAATGTTTCGAAATCGAAGAACGGTTAAAACGTGAATTGCAGATTCCGCTGATGCACGATGATCAGCACGGAACTGCCATTATCTCTTCCGCCGGAATCATTAATTCGCTTGAACTGTCGGGCAAGAAACTGAATGAAGCCAGACTCGTTGTAAATGGGGCCGGAGCTTCAGCCATCGCCTGCACCAAACTGATTATTTCGCTGGGTGCAAACCGTGAAAACATAGTGATGATCGATTCAAAAGGTGTTCTTCGAAAAGACCGAACCGATCTGAATAAGTACAAAGTTGAATTTGCCACCGATCGTGATATCAGAACACTGCCGGAAGCGATGGTTGGGGCTGATATTTTCCTCGGTTTATCACAGGCCAATATTGTTTCCAAAGAAATGGTGCAATCCATGGCAAAAAATCCGATCGTATTTGCGATGGCGAATCCTGATCCTGAAATACCTTACGATGATGCCATGTCGGCACGCAAAGATTTGATCATGGCAACCGGACGTTCAGATTATCCGAACCAGGTCAACAATGTGCTGGGATTCCCATACATTTTCCGCGGTGCGCTGGATGTCCGTGCCACCTGCATCAATGAAGAAATGAAACTGGCTGCTGTTTATGCCCTTGCCGGACTTGCCAAAGAAGTAGTTCCTGAGAGTGTAAGTAAAGCATATAATGTGAAAAACCTTGTTTTCGGAAAAGATTACATCATTCCAAAGCCTCTCGATCCAAGGTTGCTCACAACTGTTGCACCTGCTGTGGCCAAAGCGGCTATGGACAGCGGTGTTGCCCGCAAACCGATTGAAGATTGGAATGCATACAAGCTTGAACTCAGCCAACGCCTTGGACTCGACAATCAGTTGTTTCATGGTATAGTAATTAAAGCCAAACAGAATCCGAAGAGAATTGTATTTGCTGAAGGCGACAATCTGAAGGTTTTGCGGGCTGCAAACGAAGTTTTACACGAAGGCATTGCAATTCCGATTTTACTGGGAAATGTGGAAGAAATCAAACAACTCATTACAGACAACCATTTTGATTTATCTGAGATTCAGATTATCGATCCGCATTCGAATGAGAACAATAAAACACGGAAGGCTTTTGCCAATTTGATCTATGACAAACGTCAACGCAAAGGCGTTACCATGGCAGAAGCTTATGAAATGACCTTCAACCGCAACTATTACGGGATCATGATGGTTGATGCCGGATTAGCCGATGGAATGATTTCAGGAGTTACAACCCATTACCAGGATGTTATCAGTCCGGCCTTGAAAATGATCGGACCAAAACCAAACCTGAATCATATTTCAAGCATGAATATTGTAATGACAAAGAAAGGTCCTCTTTTCTTTGCTGATACCACAGTAAACCTTGACCCCGACGTTCAGACCCTGATCGAAACCACTTTGCTGACTGCGGAGGAAGTCCGGAAATTCAATATCGAACCAGTCATTGCATTGGTATCCTACTCAAACTTTGGTTCGGTCAAATTGTCGGAACATACCAAAACGCTGGAAAGAGTGAGACAGGCCGTCGCCTTTTTGCATAAAAACCACCCGGAACTCATTGTAGATGGCGAAATTCAGATGAATTTTGCACTCAACAAGGACCTGCGGAGCCAAAAATTTCCATTCACTTTATTAGAAAACAGGGATGTCAATACGATTATATTCCCCAACCTAACAGCCGGAAATATCGCATTCAAAATGATGTACGAAATCGGCGGAGCGGAAGTAGTCGGCCCAATTCTGATGGGAATGAAGAAACCGATCCACGTAGTTCCCACAGAATGTTCGGTGCGCGAAATCGTAAACATGACCACCATTGCAGTGGTTGATGCTCATTGAAAGGATAAACGAGTAGCCGATATGCTGACTAACTAAAAATATTTTGTCATTAAGTGGTCATTTGATGGTCATTAAGTAGTAAAAAAAAAGCAATGAATGACTATCAAATGACTATAAATGACAAATCTTGACGGAAAGAAATCCAAGTCAGGAAAGTAAACTGATATTCGTAAAGGATATTATTCTTTGTCGAAAACAAGTGTTTCTGCAACTTCACCAAAAGATGATGAAGCACTTGTTTCGACAACCAGATTAACAGTCTCCATCTTATACACCTCAACGATTATCATTTCCCCGTTATCACCCATCGGAAATTTCGTGGAAATTTTTAAAGAATTTTTATCGTCGGACCAAACTGCCGTCGACTTCTTCTGAGTATCCTGCCACCCGGGATTAATGCATTCATTTCCATCCAAAGTGAATTTATCCTTGATAGTAAAATCGGTGCCCTGAAAACTGGAATGTCTTTCCACGTTAAGATCATTTCCGGACTGAACGGCAATCATGTCTTTGGGGGCCATACTGAACTGATCGTTCAGTTTGCTTTTTGAGCTGTTCAACTTCCAGTTTCCGGAGAAATCGACTGCCTGTGCTGATCCAATTACTGACACCAATAAGGTGGCTAAAAGGAATACCATTTTATTTCATAAAAGTCAGGTTTAAATTTAGTACTCTAAATATCTTAAAAAGCAAAGAACTAATTGCAGTCCAGGCGATCTTATTGCTACAAGAAAAAAGTAGTCTCCGGTATTTTCAACTACATAATATCAAGACTGAAAGAATGGATTTCCAGGCTAAAAAAACTAAGTTATCGCTATGATTTCTCCTCCAATCAACAGAATGATATCTGGTTAAACAAAACTGAAAATGAAAAATCTCTGAAATATTCAAAAGGTTACATATATTTACTGCGATGAATAAGCGGTTATCACTTTTTCTATATGTTCTCCTGTACTCATTGGGCAACGCATGGGCTCAGCAGCTTTATTTCAATCATCTCTCTGTAAACAATGGGTTGTCGCAGGGGGTAAACAACTGCATTTTCAAAGATTCCAAAGGATTTGTGTGGATCAGTTCGTATGATGGACTCAACCGGTTTGATGGTATGAGTTGCGTCAGTTTTCGTTCGTCGATCAATGAAACAAGCGGTTTAAAAGGAACTCTTTTCTTAAATATCCTGGAAGATCAAAATTCAAATTTATGGTTCGGTAGCAATGCGGGCCTGAATTTTTACAACCGGCAGCTTGATGTATTTCAAAACTTCAGGATTAAAGACCGCAGTAATGACGAGCAGTTTTATTCCCCTTTCTATATTGATAACGCCAATAACATCTGGCTTCAGTCGGTTTCTGATATTATCGTGTTTAATCCCGCCAGCAAAACATTTAAATTTCTCAAACATTTTCCTATGCCTGGAAATTTAATTGTAAAACCCTTACCTGAAAAGCTCTATCAACCTTTACAAAAAATCTTTGCTGTCAAAAACAATCTACCGCTATTGTGGCAGGGAGAATTTACAGGTGAAAAGGCCCTATGGGAATCTATTCCATTGACTATTCCGGCCAAACAAATCACCTCGTTACTGCCAGTCACAGACAAAAAAATCTGGTTAGGTACTGAAAATGGTGTTTACCATGTACAAATGAATCAAAAGAAAGATTGCATTTGCCAACTTGCAGATAAGGAGATAAAAAGTGTTTCATCGATGCACCTCGATCAAAAAGGAACACTTTGGGTTGGAACATTAAAACAGGGTTTGTTCAGTTTAGATACTTTGACACGAAAAATAAAAAATCAGTATATAAATTCAGTATATAGCGGTTATTCTCTGGCGGGTAACCAGATTAAATACATTACTTCGGATGAAAAGGGAGAGTTGTGGGTATCGGTCTGGGGAAAAGGAGTGGATTATACCAGTCTCAAAAGGTTCCGGTTTAATCAACACATAACCAAAGAGGAAGCAATACTTGCCGGAACTGACAATTTCATCAGATCCATTATCCAGGTAAAAAATGAGTTTTGGTGCAGTACACAGGCCAGTGGCATTTTAATTTTAGACGAAAATAAAAAGATAAAAAAATCCATTCAGGATGGTTTACCACAGTCGATTGAACATCTGTTTTTAGATCAGGACAATCGTGTATGGGCATCAACTTTTGAAGGTTTGTATGTGATTGATCCGTCAACAAAAAAAATCATAAAACTTCCGGTGAATAATGCCGGATACGGTTCTACCTCCAATCAGTACAACTTTATCAGCAGTTTGCCCAATGGCTCCATGCTTGCTTCAACGAACTCAGGACTGTTCATTATCAAAAAAAATAATGGCAATTACCAATTCAGCGCAATAAAAGGGATAGAAAATGCGGAAGATGTGTATTTGACCACCTACTGCGATCAGTTGAATCATCTATATATTTCAAGGGCATTCAAAGGATTCTCAGTTTATAATCTTTCCGGAAATTCGTTGAATCTGATCCGGGAACTGCCGATGGAAGCAACCATCAAATGCTTCAGCGAATCGGCCGACAGCACAATATGGATCGGCTGTACAATTGGTCTGATCAGATTCAATAAATTCAAAGTTCAACTGGAGCAATTAATTACCACCAAACAAGGTCTGAGCAATCAATACATTTATAGTATCCTGAAAGATGAAGATCACCTGTGGCTGAGCACAAACGCTGGCATTAACCGTTTGGATCTCCGTGATAAAACAATTAAGATATTTTCGGCTGGCGATGGGCAGCAAAGCAATGAATACAATACTTATTCCTATTGCAAAACCGGCAAAGAAGAAATTCTTTTCGGGGGCGTGAATGGATTGAATTCATTTTTTCCGGCAGACTTTAATGACAATTCATATCCCCCGCAGCTTATACTTACTGGCCTTCAAATCAATGATACTATTTTCAAAACCCCAATCAATCTGTCTGATATAAAAGAACTTTACTTTGAATATCACCAGAATACCCTTGGGTTTCAGTTTACAGTAATTCAATATGCCAATGCTCCTGCCAATACGCTGAGCTACATGCTTCAAGGTTACGATAAAACCTGGGTTAACGCAGCCAATAAAACACAGCTAAGGTATTCCAGAATTCCTCCAGGTCAATATACGCTCAATGTAAAAGCTTTTAACGCCGACGGGGTCGAATCTGAAAAAACATATTCCTTACCCATAACTATTCAGTATCCCTGGTGGCGAAGTTTGTGGTTTGAGCTGTTGGTAACACTTATGTTTTTTGGCCTGATCCATCTGATTTCAAGAAGCTATGTCAGGAGAAGGCTCGAAAAACAAAGGGAACTTCTGGAACGGAAACAGGCCGTTGAAAAAGAACGCAACCGCATTAGCCGTGATATGCATGATGACCTCGGGAGCGGACTTACAATGATTGCTATTCTTAGTGAAGTTGCAAAAAAAAGATTGTCGGAACCTGATGAAGCCAAGAATTTGCTGGAAAAAATCGCTGTTTCTTCCAGAGAACTGGTTGACAACCTTCAGGATATCATCTGGTTGCTCAATCCAAAAAATGACACAACAGAAAGCCTTTCATCCTACATCAGGGAATATGGCCTGAAATATTTTGAGCTACTCCCTGTGAAAATTGATTTTAACTATCCTGAAAATTTTTCCTCTACCCGCTTAGGTGAAGAACAACGTCGCAATATCTTTTTATCGGTGAAGGAAAGTATGAATAACATTGCGAAGCACGCTGCATGCAAAAACGTGATCGTTTCCATCCAGGAAACATCAAGTGAATTCAAGATAAGTATTGTTGATGACGGTAAAGGTTTTGACATGAATTCGGTTCGCATATTTGCCAATGGACTTGATAATATTCAAAACCGTATTGAGCAAGCCGGTGGAAAATATTTTATTACTTCTGATCCGGGAAAGGGAACGCTGACCGAAATCATATTTTATACTTAACCCTTTTTTGTTACTTGGAAAAACAGAAAGATCACTTACTTTTAAAGGTCTAAATAGTGATTAATTGAACCTGATGATTAAGGTAGTTATTATAGAAGATATCAAGGAAATCAGGGAAGGTCTGCAAATGCTCATTGATGGCAGTGACGGATTCATTTGTGCCCAGACTTTCGGTAACGGTGAAGAAGCGTTGGAGAAACTTCCTGCTATTTGCCCTGATGTCGCATTAATGGACATTAACCTTCCGGGGATCAACGGGATCGAAGTTGTTCGGGCGCTTAAGTCACAAGGCTGTAAAACACAATTCATTATGAGCACTGTTTACGAAGATGATGAATCGATCTTCGAATCGCTCAAAGCAGGTGCCTGTGGATATTTACTTAAGAAAACACCTCCAACAAAAATTCTGGATTCAATTACTGAGGTTTACCAGGGCGGATCACCAATGAGCGGACAAATTGCCCGGAAAGTGATCGCTTCCTTTCAGCAAAAAGATTCGATTGATGAATCTGAAATACTCACACAGCGCGAAAAAGAGATTCTTAAATCACTATCCAAAGGCCTGAGATATAAAGAAATCGCCTCCGAATTCAACATCGGAATGGAGACTGTGCGTTCGCATGCCCGAAATATCTACGAAAAACTCCAGGTGCAAAGCCGCACCGAGGCCATCAATAAAGTAATGGGCCGATAAAATTTCAACTTTTCTTTTTCTTCATTCTTCACCTCCTAACACTTTTTTGGGATTGCCCTTTCTTGTGACATAATGCAACTTCACCATATAAATTAGGTTCATCTTTTTTTGAGAGAATGACTTCGATTTGGATAAGAAAAACAACAAAACTGGGTTAACACCCAATCATAAATTAAATTTTACGAATATGAAAAAGTGTATCCTTTTATTAATTGGTGCTATCCTTTTTGCAATCGGATTAAATGCACAAACCACAATCCCTGGAGGTTATTTTTCAGTTGACAGGACTTTAACTCTGGCTAACAGTCCTTACATAACTTCAAATCAGGATATTGCTGCAGGAAAAACAGTAACAATCGAGAAGGGAGTAGAAATCAGATTTAATTCTGGTGCATATTTTCAGGTTTTTGGAACCCTGAATGCCAAAGGCGCAAAATTTACCGCCAATGGCAGCACTGCCAAAGGTTATTGGGATGGAATTTATGTTTCTTATGAAAACAACAGTAATTTTGGTGACATTACTCTTGATAGTTGTAGTGTTGAATATGCCAGAAATATTTATATCCGAAAAGGAACTCTGACTTTGAAGAAGACAACTATCGATAATTTTTCAGAAATGGGTGTCCGTGTCTATTCACAAGGAACATTGAACATCACTGAAACAACAATTAAAAATTGCAATTACCCTCTCCATTTAAATGGGCCTGGAGTATTAAAAGCTGGAACCGGCAATGTTTTATCAGGAAATACGACCAATACGGTTTATCTGCAATTTCAGGATATTCCCGGCAATTTCTTCATGCCCGATTTAGGCATTCCTTACCGATGCGATTATATGAGGGTTACCGAAACTGGCAATCTTACGATTTCTCCAGGAGCCAGGCTCTGGTTCGTTAATTGCGAATTTACTGTCCTGGGAAAAATAAAGGCACTTGGAACCAATGTAAAGCCGATTGTTTTCGAAATGCATCCGGGAGTCTCCTATTACCTTGGTGTAAATATATCAGCCAGTTCAATTGATACTGCTTGTATTTTCAAAAACTGTTTATTTACAAAGGCAGTTTATAATAGTGACTCCTACTCAGCAATGGAGATTAACGCTGCGTCCCCTACTTTTGAAAACTGCAAATTTACAAACAATTGCAGAAACCTAATGGTTACAGGCATAAGTCAGCCATCTTTTACCAATTGTGTCTTCGATCCGTCCACCCTGCTGAGCGGAGAAAGCTACAATGTGGCAATGGATATGAATGCCAATCTGGATATGAGTACCGACTCAATTAAATTTAATGCAAATGAATTACAAACTGTTAGAATACTCCCTTCAACTGTAATTGATGATGCACGCTTAAAAAAGATTTCATTTAAAAATATCGAGAATATTACTTACTGCCTGTATGAAACTACTACAGTTCATGATACTGCTTCCCTTGTAATCGACCCGGGTGTAGTGATCAAATGCAGACAATACAATTCCTTGATCGTGGCTAACGGCACATTAACCGGAATTGGTACTGAAACAGAACCAATCATATTTACCCACCTGGCAGATGACAATTTTGGGAATCCAAAAGACTCACAAAATGATGGAAATGTCGTTCCAGGCAACAGCAATTCAGGAAGAATTGGAATTTACG
>CAIPKZ010000184.1 GCA_903865775.1 uncultured Prolixibacteraceae bacterium | reverse complement strand
TGTTGCAATGCACCAGAAATTCGGGACGAAAATTCAAACCGCAACTTTTTAATCCGGCAAGATAACCCTGTGTGCGTTCCTGCGAAATACTCAGGTTTTCAGGCCCCGCGAGGTATGCAATTTTCCGGAACCCGTTTTCAAAAAAATGAAGTGTAATTTTCTTTCCTGCATCTACATCGTCAACCACTACTGATGGAACTTCATCCTTCCGGCAAATCCGGTCGAAAAATACCAATGGAATGTTATTCCTGATTAAACGGTCGAAATGGTCGTAGTTTTCAGTTTCCTGACTCAGGCAAACAATCAGACCCTCGACCCTGGTTTTCATCAGGTTATCAACTGCCTTGATTTCTTTTTCCAGCGTTTCATTGGAGGAGGCAATCAAAATGAAATAGCCTTTTTCTTCAGCAACCTGCTCAATTCCGGAAATAATGGATGAATAAAAATGAGTGACCAGATCCGGAACAATTACTCCGATCGTGCGGGTCGCTTGTTTTAGCAGACCCATAGCCAGAGGATTCGGTGTGTAATTCATTTCAGCAGCCAGTTTCTGTATCTTTCGGGTCACCTCGGGACTGATATCCGGATGATTGTTGAGCGCTCTCGAAACTGTTGAAATGGAAACTCCGATTTCCTGTGCCAGATCTTTTAGCGAGATATGTCGTTTACCCTTTTCCATAATTTTCAAACCAAGCAATTCGGTAAACAAAGATAGCAGAAAATATAAAAGCCCCATCCCCGACCCTTCCCCAAAAGGGAAGTGAGAATGGCCTTTATTGTGTCAAATGTTTTCATCTAAAAAGAACCTTTGGCCTTTACAAAATGAATAGCCATCGATGCCGGTGCCTTAAGCCCCCTCTTTCGGAGGGGGTTTGGGGGAGGCTCATTAAAATGTTCCTCAACACATTTTTCGGGCGCAAACCTTTGCGCTAACCTTTGCGCCACCAGCAGATTCTAAACTTTTTGCGGGAGGTTTTTTTTATGCTAATATTTGCATCACAGGAACTCTGAAATCGGATTGATTTTTAATTCTGTCATACATTTTTCAAAAAAATAAATCGGATCACAAAAATTTAAAACATACCAAATGAAGAAAATAGTAGTAGCCGGAGCCGGTGGTTTTATCGGCGGGCATCTCGCCCGAAAGTTAAAAGATATGGGAAATGATGTTCGTGCAGTGGATAAAAAACCAATGAATCAATGGTACCAGGTTCATACCGACATCGATAATCTGGTCCTTGATTTGAACCTGAAGGAAAACTGTTACACCGCGCTGAACGGTTATAACGAAGTGTTCAATCTTGCTGCCGACATGGGAGGAATGGGCTTTATAGAAAACCACAAGGCTGAATGTATGCTGAGCGTGCTAATCAACACCCATTTGCTAATGGCAGCCAAAGATCTGGGCATCGAGCGCTTTTTCTATGCTTCCTCGGCCTGTGTATATAATGGCGATAAACAAAAAGAAACTGATAATCCGGGACTGAAAGAAGAAGATGCCTATCCGGCTCAGGCAGAAGATGGTTACGGCTGGGAAAAATTATTCTCGGAGCGCATGTGCCGGCATTTCCGCGAAGATTACGGAATCACCACACGCGTTGCCCGTTTCCACAATGTTTACGGACCTCACGGAACCTGGGATGGTGGACGCGAAAAAGCGCCTGCAGCCATGTGCCGCAAAGTGCTGGAGGCCGAATTATACGGAAAAGACGAAATCAACATCTGGGGCGATGGCGAGCAAACCCGCAGCTTCATGTACATCACCGATTGTGTGGAAGGTATCCTGAAAATCATGTACAGTGATATCATCGAACCGCTCAACCTGGGAAGCAGCGAAATGGTTTCCATCAATCAACTGGTTGATATTGTTGAGAAAATCGGAAACATTCAATTGAAACGGACTTACGATCCGGATGCGCCAAAAGGAGTGCGCGGTCGTAACAGCGACAATACCATGATTCTGGATTTACTGAAATGGGAACCAGGTCTTCCGCTTGCAACAGGGATGAAGGAAACGTATGACTGGATCCGGACACAAATGGTCAGCGGAGGAGTCAGGTAGATTTGAAAAAAGTCAATAGTCATCAGAAAACGTTCCAACAAGGATTTTTCGAATGACTATTGACTCTTTTTTTCGCTCTTGGTTTTTATTTTAGCTCACTTTCGTTTATTCTTATGACAGATAAAAAAGTATTGGTCAGCGGATGTTATGATCTTCTTCATGCCGGACATATCGCTTTCTTCAAAACGGCCTCGCAATACGGACAATTGTATGTCAGTGTGGGTCAGGACGAGAATCTTTTCAGGCTAAAAGGTAAAAAGCCCTATTTTTCTCAGGAAGAACGGGTTTATATGGTTGATGCAGTGAAATATGTAACCAAAGCATTTATTTCTTCCGGCGATGGCATGCTCGATTTCGAGGAAGATATGAAACGTCTCAAACCAGACTTTTTCGTGGTGAATTCGGATGGATTTACTGAAGGGAAAAAGCGCATTTGTGCTGAAAATAATGTGGAACTGATTGTTTTGGAACGAATTCCGGAGGAAGGATTGCCGGAGCGCTCCAGTTCGCAATCGAAAAAAGATTTGAAATTTCCTTACCGTTTATGTCTTGCCGGTGGATGGATGGATCAGCCCTGGGTTTCTGAGATTCATCCCGGACCGTGCATTGTTGCGCAAATCTGGCCCGATCACGAATTTAACGACCGCTCCGGAATGGCCACCAGTTCGCGCAAGATTGCCGGCGAATTATGGGGCGGAAAAGTTCCAGATGGAAATCCGGTTCGCAATGCCCAATTGCTTTTTGGTGCCGAAAATCCTCCCGGATCAGAATATATTTCGGGTTCGCAGGATCAGCTTGGCATTTTTCTGCCCGGTGCCAATCGCCTCGATTACGACGGAAAGTACTGGCCCGGTCAAATCGAATCAGCGGTTGATGCCGAAACCTGTGAATGGCTGTCTGGTGTTTTGCACCTTATTCCGTTGGAGCCCCGTCCGGAAGGTTACAATCCCTTGATTGAAAAACATCTGACAGTTGAAAATGTGAAAGAATTAGGAGATGCGGGGGATTTGTGCTGGCAAGGAATCACAGAGAAAAATGTGAATAAACTGGGCACAGGCATGACCCAAACCTTTCTTTGCTGGAAAAAGATGCTGCCTTTTACCGTTCCGGATTGGGTTTCAGAAGAAATGGAAAACAACTGGCTGGCAAATTATCCGGGAGCAATAACTTCAGGAAGCGGCGGCGGTTACGTGATTGTGGCTTCTGAAGTAGAAATCCCCGGAGCATTCAAAATTAAGGTCAAGTATTAATGGTAAATATTCTAATAAATAACTCACATAAATGAGCAATAAATCTCCTGTCAAATACAAATGGATAATCTACTTTGCAATCCTGGTAAGCTTTATTTATAGTTCCTGTCAGCAAGAGCCAAAGATATGGGACGTCAATTCAGATCACCAGGTCGTAAGTGACTATATTAACGGCAAACCGGAATTCTCTGAGTTTGCAAAACTGGTTGACGTTACGGGATTAAAATCGTTAATGAGCATTCGTGGACCATATACGGTAATGCTCCCCAATAACGATGCTATGTTTGCCTACTACAAACTAAAGAAAGTAAATTCGTTAGAAGATTTTGATGCGAAATTTCTTGCCAGTTTGGTTCGGAATCACATTATTACCAATGAAATTATTACCGGAGATATTGGCCTGGGTGCTCTTCGGGACACCAATGCAATCGGCGATTTTCTGGTCACCGAATTTCATGGCGCTGATATTGTTATCAATAAACATTCAAAAATTATTAAACGGGATGTTCAGGTTGCCAATGGATATGTTCATGTCTTGGATCAGGTAATTGACCCTGTTACTAAAGATATTTACACAGTTATCGCTGAAGACCCTTCGTTTAAAATATTTGCTGAAGGGCTGAAACTTACCGGGCTAAAAGATACTTTGCAGTTGATTTCCTTTCCTTACGGACAAAAAACAGCCCGTACCCGTTTTACTATATTGGCTGTACCCGATACGATTTATCAACGCAAAGGGATAAATAATGTAACCGATCTGATTAAGTGGTGCAGTGCTAATCCCGATAGCCTTACCTCCCTGAATAATTCATTTTACAGGTATATCGAATACCATTGCCTTGCCGGAACTCATTATTTGTCTGATCTGAATAGTCAGTTTTATCCTATCTTATCGCACGATAATAATGTCTCGATGACCATTGACACGGATTATAAAATCAATTACAACGCAAAAACAAAAAAGTACACCGGCTTCATTATTCCGGCCTCCAATACTCCGGCAAAAAATGGTGCTATTCATGCAATCAAAGATCTTCTGCCTGCCATCGTTCCCGATCCGGTAACCATGCTTTTTGAAACCACTGACTTCTTCGATCTCAGACAGAAAGCTTGTTTCAGAAAATTTTACGACAAATGGGAGGATGGGAAAAACACCTTCGCCAAAATCCATTGGGTGGGCAATTACATGCAATACTATTATAAGCTTACTCCTGAAAACATGAATTATGATGCTTTGCAAATGTTTGGGTACTGGAGTATTTCTGTAACCTTTCCAAAAGTAATGAAAGGAAAATACTCCGTGTATATCTATCAGCCTGGCTGGGGAGACGCTATTGCTCCTTGCCGGGTTTTTCTGGATGGCGAAAAAACAGGCATAGACTACAAGACATCTATTACCGGTGGTTCAGCTGGCTTGCAGAAAATCGCGGATGCCGATTTTAAAACTACCTCAGAGCACACCATTACACTTGAGAATTTCCAATGGGGAGGCTGCTGGTGGGATTATGCGAAATTTGAACCTGTAAAATAAGATTCTTATTTTTTAAGTACTTTAGCCACTCCGAATTTAGTTCGCTTCGGACTTTAAAAAATATTTGTCATGAGCAAAAACTATTGTCTGATTATGGCCGGAGGCTCCGGAACACGCTTCTGGCCGCGCAGCCGGGTGGTGAAACCCAAACAATATCTCAGTCTTTTTGGCGATCTGTCACTCATTCAGGAATCGGTGCAACGATTTGCAAATTTCATTCCTGAAGATCGTATTTATGTGGTTTCGGCAAAAAGTCAGCAGGAAGTTCTGGAATCTCAAACCACCAATCTGCCTAAAGAAAATATGATCTATGAGCCGGTTGGAAAGAATACACTTCCGGCGATCGGTCTGGCTGCCTTGTTTATTGCCGAAAAAGATCCGGATGGGATTCTGATCGTTTCACCTTCTGATCATCTGATTCAGAATGATGAACTCTTTCAGCAATGCATCGAATCAGCAGCTTTAATCGCAGAAAAGAATGATGGTATTGTCACCATCGGGATTTCACCAAAATATCCGGCAACTGGCTACGGTTATGTGCAAACTGCCGAAGAAATCCAGATTGGCCAGAGTATAAAATCGTTTGCTGTGACCCAATTTGTTGAAAAACCGAATGTGGAAGTGGCAACCGGATACCTGAAAAGTGGTGGATTCTTCTGGAACAGCGGGATCTTCATTTTCAAGGTTTCCGTTTTTCTGGAATCGGTTCAGAAATATGCTCCGGAATTATATGCTGATTTGATGCGCATTAAGGAACACATAGGTGCCGAAACATATGAAGAAGCCGTCGACCGGATTTACAGGGAAGTCACTTCAATTTCCATAGATTACGGTATTCTGGAAAAGGCCTCGAACGTATTTCTGGTTCAGGGCGATTTTATTTGGAACGACTTGGGAAGCTGGGAAGAAGTGTATAAATATGATTCGAATAAAGATGAAAATCAGAATGCCACTTCCGGCGAAGTCGTTTTAATCGACACCAAAAACTCATACGTTTATGCACCAAACAGTCTGGTGGCAGTGGTCGGTTTGGAGGATGTCATCGTCGTTCAGGAAGGAGACACCATTCTGGTTTGTAAACGCGATCGGGCTGAAGATATCAAGGCTGTGGTTGGCGAAATTACGAAACGTAAATTGGATCGGTATTTATAAAACAAGAGTTGGTCCAACCATCTGTAATTTTATCATGCTGGTTGAATTTAAAGAGGCTGTCCAAATTTAAATGGACAGCCTTTTTAAATTTCACTTTGTATTGGAATAAGATAAACAAGATTCATTTTTAAAATTGGATTGTTAAAAATTAAACCACTTTAATGAAAAGAAAATTAATTCTACTTTAACAGATTGAAAATAATCATATAAAACACTGAATATCATTAGATTATATTTGCATAAGTGAATTAAAAATAGTATTTTAGCATTGTCATCGAAAAACAGACCAATCGTTC
>CAIPKZ010000183.1 GCA_903865775.1 uncultured Prolixibacteraceae bacterium | reverse complement strand
CTTTTCCGATACGGGTAGGTGTATTGATGCCAATCAAGGTCGTATTCAGTTCTCCATCCGGATCGTTTAAATGATGCGAAGGATGATAACTCCTGACAAACGAAGTGAATGAACCCAGTTCTTTCAGTCCATTAATATCGCGGACAGCTCCATCATAAACAATACCGTTTCCTGTTTTTGCGAAGATCGAATTACCCAGATTATCGCCAATTGTTGGGCCATCTTCATGTGCACCGAACTGATCCACCACATAAACATCGCCCTTCACCAACATATCAATTGGCCATGCATTCTGCGATTTTATGCGTCCGTCTTTCTCATGTCCTTTCTTGTCAATGGCTCGTTGCACATCAGGACGACCTGGCATAAAAGTAGCGGTTACCGCTCTACCAACAAGCACACTATCCGGATTGATACACATCCAGCCATCTTCGTAAGCATGTTTGTAATTTGCACCTTTCAAAACAGCCCAAGCTTCTTCGAGCGTGACTAATTTCATTCGTTTCAGAATTGCGTCCGACACTTTCGGACGACCATCCGGAAAACGTTCTCCTTTCCATTCTGGTGTAAGAAAGAGAAGTTCTTCTTTAGAAATTTGCTGTGCAAGACAATAATTAGTTATCAGAAAAAAGGAAAGTACAAATGGCAGTAGTCTTGTCATTTTCATCGAAGTTTAGTATGGAGGTTAGTTTTTGTTTCAAAATTTCAAGAAAAAGAAACTGTATCAAAAATCAATAATCATAGGATAATGAACTTCCTACCTGTTCTCTTGTCAGGTAGAATTTCAGTATCTCCACATCGAGTTGATGAAACCCCTGCCCCGAAATGTTCGGGACTGGGGTTACTAATTAACCGTTTATTTTGACTCTTGATACAGTCTCAATGTTCTATTTATTCCACCACAATTTGGTATCCAGTTTATCAGGACCCTGTGCGCTAATAGCAGCGTTCAGATTTGTACTATTCACCGAAATTTCGGAATTAGGATAGGTTAGCCGGCTGATCCAAGCAACTTCCTTACCCGGGAATGGATTAGGTGCTAAAGCAGGGAATCCACTGCGTCTGAAATTTGCAAAAGCCTCCTGGCCATTCAAAAACGATGAAATCCAATATTGGGTGTTGATCTGATCCAATTCGGTTCCGGCTTTCAATGGATTGGCGGCAATATATACATCACGGTCGGCAGGAAGAACTGCAGTTGTAGCGTCAAAGCTGGCCATCTGATCCATGTTTGCTTTGATACCATCGGCGAAATATTGCGCAGCAGTTCCATCAGTTATCCATCCCCTGAAACGAGCTTCTGCAAGTAAAAGGTCGGTTTGACTTGCTGTTACCATGAACATCGGCGCAGTCAACTTGGCCATACGCCTGCGGTCAACTTGGCTGTATTCATAAAAACTTGCCAGGCCATCAGCAGTTGCAGCAGTTCCGGCGGTGATATTGTCTTTTCCCATCGGCAATCCAATCTGGTCGGCAGCTAAAGTAGTTCCCGCTGCAGGTACCTGAGCAGTTCCTGAAGTTGCACCTTTGTAGCGTATTGCAATTGAAACAAGACGTGGATCGCTTGTGCTTTTAAGCGCATCGACAAAAGGTTTTGTCAAATAATAGTTGGCAGCTTCTGTTGAGTTCAGTGTGTTGCTGATTGGATTTTTGTAGTTGTTGTCATGTCTGACGGCTGCATTTTCCGAATTCAGGGTAATTACTCCACCGGCAACTGCGCTCTTAACAACCGTCTGAGCCTGTGTTGGATCAACTTTACTCAGTCTCATTCCAGCCCGAAGCAATAATGAGTAACCGAATTTTTTCCATTTGACCACATCTCCACCATATAAAACATCGGCAGTTTCTATTCTGCCTGAAGCGTTAAGTGCAGCAGATGCTTCAGTCAATTCCTTAATTATTTTCGGATAAATGGCATCCTGTGTTTCATAAACCGGGAAAAATATCTGAGAATTGTAGCCTTCTCCACCTTCTTCATATGGGATGGCACCATAACTGTCAGTAAGAATCATAAATGCATAAGCCTGTAAGATTCGGGCCATATTCATCAAGTTGCTTCTGGTCGGATCATCTTTGGTTCGAACGATGATATCTTTGGTGTTCCTGATTACATTGCGGTAATAGCTTTGCCAGTTATCATCGGTAGTAGCCCTGTTGTCCTGATTGTAATTTGCTCCGGTTAAAACGCCTGAATTTGGCGAAATAATTTGCTGAACAACGCCAATTTCATAAATGAGTGTCACTACGGAAGAGTTAATGACTGCATTGTTCAGAACGAATGCAGGGTCAATTTCAGTGGCGCTGGTTTTACTCTTATTCAATTCATCAAAGCCTTTTTCACAAGACGTGATCATTGTAAGAAACAATGCCAGCAAACAGAAGTTAAATATTTTTTTCATTTTTCAGTCGTATTAAAATTTAACATTAAAATTGAAACCCAAACTCCTTGTGGTTGGAAGTCCCGGGGATTCCATTCCTATCAGGTTATCAGAACTGTATCCAAAACTTTCAGGATCAATATTATCAACCCATTTTTTCAACATCAGCACATTATTGGCAGTCAGATTGAGTGTAATTCCTTTAACCATGAAGTTGGATGGCAGATATTTCGAGAAGTCGTAGCCTAAAGTAATCTGGCGTAATTTCCAGTACCCACCGTTATAAACAACGGGTTCAATAATTCCTTTCGATCTAACAACCGACCAGTAATCCTGGACAACAGCTTTTACTGTATTCGGTTCGCCCTTTTCATTAACGCCTACGCCAACCATTCCGCCTTCTGCGCGGCCTTGAAGAGTCACTTGTTGAAGTCCGTGACGGTATGCATTGAAGTTGGTTCCCGAAAGCATCATGTTACCTAATTTAAAATCAATCAGGAAGGAGAACATGATTCCTTTATAATTGAAGGAATTGGTAAAACCGCCGGTCCACTTAGGTAATGCACTTCCATAAGTGATCATTTCACTGGTAGCAAGTGGAATACCATTTGTTCCAAAAATCTGGTTGCCATTCGCATCCCTTTTGTAACCAAAACCAGCAATCTGTCCCATTTCCTGGCCTACGATTTGTCTTAATTCACCATTGAATACGTGTGTTCCAACCGTGATTCGTTCTCCATCTTTACTGGTTAAAAGACTCAAAACCTTGGTAATATTATATGCTCCTGCGAAAGTGAAATCCCATTGGAAATCTTTTGACCGAACAGGTACCAGATTCACCATCATTTCCATACCCTTGTTTTCACTTTGACCGCTGTTGATACGGGTATCAACAAATCCTGAAGCATCTGAGATCTGAGCTTGTACGATTTGATCGGTAGTTATCTTTCTGTAAACAGACAAATCAATGTTCACCCTACTGTCAAACATTTTCATTTCAAGTCCTAATTCAGTTTCTGCAGTACTCATCGGCCTTAAATTAGGATTTGGCACTGTAGTTCCTGAAGATCCTCCAACCGGTTGCAAAGCACCCGATGGATTGGCTGCCAGATTTGAATTGACGCTGTAAAACAGTAAATTGGAATATGCCGGAACATCGGTATCGCTACCAACCTGTGCATAAGCTGCTCTTACTTTACCAAAACTCAACCATTTAGGTAAGGTGCTAAACGTTTGAGAAAAAATATAACTGGCTGAAACTGAAGGATACAAGATACTCCGGTTTGCAGGTGACAGTGTTGAGAACCAGTCGTTACGAACCGTTCCGTTTAAGTAGAGAAAATCTTTATACGATACTTCTGCTGATCCGTAAACAGAGTTTACAGCCCGTTCAGAAAGGTCGTATAACGGATCTTTTGCCCTGCCGTTCTGTACAGTATACAGATCGCGAACAATAAAATCCGTTACCTGAACACTATTTAAGTCCGAACGTCTCTTCATTTGGTTTCCTCCAAGTGTACCATTGACACCGAAATCACCAAAATCTTTTGTTCCGGATAGAATAAAGTCAGCATTTGTTTCCCTGAATCTGCGGGATTCCTGTGTGAAAACGCCATTGACAAAACCTGCAGGTGCTGGAGCAAGCGAAGCCTGTCCGGTGGGGAAATTGTTGTATTCCTGATCCCTTGACCAGTAATCCTGACCGATACGACCTTGAATAAAGAGCCATTTGGTGATATCATACTTTGCAGAAATATTGCCAAACAGGCGGTCTCTGCGAATGGTATTAAACTGATCGGATAAAGTAAAATATGGGTTTGTACGATTCTTGAATCGTGAATATACATACTCGTTGCCGAAAGCATCGTGACTGTTTGCCTTAAGCACATCCAGTGGCATTGAATTCGCCATGGCATACAGGGCAGTAGGTATTGAATTATCCTGGTTGGCGATGTTAGGTGGATTTTGATTTAACTCATTCGAGTAATTCATGTTCCCCTGAAAACTTAGTTTATCGGATAATGCATAGCTGAAACCAAGATTAATTGTATTTCTTTTATAGTTGTTATTTGGTGTAATACCATC
Source organism: uncultured Prolixibacteraceae bacterium (assembly GCA_903865775.1). Classification (GTDB taxonomy): domain Bacteria; phylum Bacteroidota; class Bacteroidia; order Bacteroidales; family Prolixibacteraceae; genus Aquipluma. The sequence continues at coordinate 4,149 of CAIPKZ010000183.1, read as the reverse complement.
ACTGCTCATGTTTGCAATGGAAAGATTCATTCCGCCCTTATCGCCGCTGGAAGAAAGTGAAATGGTATTGGTTAAATTCTGTCCATTCCTGTAGAATTTCTTAATGATACCGCGTTGTGCTTCATAAGGAACAGTCAAATTATTGTAGAGCACCTGGGTCATCCCCGGTGCAAATTTTTCACCAAACGACCATTGACCGGAAGTAGGATTCGCAGTAGTTGGACGTACTCCGTATTCTCCCTGACCATATTCATATTGATAATCGGTATAATCCAAAGGTGTATCGCTGGTGTAATTCATATTATAGGTTACTCCAATTCCCTTATGGGTTCCTTTCGTTTTGGTAGTAATCATGATAACACCGTCCTTGGCGCGTGATCCGTACAATGCAGATGCTGCAGCACCTTTTAAAACGGTCATGCTTTCAATGTCGTCAGGATTTATACTTGAGAGCCCGTCGCCCCCGTCAGAAGTATTTCCTCCGCCTCTAACACCGATAGAATTGTCGGATGCAGCATTTCCGGGATTTGTACCAAAATTGGTATTATCAATCGGTACACCGTTTACAACAATCAGTGGGTTATTCTGTCCTGAAATTGAAGATTGCCCACGAATACGGATTTTGGATGTTCCGGCAGGCCCGGTACCTAAACTTGAAATACTAACCCCAGCCATTTTACCAGTCAGGGAATTCATCAGGTTTGGAGTACGGTTTACTGTAAGTTGTTCTGAATTTACATTTGCAGTCGAGTAGCCCAAACTTTTACTCGATTTCTTAATACCTAAAGCCGTTACGACAACTTCGTCAATTGCAGTGATATCAGCTTCTAATTTCACGTTAATTGTTGCCTGTCCGGTATAAATTATTTTTGCATTTACATATCCAACAAACGATAAAACCAAAGTGGTATTCAAACCTGGGGCTGCAATGCTAAATTTGCCATATGCATCAGTAACCACGCCGGCATTGGTAGTTGGAATATAGACTGTAACTCCGGTCAGCGCTTCTCCGGTCGAGGCATCGGTCACAATACCCGAAATCGTTTTTTGTTGTTCTGCTACAAGTTGGTCCGGATTTTCAAATTTCTCCCCGCCTGCCAGCAAAGCTATTTGGCGACCGTAAACTTTATATTTGATTCCAGTTCCGTCAAAAAGCTCGTCGAGGATGTCGAATACTTTTTTATTTTTCTCTATGACAGTTGCTTTTCGTTCAACGTCAACCTTACTGCTGTAGAAGAACTTGAATTCGCTTTGGCTTTCAATGTTGTTTAAAATACCTCTGATACTGGTATTTTCCAATGCGAGAGTTAGTTTAGTTGTTTGTGCATAATTCTGAATAGCAAAACTGCTAAGCACCGAAATACAAATCAGAAAGATTGTTATTTTCATTTTTCTTAGAATTTCACCCACCAAAGACTTATCGTCCCGATGGAACCAGTTTTTTTTCATAGTTTTGTTTTTTGGGTTAATTACTACAATAGTTGTGATTAATCAATGTTGAAGAGAGGATGGGAACCCACTAAGTTTGACCGACCGCGGTGGTTTCTACCTCTTTTTTTTTACGCTTGATTCATTTCATAGGCAATTCGATTAATTAGGGGATTAGTTTTTTCTGTATTTTATTTTGATTGTTCTTGTTTTCTCATTGTATGCATAATCAATTGGTGCCGTTACTTTTAGTAATTGTAACACTTCACTGAACGATTCCATTTCAAGAGTACCGGTATACGATATTTCTTCAAGACGTTTGTCCTTGGCTATTTCAATCTTTACATTATACCAGCGCTCCAACCTTTTGGTGACAAATGGTAAATGTTCATTCCTGAAAATAAGTTTCCCATCTTTCCACGAAGAAAACATGTCTGTTTCAACTTCTGCCACTTTTAACTCAGTACCGTAAATTCCAGCCTGCTGTCCGGGTCTTATGGAAACCTCTTTACCCGTCTGTTTTTCTTTAACGTTAACACTCCCGGTTAATAATGTGGTTTGAAAATCCTCTCCCTCAAATGCGTAAACATTAAATGTAGTTCCCTTTACCTCCACATCACCCTGTTCTGTTTGAACGATAAAAGGCTCTCCGTTTTTCTTCACTTCAAAAAATGCTTCTCCTTTCAGATCAACAATTCTGGTTTTTTCAAATTTGGAAACGTATGAAATTGTCGATCCGGAATTTAACCAGACGAATGAACCATCGGGTAATGTGAAATTAGTTTTTGCCCCATAAGGTACGCTGACTGTTTGCATTTCAGCGACAAGCTGATGTTGTGTGGATTTCTGGAAAAAGAAGACCGTGCTGAGAATTAAACCAATTACCAGTATTGCAGCAATTCGTAAGCTTATTTTGAGAGCTACTAATTTTCGTTTCGCAATTTTGCCATCACTGATCAGGATAGCCTGCAATATTTTGTTCCTTAATTCAGGATTGGGTTCCTGAAATTCACCATCTTCCTGCATGCTCCTGTCCCAAAAAGGTGTCATCAGGTCAAAAATTACGGTTTCGTTCTTTTTATTCGCAAGAAAATCCGAAACGCGTAAATACTCGTCGGGCTGTAAAACTGAATTTAGATATTTTCTGAATAGTTGATCCATCTTCTTTGTTTTGTAAATCTAATACACGACAAAGTGATTCATCCCTAGCAGGAATTCAATAAATTATTTAATCAGGTAAAAAAAGAGTATGGACGCCAACTCAAAGTTCAACAACCTTTTCCTTAATAGCACAATTGATTTGGCGATATGGAATTCCACAGTTTTTGTTGTAATATTCAGTTTTTCAGCAATTTCCTTATGCGAAAAACCATTGATACGGCTTAATGTAAAAATCTCTTTCTGGCGAACAGGCAGTTCATTAATCGAACGGTCAACTTTTTCTTTCAAATCATGGTATTCAGATTGTTCGATGAATGAATATTCGATGGGAACAGCCAATTTCCCCACCTTTTCCTTCATTTTTTGATTGCTGAAACGGCTACGGAGTTCGTTTAGTAAAAGGTTTTTGGTGATGGTGAAAATGAAGGAATTAAATGTTTCAGAAGTATTAATCTTATTTCGGTTTTGCCAAATTCGTATAAACACCTCCTGCAAGATATCGTCTATTCCATCATCCAGTTTTAAAAATGATTTGGAAAAGTTGTAAAGACGGGGATAGTAATAATTATAAAGTTCTTCAATGGCAGCTGGATTGCTCTCCGCTAATTGGAGCAATACAATATCCAATTCGAAGGTTACTTTCATAAACAGGCAATTAGGTTCAGAACAAATATAAAAATATTTCAGAAGAATCCTAACAATTTAATGAAGATAGGAATCAATTAAATTGTTTCCTATTTTACTTGCCTATTCATCATTAATCATAATTTCAATGAGTTACGATTCACTAACTGTTCATGCTATGATGGTTGCAGGAAATTCAGGTAACACTCCGGAATACATATCTGTTAATGCAAAATCTTCAGAAAATCATACTCTGGGCAACATTATATCCTTTTCAACACCAGCCTTTCACTTTCGATTGGCACACCACAACCATCAGGAAAATTAACCCTGGAAATGTCTGGTCCAATAGAATGTTTCTAAATAAGTGAGAATCCTACAGATATGAAAAAATATATTTAGCTTCACAAGGAATATAGCTACCACAAATAATTGCTGACAAAATGAATGGAATTAGGCTTAACTTAATGAAGATTCTCTTTCCTTTCTTTTTCTTGTTTCGAGCTGTAATTGGGTTAGCCCAGCAGCCTGATTTTGAATTTGGCACTTTTAATGCCCTTTCTGATATCACAAGCAGCAAAACTACTGTAATCGTTGAAGACTCTGTTGGATACCTTTGGATTGGAACCGAAGAAGGTTTGTTTCGTTTCGATGGTCAAACGATTTATCCCTATTTTTCTGACATAAAAAATCCTAAATCGCTGCCTTCAAACGGAATCAATAATTTAGTTCTCGATCACGATAACAATCTTTGGATTGGATCAAAAGCAGGAATTTGCAAATACAACAGGGAATTCAATGATTTTACGATTGTTCCGGATAAATCTGAAATGAAGGGGTTTGAAAATTGCTTCATCAAGGTTTTTACATTTGATAAAACCGGGCAGCTTTTTGTTGCCTATAATAAAGTAATCTATTCGTATAACCAATCAGAAG
>CAIPKZ010000182.1 GCA_903865775.1 uncultured Prolixibacteraceae bacterium | reverse complement strand
TGACCGACCAGAATAATTGTACAGCCAGCCTTTCGGTTTCAATTACGCGAATTGAACTGATGACTATATCGGCCGTGGTGTATGATGCCTGTCCCGGATTTAACGGAAGCATCGAATTTGATTTCACCAATGTTCCGGATGGAAAGCATGATATTTTGTATTCCGGAGGGAAGTTTTCAAACGTGACGGTTTTGGATGGGAAAGCAACTGTTCCGGCTTCGGTTGGAAACTATAATAATATCCGCTTGTTTGTGGATGGAAACAGTACGATTAATCCGCTTGGCGGACTTCTGAATATTCCTGTAAAAACGCTGCCTGCCATCACTTTAAAAGAAGTAAAAGCTGTGCGGAGTGAATGCAGTAACCTGATGGGCAGCATCGAGTTCAGGTTTACCAATGTTCCGCAAGGCATTTACAACATCACATATGACGGAGGCCAATTTACCGGAGTTCAGGTAATCAGCAATGTGGCGAGCGTCCCGGCATTTGCCAAAAAGTATACCAACCTGACTCTTCACGTAAATAGCTGCATGACCAACAGTGAAACCGTTACAGTGGATCAGCCGCTTGGTATAACGCCTGAAGTTGCACCGCCGGTTCAACCGACCTGTGCGGTTCCAAGCGGAACAATTGTAGTAACTAATCCTTCAGGACTGAATTACAGATACAGTAAAGATGGAGGAAATACCTGGCAGGATTCTGAAACTTTTGCAGGCTTGCCACCTTCTGCAATCTATCAGGTAATGACCCGTGAAAAAGTTACTGGCTGCGAATCTGAGATTCTGCCGGTAACACTTTATTCTGTTCCGTCAAATCCTGATTTCGCGACTGTTTCAGTTACTCAGCCAAGCTGCGATGTTCCGACTGGATCGTTTACAATTACCAATGTTACTTTTGGTTCAGGATACGAATACAGTACGGATGGTATTCAGTATCAGGATTCAAAAACCTTTCCCGATTTAACTCCCGATCAGGTCTATCAGTTGCATGTGCGTTTGAAATCAACGGGTTGTGAATCGCTGATATCGGTAACAATTGATGCGATACCACCACCACTTGCCGCACCTTTGGCTGAGATTACAAGACAACCAGACTGTATCGATCAGACCGGAAGCATATTGATTACAGATTCCCGGTCCAATGGGTATATCTACTTTTTGGATGGGATAGGGCAGGTTTCAAAAATCCTTACAGGAATTGCACCAGGAGAACATCTGCTGACCATTAAAACCAGGTTGTCGAATTGCGAATCGGCGAACACCATATTAACTGTTGATCCGGTTCCGGCACTTCCGGTAGCTCCGGCTCTGATTGGTACAAATTCTTTCGTGGTTTGTGAAGAGAGTCCAATGCAAACGCTGGATGCCAACACTTTAATTCAAACTGAACCCGGCACTACCATAGCCTGGTATGATAAACCTTCGGAAGGAAATCTGGTACCGACCCCAATCTTAAATAAAATTGGAGACGCAATCTACTATGCTGAAGCATCGCGTGGAAATTGCATCAGCCTGACGCGCACAGAAGTTACGTTGACCATTTATCAAACGCCATTGGTTTTTGGTCCGGCAAGTCCGATTGAACAATGCGAAAATACTCCAATCCAAATCCTTGATGCCGCTTCATACATCACCGGATTAAATTCCGGCGAAATCCTGACCTGGTATGATGCGGAACTTGGTGGAAATATTGTTTCGCCAATTCTAAATTCGGTGGCCGGGAAAACTGTTTATGCTGAAGCCTCCAACATGAATTGTAAGGCGGCAGCACGCGTTCCGGTGACTTTAATTATTAATCCAACGCCCGCGCCGCCAGTTTGGCTCAGCGATCTGACTGAATGTGAAGAAAGTACGGTACAATCGCTGGATGCCCGAAATGGTATTGCCGAAGCAGCTCCGGGAACAACTGTAAAATGGTATGATCTGGCTGTTGGCGGGACATTGGTCACAGCACCGGTCCTAAATGCGGTTGACACAAAAACATATTATGCCGAAGCATCTATCGGGGATTGTATCAATTCGAACCGCACGGCAGTAAAACTGACTATTTCTCCCGTTCCGGCAGCACCGGTTTGGGTAAACGATCTGACTGAATGTGAAAAGAGTCCGGTTCAAACTTTGGATGCCCGAAATGGTATTGCGGCTTCACTTCCCGGAATAACAGTAAAATGGTATGATCTGGCTGTTGGCGGAACCCTCGTCACATCGCCTATCCTGAATGCCGTTGACACTAAAACGTATTATGCCGAAGCATCGATCGGCGATTGCATCAACCCGAACCGTACCGCAGTAAAACTTACAATTAATCCTGCACCGGCAATTCTTGTCAGCCAAAATCCTGCTGCAGAATGTGCCACCAATCCGGTGCAAACCATAGATGCCGGAAAATATGTCAACACTGTGCCGGGGATAACCATAAACTGGTGGGATGCAGCGACCGGCGGAAATCCTGTTGCCAATCCAGTATTAAATACAAGCGGTACCAAAACATTCTATGCTGAAGGTTTCAATGGATTTTGTGCGAGTCAGGCACGAACCGCAATTATTTTAACAATTCATTCGCTTCCGGATGCGGCTGTAGCCATTGAAACGGTTCATCCAACCTGTAATAATCCTGATGGAACTGTTTTGGTAACCAATCCAAAGGAAGGAACCGGATTCGAATACAGCATCGACGGCGGGGTTTATCAGACATCTGCAATCTTTGCCCGACTGAAATGGGGAGAACATTTTGTGAGAGTAAAACAGACCGTTTCAGGCTGTGAATCAGAGCAAGCTACTTCAGTAACCATCAGTGCCATTCCGCCAGCGCCTGTTCTTGCTGTTACTTCAGTTGAAAACTGTATTTGCAACGGAGGTGTCGGTACGATCAGTTTTACGGTCAAAAATGCACCCGACGGGGTATATACCATCAATTATGACGACGGAAAGTTCGAAAATGTCAGTTTTTCAGGAGGCATGGCCCAAGTGATTGTTCCGGCTGGAAGTTATAATAATCTGACGATTGATGCCAACGGATGTACTTCCGGAGAAATTTTGTCAGTCGAAGTTGTCCAGCCTCCAATGATTGACATTAAAGAATCAGTCCGGGAAATTGATTTGAAATCGCAACGGAAAGGCGCGATTGAGCTGCATGTAAGCGGAGGTTCAGGAATTTATACTTATTTGTGGAATAACGGAGCAACCACAGCAGCTATTCAGGACCTAAATGAAGGTGCATACACAGTTACAGTTACCGATAATAATGGATGTCCGGTGACCAAACTGATTACCATTCCGGTTCCCAATTTTTCGCCGGTTGCAAACGATGATCAGTTTTCGGTTGGCTGTGATGTGATATCCGGCAACCTGATAGCCAATGATTCCGATCCTGAAAATGATCCATTCTTTCTCGATCAGGTTCCGGTTCAGAATACCTTGCACGGAAATTTAATATTAAACAGCGATGGCACATTTGAGTATCATCCGGATATCCGGTTTTCCGGGAGCGATTATTTCAGCTATGCGATTTACGATGCCAAACATTATTTGGGTGACACGGCAAAGGTTGAATTAATCATTATCAATGATTTTGATTGTGATGGGATTGTGGATGAAATTGACCCGGATGCTGATGGCGATGGTATTTTAACCGTTGACGAAGGTGGCCTTTCGTTAGATACAGATGGCGATGGAATACCAAATTACATGGATATCGACTCCGACAACGATGGTATTGTAGATAATGTTGAGGCGCAAAGTTTTTCCGCTTACATTCGGCCTCTCAACATGGATACCGACGGTGACGGTCTGGATGATGCCTATGACGCTGATCAAAAGGGTACAGTCATTGTCCCCGTTGACACTGATAAAGACGAAATTCCTGATTTTATGGATTCCGATTCGGACAACGATCTGGTACCGGATTACATCGAAGGACATGATTTGCTTTCTGATGGAAAGGCTGACCAGGTTGCAAGCGGAAAAGATTCAGATAATGATGGTCTCGATGATGCTTACGATGCCGTGAACAGGTACACTACTTCGGGAAATGTGACCGGAAGCAATGCTGCGATGCAGGATTTTGATGGTGATGGAATGCCTGACTGGCGGGACGAAAATGATGATGATGACGAATATCTGACACGTTTTGAAGATTTGAATGTCGATGGCGATTTCAGCAACGACGACACGGATCATGATGGTTATCCTGAGTACCTGGATTATGGACGCGATTGTAATTTGTTTGTTCCGAATATATTCACGCCGAACAACGACAATATTCACGATTACTTCCTGATTTATTGCATTAACCATTATCCAAATGCCAAAATCTACATTTTCGATCAGATTGGAAATAAAGTATTTGGAAAAGACCATTACGGTAACCTTGAATATTGGGGATCTGTCAGCAAGGCATGGTGGAACGGCAGATCGGTATCCGACGGAAACTCTGACGGGGACTTGGTACCAGTCGGAACCTATTATTATGTGCTTGAACTCGGAAACGGGGAAGTCAGGAAAAGTTATGTATTTATTTCTTATTAGCAATTGATCAACACGTTCCAAACTTTCTGCCCGTCGAAAGGAAACTCTGAACGGAGGAAAACTCAGGAATTGCATTAGAATTCTTTTGGCCCTGAAAGGGCAGAATATCAATAGCCTGGGTAACGCTCCGGGTAAAAAGTAAATAAGTCAAAGCGTCTGCCGGATGAGGCTGATTGAAGCATTTTCTTTCCAACTTACGGAATAAATTCAGTCTTCAGAAAAGTAGTTTCTAGAAAATAATAAGCAATTTATTGAGTGTCAAAGAATTGAAATATAAAGTATAAAACCAATGATTTGTAAATTACTAAATAGGTTAGTTCTGTTAATTGCCTTTGCAACTGTTTTTGTACAGTATGCAGTGGGACAGGAATATCCAATTTCATTGCTATACTTTAATAACATGCAAACGATTAATCCTGCTTATGTTGGGATTTGGGACAGAGCTGGTCTTTTGGTTTCGACTAAAACAAATTGGGTTGGAATAAACGGAGCACCTATCTCTCAATATATCAATTACTCAACTCCCATCAGGGAACAAAAAAGTGCAGTTGGATTGAGTATTCAGCGACTGAATATCGGGCAGGAAAAACAACTTTTCATGACCGGCGAATATTCGTACCGGCTGCGAATGAGTAAGAATAATTATTTGCAAATGGGTTTCCGTGCCGGAATTGTCAACTACGATAATAACCTGAAAGATTATCAACCTTATCCTGATGACATTCCGGATCCCAATACGGCGATTGATGTACAGATGCACAACATGTCTGTTTTTGGAATAGGTGCCGTTTATTTCAGTGAAAATTATTATGTGAGCCTTTCAATACCTCAGATCATAAGCAATACATTCAAAGCGAATCAGCCTAATTTCATGTCGTCGGCAACTTATAGAACGATATATTTGAGTGGTGGTTATGTTTTTGGTTCTCCGGGAAGAGTCCGTTTTCGTCCGAATCTTTTGTTGGCAGGAACAAAAGGAGAACCTGCTTATGCTGATGTTGCTGCGATCGTTTATTTGCCACCGGTTCTGCAGTTTGGAATTAATTTGAGGAGTACCGGATTAGTCTGCTTCTTTACTCAGTACAATTTAACGGACCGGATCAGGTTAAGTTATGCCTTTGATTATTCGGTGTCTTCGGATATCCGGAAATTTCAGTTGGGCACGCATGAAATTCTGGTAGGATATGATTTCAATATCTACAAAAGGAAAACCTCGAGGGCCAACTATTTTTAATAACCGGATGGGATTATCAATCAAATTTTGAAAGGGACTTCGGTCCTTTTTTTTGTACAATTTTTTTCAAAAAAAACGCAGAAAGAGATACACCTTATCATTTTTTGTTGTATACTTGTACTATTATATTAGTACAACAGTAAAACTATACATCATGATCAAGTTTGTTCTAAATCCAAAGACTGGAATCCCATTCTACCGGCAAATAATTGATCAAATCAGGTATGGGATTGCATCCGGAAATCTTGCGACAGGAGAGCAACTTCCAACGGTAAGAGCCTTAGCCGTTGAACTTAAAGTTAATCTGAATACGGTTGCAAAGGCATACAAGGAGCTGGAGATTCAGGATATACTCGAGACTCAGCAGGGAACCGGCACATTCATAAGTGCAGCTGAAAGTAACGTGTTTGAGTCAGAACGTTTGCATAAACTTCAAAGTATAATTCAGGAATTTACCACAACTACTTTAAGCTACGGCTTCACCATTGATGAATTGATCGATGAACTTAAAAACCAAATAAAATGAAAACAACCAATTATTTCAATCCGGTTTCAGTTACTTTATTTTGTGTATTGGCTGCCGTTTGCGGCGCATTGTTCTACCTTCAGATTATTAATCTTCAGATTTTGGGAGGAGGATTGCTGTTCTCCATTTTAATTGCTTCTTCAATCCACATTGCCGATCAGTGGGAAAAGGCAGTCGTTTTGAGGATGGGCAAATTTACCGGACTAAAAGGACCGGGATTCTTCCTGATTATTCCAATCATTGATCGGGTCGATAATTACATCGATCAGCGAGTCAGGGTCACCAGCATTAAAGCAGAAGAAACTCTGACAAAAGATACGGTACCCGTAAATGTGGATGCTGTGGTTTACTGGACCGTTTGGGATGTGGAAAAAGCAGCGCTTGAAGTTCAGGATTATGAACAGGCCGTTACCTACATTGCACAAACCGGTTTAAGAGACACGATTGGTAAATACGAATTGTCTGATTTACTCTCTGATCGGAAAAAAATATCGTCCGAACTTCAGTTTATTCTTGACGAGCACACCAATCCATGGGGAATTACCTGCCAAAATGTTGGAATCCGGGATATTATTATTCCTAAAGACCTGGCTGACTCAATGAGCAAACAGGCTCAGGCACAGCGCGAACGTCAGGCTCGTGTCATATTGGGCACGGCAGAAACTGAAATTGCCGAGAAATTTGCAGAAGCCAGCCTTCAATACATTAATAATCCGGTCGCCCTTCATTTACGGGGAATGAATATGTTGTTTGAAGGTCTGAAAGAAAAAGGTTCGATGGTGATTGTTCCAAGTTCTGCGCTCGATTCCATGAATCTGGGTGCGATGGGTGGTTTGATTTCATTGGCAAAGGCGAATGAACAGGAAAATTCTGCTCAAAATGGCTTGGGCAAATGATGGATTCATACCATTTTGATATGTGAAATACAGAATATACGGGGACTTCGGTCCCTGTTTTTGTTTGTTCTAATATGAGTGATCCAAAAACTGTAAAGAATCTGAGAAATAGTTAGTATCTGATAATTTGTACTTATATTTGTACTTTATCATGTACAAATTATTCAGCATCATGTTAACAACAACAATCTCCGATTTCAGAAAAGATATTAAAAGGTATCTTGACCGTGTTACAGAAAATTTTGAAACACTGATCATTAACAGAGGTAAGGATAGTGGAGTGGTTATCATGTCGTTAGATGAATATAATTCACTGGCTGCAACCAATCATGAATTGACATCAAAAACCAACGAGAAAAGGTTGGATTCAGCTATTGAAAAACTCAATTCAGGTGTTTCGTTTCAAAAAGAACTTTTAGAACAATGAGATTCACTTTTGTTGATGAGTCCTGGGAAGATTATTTGTACTGGCAAAAGACCGACAAGAAGATTTTGTCCAGAATAAATGACTTGTTAAAAGAAATTTCACGCACTCCTTTTGCAGGAATAGGAAAACCAGAACCATTGAAGCATAAATACAAGGGTTATTGGTCGCGCAGAATTGATGGTGAACACCGGCTGATCTATCGAATGAAGGAGGATGAAATACTGATTGCAAAATGCAGATTTCATTACGACTAAGTTTGTTTTTAAACATTTCGAATTTATTTCACCAAATCATTTATACAGGTTTAATATCATTCCATGAAACTCATCGAAGTTACCGACTCAGCAACCAAAAAGCTTTTCCACAAGGTTCCGCATCTGATTTACAAAAACGATCCCAACTGGGCCTGTCCGTTACACGGCATGGTTGAGGATGTATTTGATCCGGCAAAAAATCCATCATTTAAAAACGGAGAAGCCATTCGCTGGATAATAACCAACGATAAAGGGGAATTGCTTGGACGGATCGGAGCATTTCTGAACCGGAAGAAAACACACACCTTCGAGCAACCAACCGGCGGTTGTGGTTTTTTTGAGTGTATAAATGATCCGGAAGCAGCAAAAATGCTGTTCGATTCAGCCCGTGAATGGCTCCGGGAACGCGGCATGGAAGCGATGGATGGGCCGGTCAATTTTGGTGAGAACTACATGAACTGGGGGCTTCTGGCCGATGGTTACATGCACCAGGGATTTGGAATGCCTTACAATCCATCTTACTACGTTGACCTGTTCAAAAAATACGGCTTCGAAGTTTACTTCGAACAGTACAGCTATCACCTTGATTATACAAAACCTTTTCCGGAGCGATTCTGGAAGATTGCCGGCTGGATTGCCCAGAAACCAGGCTATACCTTCGAACACATCAGCTTTGATAAAACGGAAAAATACATCGATGATTTCTGTTACATCTACGACGAAGCCTGGCGTTTTCATGATCATTTTCAGCCTTTGGATAAGGACGAATTGCGCGATTTTATCAAAACTTCGAAATCAATTCTCGATCCGGAAATGATTTGGTATGCTTACCACGATGGAGTTCCAATTGCATTGTTTGTTATGATTCCCGACATCAATCAGATTCTGAAAAAGCTCAACGGCAAGATGAATTTCATCAATATCCTGAAGTTCCTCTACTACAAAAACACGAAAACCATGACGCGAACCCGGATTCTGATCATGGGGGTAATTCCGAAATATCAGAAGTCTGGTGTGGAATCGGCCATTTTCTGGCATCAGGAAAAGCTGATGAAACACAAACCACAATATACCGAGGTTGAATTGTCGTGGGCTGGCGACTTCAATCCTAAAATTATTGCTCTTTACAAGTCGGTTGGTGGTATTCATGTTAAAACACACTACACCATGCGCTATCTGTTCGACCGAAATAAACCCTTTAAAAGAGTACCGATTATTGGCAAAGAGGAATAAATGGGTGAAATACAGAATTTAGATTCACAAATGTTTGGAAATTACATTCCAAAATGTAACTTTGCAATCCGAAAAAACACAAGTAAAAGAGATTAGAAAAATGAAAAAAGGGATACATCCAGCAAATTATCGTACTGTTGCATTCAAAGATATGTCAAACGGTCATGTTTTTATTACCAAATCGACTGTGAACACAAAGGAAGTTGAAGTGGTTGACGGGGTTGAAATGCCCATTGTAAAACTCGAAATTTCAAGCATGTCGCATCCATTCTATACGGGAAAAATGAAATTGGTTGACACCGCAGGTCGTGTTGATAAATTCATGACCAGATATGGAAAGCATATGGACGACCGAAAAAAATAATTCTGTTTCATACGAAATAGTTGAAAAGCTTCGCATTGCGAAGCTTTTTTTGTTCAGGGTAATTCCGAATCAGGAGTCTGATTCTTTTTTGGCATGGCAATTGCAAAAAACAGCACCGTTGTTTTATACCGGCTTCTTTCAGTCAGTATGTCATGCAGTTTATACCACAAATTAAAGCGAACGAAAATATATTATGCATAATTTATTAATATCCAGTTTGATAGGCGATGATTCTGATTTTATTCCGATTTTGACTGATGCGGATGATTCAGAATTAACCAATGCAGATGTTCCTGACATTCTGCCAATTTTACCCTTGCGTAACACCGTATTGTTTCCCGGCATTGTGATGCCTATCACAGTAGGCCGGCAAAAATCTCTTCAGCTTATACAGGAAGTGTATCGCGGAAACCGTTTATTGGGTACTGTTGCTCAAAGGGACGGCAGCATCGACGATCCTACAAAGGATGATCTATATGAGACCGGTACCATCGCACAGGTTCTAAAAATTCTTGAAATGCCTGATGGTTCTACCTCTGTCATTATTCAGGGTAAAAAACGATTCGAGGTGAAAGAATATACGCAGGAGTTTCCTTACTTCAAGGCAAGGATCAGTCCGATGCATGATACACAGCCTCAGGGAGATTCTGTTGAATTTTCCGCGGTAGTAGGTTCCCTGAAGGATTTGTCGATAAAAATTGCACAATATTCATCGCACATTTCTCCGGAAGCTTCTTTTGCGGTAAAAAATATTGAGAATTCTACTTTCCTGATCAATTTTGTTTGTTCGAATACCGATCTGAAAGTGGATGAAAAACAAATTTTGCTGAATATTGGAGATATTAAAGAACGTGGAATTCAGGCTATTAGTTATCTGGTTCGTGAAGTTCAGATGGCTGAATTGAAACGGGATATTCAAACCAAAGTAAAAGCTGAGCTTGATCAGCAGCAACGTGAATATTTGCTAAACCAGCAAATGAAAACCATTCAGGATGAGTTAGGTGGAAGCCCTGCAGAACAGGAGATTGTTGAATTCAAGGAACGGGCAAAAGAGAAAAAGTGGTCTGAAGAAACTTCGAAGCATTTTGAGAAAGAGGTGCATAAATTGTCGCGTTTAAATCCTGCCGCCGGAGAATATTCCGTACAGTTTGCTTATTGTCAGACCTTGCTCGATCTTCCGTGGAATGAATATACCCAGGATCTTTTTGACCTGAAACTGGCTGCAAAAGTGCTCGATGAGGATCATTACGGACTTGAAAAAGTGAAAGAGCGCATTTTGGAACACCTTGCAGTTCTGAAACTTAAAAATGACATGAAATCGCCAATCCTTTGTTTATACGGTCCTCCCGGAGTTGGAAAAACTTCGCTTGGCCGGTCGGTAGCCAAAGCTTTGGGACGAAATTATATCCGGATGAGTTTAGGCGGTTTGCATGATGAAGCTGAAATACGCGGCCACCGCAAAACATACATTGGTGCCATGCCCGGACGCATTTTGCAGAATATCAAAAAAGCAAAATCATCCAATCCGGTTTTTATTCTGGATGAACTCGACAAAGTTTCCAAAGATTTTCATGGCGATCCAGCATCCGCTTTACTCGAGGTGCTCGATCCGGAACAAAACTTCGAGTTTCATGACAACTACGTGGAAATGGAATATGACTTATCGAAAGTCATGTTTATTGCCACTGCAAACACTATCAGTACCATTGCACCAGCCTTGCGCGACCGGCTTGAATTGATTGAAGTCAGTGGGTATCTGGTGGAAGAGAAAATCGAAATTGCCAAGCGTCACCTGATTCCGAAACAGCTTGAAAATCATGGGGTGGGTGAGGATAAGATTTTATTTTCCAATGAAATACTCCAGCACATCATCGAGAATTATACCCGCGAATCAGGCGTTCGTGATTTGGATAAGAAAATCGCACGGATTTCGCGCCGCATAGCTAAAAAGATAGCTTTTGAGGAAGATTATAAAGTTAGTCTCACTAAAGCAGACCTCAAGGAATATCTTGGTGTGGTGCAATATTCAAAAGAAATATACCAGGGAAACGATTTTGCCGGCGTGGTTACAGGTTTAGCCTGGACAGCTGTTGGCGGTGAGATCTTATATGTTGAAACAAGCTTGAGTAAAGGTAAAGGCGCTTTAACCCTGACCGGAAACCTGGGAGATGTGATGAAGGAATCTGCGATGCTTGCACTTGAATATCTTCGCTCACATGCCGAACAACTGGGAATTAATCCTGAAGTATTTGATCGCTTCAATGTACACGTTCACGTTCCTGAAGGTGCGATCCCGAAAGATGGTCCATCGGCAGGTATCACCATGGTAACTTCCATTGCATCGGCATTTACCCAGCGGAAAGTTCGCAACAATCTGGCAATGACCGGTGAGATTACCTTGAGGGGCAAGGTTTTACCTGTTGGAGGAATTAAGGAAAAGATTCTGGCAGCCAAGCGTGCCGGCATAAAAGAAATTATTTTGTCGGAAGCTAACCGAAAAGATCTGGAAGAAATTAAAGATGCTTACATCAAAGGTCTGAAATTTCATCACGTGACAACTATTCAGGAAGTTATTGATATTGCTTTGCTGGAAACGAAGGTTGAAAATCCTCAGAAGATCGTATAGAATAATATATTTGGGTTTAAAAGCTGACTGGAGAATATCTGGTCAGCTTTTTTTATTACACCTGAATGTTGGAGTAAAGATCCAGTTTTTCAAAAAGTATGATTTGTTTTCTTGAAATGATTTCTTCGTGAATGCTGTGATTCAAGCTGACAAAACACTTATTGGTTTTTTTATCTATTCGGTTGAGATAATTCAGGTTGACATAAGTTGACCGGTTGAGTTTGAATAATGAAGGCAAAGTCAATATTTCAATCAGTTTGTTCAGGTTCTTGTTGATAATCTCTGTTGTTCCATCCTGCAAATGAAGGATGCATTTATTGGCATCCGATTTTATAATTACGATATCTTTCGTTTCAACCATTAAAACTCCATGATTTGCAGGCAGTTTTACTTTATTTGAATTGTTTTGTGAGTGAATAAACCGCTCCAGTTTTCGCTCCAGTTTCTTCTTTTCATTCTTTACTTCAAATTTTTGCAGCACAATGCCGAGATCTTCAATGCAAAAAGGTTTGGTTAAAAAATCGAGTGGCTCAATATTTAATGCATCAAATGCATAATACTGGTGTGCAGTAGTGAAAACAATTTCAGAATAAAAATTGTCGGAATGTATCTTATCGGCCACTTGTAATCCGTTCATTCCCGGCATATCAATATCCAGAAACACCAATTCCGGCAAAGTTTCATCGACCAGTTGCAAACCTTTTATTGCATTTGTTTCAGTTCCGGTGACATTTATGTTGGGAAAATGACGAAGATACATTTGGAGCAGATTGATTGAATCCTGCTCATCATCAATAATTACAGCCGATATTTTTGCTGAATCCATAGTTGTTTATTCTGAATCGGTTTTACTCAATATTCTGATAGAAGGTTTTGAACCTTTTACTTCGTACTCCTGACCGTCGGTCGATAGAATGACTGTATTGTTGTCGCGGTAGACTTTCCGGAGATACTTTTTATTTATCATACACGAACGGCTGATTTTCATAAAATGATATTGTTTGAGAATTTCTTCAAGTTTTGAAAGAAAAAGATAGCAAAGTTCAACCCGATTACCGGTTAAAAAAAGCTCAGTATAAATTCCTTCTGACTTACAATAGATTATTTCTTCCGGATTAATCAGGAGATAGCCTCTTGTCGTTTGAAATTTCAATCTTGTTTCTCCGTTTGTCTTTTCAAGAATCTGATTAAGTCGGTCTTCGAGACATATTTGCTTGCTAAGGTGGATTTTGGTTATAATCTTTTCGATTTCTTTGGGGACAACTGGTTTAAGCAGGTAATTGAAAATACCGCTCCGAATGGCAGCCAATGCATGTTCTTTGGTATCCGAAAGAAAGACAATCCTTGTTTCTGCCATTTTTGATTGAATAAATGTGATGATTTCATTTCCGGCTTTTCCCTTCACAGGATATTCAATAAAAACGATATCAGGACTGCTTTTTATTAATTTCAGCAATGCATTATCCGAATTATCAACACAATCAATGTCCGAAATCAATGGATTCCCTTCCAGAATTTCTTTAGTGTGTTTCAGTGAAGATGGCTCACTGTCAACTATTAAGACACCGATTTTGAATTTGTTCATTCTTTTAGAATTGATAAATTGTTGCGGAATAAAGATAATATTATCTTGCGGAAATTATAAAATTTGTTAAAATAGTTATGATATGCTTTTGCAAATAGTTTATTCCTGCGATATTTTTTTGATGATATTTCTTTTGTTCCATTTTGCTGAAGTTTTAGAGAAATCAGTATTTTTATGCGGTGAAATTATCCGAATACAATTTTTTTATTCTTTCATTTGGTGAATAATTTGCAGAAAAACAGGAACTGTATGATTTTGATTTGATATTTCTAATCAGTTCAGGAATAAAAGTTGAGAGTTATTAATATTTTTTCGGGGAAAAGTTCCGGCCAAATTGAACCGTATTTCCTTCTGTTTTATGAAGGAATGCTTATAAATCAATGAATTAATT
>CAIPKZ010000181.1 GCA_903865775.1 uncultured Prolixibacteraceae bacterium | reverse complement strand
GTATGATTTTTGAACGGCAATCGAGACTGGATTCAGCGCTGTTTTACTACAAAATATATATGTCAGAGGCTGACAGTCTTACCAGGACCGGGAATATTAAAGCAGTTAAATTACTGGAAGTAAGGCAGGAGTATGAAAAGAAGCAGCAAGAGTCGCAACTCAGCATGGCAATTGCAAAATCGACAAAACGTACATTACTGATTGTTTACATTGCCAGCGGGGTAGTATTATTGGCCGTAATTCTGATCCTTTTCCTGATGTTGAAGCTTGAAAAGCAGAGAAAGCAAAAATCCGACATTGAAAAGCAAGGACTGAATGAAAAACTTGAATTTCAGAATAAAGAATTGACAACCAATGTGATGTATCTCACAAGGATGAATGAACTGGTATTGGTCCTTGCTGAAAAGCTTAAAAAAATGGATCTCGCAGATGATTCAGAGAATGCAAGGATCATCAAATCCATCATTGGTGAACTGGAACGAGCCTCCAATCCGGATAATTGGAAGGATTTTGAAGTCAGGTTTCAACAGGTTCATACCGATTTTTACAAAAAACTCGGGGATCAGTTTCCTGACCTTACCCCGAATGAACTGAAGCTATGCGCTTTCCTCCGTTTAAATATGAGTACCAAAGAAATTTCTGCCATCACCTACCAGTCTCAGAACAGTTTGATGGTTGCCCGGTCGCGCCTGCGACAGAAATTGGGTATAAGCAAGGATGAGAACCTTGTAATTTTCCTTTCGCAACTCTGATTTTTTTACCGCAAAGGCGCAAAGGCGCCAAAGAAAACCAATATCGAATCCTCTTTTTTCGCGTCTTCGCGTCTTCGCGGTGATTGTTTTCTTCCATGCGAATCACTGTAATGTTCAGAAAATCAGTATCGATATACAATGTAATATACCTGTACAGCTTTTGTAATATGGTATTATTTGACTATGATATGATTCAGGAATAGATTTGCCTGTGAAATGTCCAATCTAAATTTTGGCAGCGCATCATGGATGAACCAAACGAAAAAACTAAACCGGTTACCTGGTTGGAAGATCTCTCTGAATTAATTCTGCGGAAGAGGGCAGAGAACGAGATGCTGAAAAAGCTCGGTGGAATGGTGGTTAATTCAGATAGTGAAAAGGATGAATTATTTGATGCCAGTGCTGAAATCAGGAAAGAGCAGAAAAAATAGTGTTAACCAAAAAACCAAAACGATGAAAAGAACAATTGTTACCATGATTTTCGTTATGATTATCAGCGTGATTTCATTCGGGCAGTTAACGGGTACAAAGAATATCCCGGGAGACTATACGAATTTAAGCAATGCAATTTTTGCACTCAATGCACTGGGTGTAGGCCCGGGTGGTGTGACCTTTGTGATTGCAGGTGGTTTTACAGAAACGTTTCCTGCCTTAACTTCCGGGTTGATTACTGCCACTGGCACCGCCGCCGACCCGATTATTTTCCAGCGGGGTGTCGGCGGAGTTAATCCGGTCATTACCGGCTTCACAACTGGACCAAATGTGTTCGATTACGTAATAGGACTGCAGGGAACAGATTACATTACCTTTGATGGCATTAATGTTGCCGACCCGACGGGCGTTATTGAATGGGGTTATGCAGTTCTGAAGGGTTCAGGGACAAATGGTTCGCAAAATGTAACCATTAAAAACTGTCAAATCACCCTGAAGCAGTCTAATAT
>CAIPKZ010000180.1 GCA_903865775.1 uncultured Prolixibacteraceae bacterium | reverse complement strand
TATAGAAGCTTTATATAAAAATTCGAAAGTTAAAGTAGGCTATTCTCATTGGAAACAACCAACATTGGCTTTAGTGCGACAGCAAGTTGAAATTGTAGCCATTTCTAAAAATAAAGTTACAATCAAAACGCCTTTATTAATAGATATAAAACCAAATTATCAAGCACTTTTAATAGAATGGAAACACTTGTCCGAAGTTGGTATAGAGCATTTAAGAATCAGTTTTCCGGATGCTGCAAGAGTGGCACATCATGTGGAACAAGGATATAATGGGATTTTTTTAACCCGTGTTTTTAATAGTTGGGTTCAAGATGTACGTATCAATAATGCGGAAAGTGGCATTTTAACAGAAGAAATTGCCAATGTAACTATTAAAGATATTGTAACAGAAGGGAAAAATATTGCTCATTATACGGTTGCAATGGGTGGTGTTCACAATGTTTTGGTAGAAAATTTGAAAGTCTATAATAAAGCAGTTCATCCTTTAAGTTTCAATACTTTTTCTACTAAAAATGTATATGAAAATTGTGAGATTTTTACCGACCCTGATTTAGACCAACATGCAGGAGCCAATCATCAGAATTTATTTGATAATATTAAAGTGCATTTTGAACCTAATGCAGATAACAAATATCCCCTTTTTGAAGGAGGAGGTGCCAGTTATTGGAAACCATCACACGGTGCCTATTCCACTTTTTGGAATATTAACGTGGATGTTTCGGGTGATAATTCTTCTCCAATTGAACTAAACGGAATGGATGAAGGGCCTTTTGCAAGAATAATTGGAATTAATGGCAACAGAAATTTCACCGTTAAATATGGACCAGATGCCTATATAGAATTTATAAATCAGCCTATGACAAAGATTCCGTCTTTATATGGCTATCAATTAAAAAAACGATTAAAGTAATTAAATATTTTGTCATTTTTATAAGTTCCTTTTCAATACTGTTGATGGATCCTTTAATTTCCTTGACATCCGAAAGCAGGCTTTTATGCTCCTCCTTGTTATCAGCAAAGGAACTATGCAGGCTTTCAGAGTTGGATTTTATGTAGGTAGCAATGGAGAGTTCAATCGCTGCTATTTTAAGATTCACGGTTGTTTCGATCTTTGCGATTTTAACTTTGGTAGAAACCCAAACGCTGACGATCCCGGCCAGGGCGATCAGAATTGAAATGAATTCCGAAAGTGATAGATTGAGGTCATGTAACATCACTGGACTAGTTTTTAAACAACAAAGATTGATTTGGTGGATTCATTAACAAATTCGCCTCTTTTCACGGCCATTTCCTTTCCTGCATACCGGTTTGAGTTGAAATACAGCGAATATTTGGAAGCTCCTGCATTCTCGTCCAGGAATTCCTGCAGCATTTTGAGTTCAGCTTCACCATCTTTTTGGTTTGCGTCATGCATGACGGAGATTCGCTCTTTATTTGCAATTGATTTCGTGGAAAGGCTGTTGAACGTATTTGAAGCATTGTTGAAAATACCCCAGTCTAGCATATCAATGTTTATTTCAAGCAGCGCCCGGGCCATGGTCAGATGCACCAGGGCCGGAATGATCATATCATACAGGATTTGATTATCGGGCGAAAGTGTTCCACCCTCAAATTCCTCTTTAATTGAAGCGAACAATTGCGGTGAAAGGGTGGGCTTTATATACTTCTGTTCGATGCTTCCAATGACCCCCTGCAGTGATAGGAATACCCTGCGCGAGGAATGGATATCTGCATAGACCTGAAATTGATCCGCATCACGGATCAGGTAAAGACTCTTTGGAAGTGTCAAACCGGACAGGTAGGTAATATTTTTGACAATGTACCTGAGAATACTGTCGACCTGCATGTGTGCCCTGGACAAATAAGTTTCTTTCAGATTCATGATCTGGTACTGTGGTGCCGGTTTATGGGTATCGCTTTGAAGTACCTGGATCCCTGAAGCGGAAATACTGACGGCCATTTCATCAACACCCAAAAAGAGCGCATACAGGGCAACGGCTTTGCGAACCTTTTCGAGCAATATGGTGGCATAATCAGGAGGGACCTCACCTGCATCACTGATAATATCAATCGGATCCTGCTGCTGAGAAACTTTAGGATGCACCGTATTGTTGATGAATTCCATCACATCCTCTCCTAATACCGGGATGATGAACAATTCTTCGGCATCCGAGATATACGGGAGCCAGTTATCAATATTGTTTGAAATATTGATTGACGAAGCAGCTCTAAGCTGCGCGATGGTTGTAATCAGCATGGTTTAGGCTTGAGTTTTGTCAATACGTTTGGCTGTTTTCGTGGGATGCTGATCCTGGGTTTGAGAAGTGTCCACGGTCACATAATCAAACTGAATCGTTGGATCCCATTTGTTAAAATCACGGATGAAGTAAAGCGGTGAAAGGCTCACTGACCTGTCAGTTCCCATGTCGGCATTGAGCATCCAGTAAGCTTCACGCTTGTCGGATCCCGAGCCGGCACCGATGGCTTCGCCCGGGTTTCCTGCCCCGATCAAACAGGGGTCCACTCCGATTGCGAACAGTATTTCAGAATTGGCGGCCTGGCTATCCGGCAGGTAGGCGGTATTGTCAAGCTTATTCTGAATTACTTCGATCTTCCAGCCGGTAAGGAAGTCCTGTTTGACCTTTGAATAAAAGGACCAGCTGATAAATGCCTTGCCGCTGTTTTCAACATTGGCCAGGAATGAATCCATTTCAGTCAATACTTCAAGCCTTTTGGCTTCTACCTGTTCCTTTGTGTAATCCGGTGAAGGGTAACGCTCCTGGAAATAGTTGTTCGGAATCTGGATGTGATATTTGATCGTCATTTGATTCTTCATGATAGCTGCCTTTAAGGTAGGTACCAGGTTGGCGATATACATCCATTTGTTTGTGCGAACAGCGTTCCAGAGCGGAACATGATAAAAGGATTTGTTGAAAGACCGGTAATGTATGTGCATGGCAAACTGGCCATCGGGATAGGTGATGCCATTGTATTTTTCAGCGTCAAACAGCGGGAGTTTGCGAACAATGAGATTATCGAAACTCGGTGACTTCTCCCACTGGGCTGAGTAGTACATTGCCGGGATCCTGGCACTGTCATCCATTTTCGCCAGTCTGCAATAGGCAGGATCTTTGACGAAAACCCTGTTGATCCTATCCCCTGCTTTATTCACGATGAATTCAATCCATCCGTTTGCAAAGACTTCAAGCCCCATGATCATGTCCGGCCAGATCAGGTTTATTTTATTTAGGCGCATGAATTCAACAACCTGTGGATCAGTGACAGGTACCCTTTTCGGATCTCCGCCTGCAGCATCCGGGACTTCACGGTAGGCAGTGATTCCGCGGCCAAAATGAACGCGTTTGCGTTTATCCAGGGCGCGAAGTGCGACTGAATTCTTATCCAGGTCTGTAAGCACTTCCTGGGGGAACAGATTGGAATCACCCCAATTGGACCACTCTCTTGGTGAGGTATCATAAGGGGCTGCTAAAGCAGTCTTTCCTGAATCGCCTGCGGAACCGGAAGGACTTACAATCGCTTTGGCACCTGGAAGGATCGCATAATTTCCTTCAACGATAATTTTACTCATTAGAAGAATATTTTTTGGTTATTGAATTCAATAATGAGGCGGATATGGACCTTCCGGATGCCGCCATTTGGAAGAAGAATGTTTCGGGTTGAATTGGCAGTGTGATTGGGTGGCCGTGAAATGGCTGAAGGATCCTGGGAGGATTTACGGGTATCAAAAACCATTTCACCCCGACGTTTTCCAACGCATTTACGGCCATCTGCAATTTCAATGATCTCTCCGCCTGTTTTAAGCTTGCGGTTGGCTGTGACAAATTTGACCTGGAATTTAACCGGCTTACCATCATCGTCAAGCTGGTCCATCAGGTCAAGCGCTTTGCTTAATTGGATATAATTTGAAATCATGTCGGCAAGAGTACAATGACGGACATGGATAATAAAGGACACTAATTTTCAGGAATGACTATCTCAAAAAAAATCCCGGTTCCCCGGGATTCTATTTAAAGTTTTATAAATCTTCTATTACCCATCCATAAGGGTTGGTGCTTTTCAGTTTTCATAAT
>CAIPKZ010000179.1 GCA_903865775.1 uncultured Prolixibacteraceae bacterium | reverse complement strand
CGGAACACTCGGATCACTCAAGCGTTTCAAGGATGACGTAAAAGAAGTAAACAAAGGTTACGAATGCGGATTGAACATCGACAATTACAACAATGTAAAAGAAGGAGACTTTATCGAAGCCTTTACATTGACAGAGGTTGCCAAGACGCTCTAAACATTTCTGATTCCTATAATATCCGAAAGCCCGCTTGATTCAAGTGGGCTTTTTTGTTGTAAAGCACCTCCAAAACATTTTCAAACCACAACGTGGTTTAATGTGAATAGCCATGTATGTAATGCATGGAAAACAATCAATGGTTGCAACACAGCCCCGCGAGGGGTTGAATGTTATAAACCCGTTTATTTACCCATGTCATTCAACCCCATTCGGGGTTGGGGTCGCGTTGGTTTACCTATCCCATGGATTTCGCCCATGTCCGCAGGTTTCACCTGTGGTTATTCACATTGAAGCCCGTTGGGCTTCTTCGATAAACCGCATCGCCGCGTCTTCGTCTTGCTCAAAGGCCAGTTCTACCCCACGTTTGGTAGGTTCCATTAGTTTACAGCAGGTATTTTTCATCAAACGCAATACCATGTTCTTCCAGCAATTCAATCAGTTCATCTTTAAAGGTTACCGTTTTATGGTGTTCTTCCTGATTTTTCACGTATTCAATTAAGTGGTCTTTATCTTTAAACGAATAGGTAAAACCTCCATATCCATTTTGCCAGCCTTTGAAATCGGGAAATAATTTCAAGGCTTTAATATGTTCGGAACTGGCCAATTTTATGTCTTTCACCAATGATGCCAATGAAATTGACGGATGAATGTGTGTTACAATATGAATGTGATCGGTAATTCCGCCAATACGGTACAAATGACAATTTTTATTTTTCAAGACACCCCAAATGTATTTATAGAGTTCTTCCCTGTTGCGTTTTGTAAGGGTATGTTCCCTGTTTTTTGTGCTGAATACAATTTGATAAAGAATTTGTGTGTAAGTGCTCATCGCATTGATGTTTTTATTCGTTAATATCCAGATGGCAGTGAGAATGAGTATCCATTCGGTAAATCACGTTTGTTAAATATATCGAATGTTTTCATAATCGCGAAGCGATTGGATGTGATTAGTTTGATATGAAATGCATGGTCAAATGATCATCGTTCGTATTACAAATCGCGAAGCGATTGAATGTGAATAGCCATGTGGTGAAACCCATGGAAAATTGCGTTGACATTGGTTGCTCAACCCCGCGAGGGGTTGAATGTTATAAACCCGTTTATTTACCCATGTCATTCAACCCCATTCGGGGTTGGGGTCGCGTTGGACCACCTATACCATGGGTTTCGCCCATGTCCGCAGGTTTCACCTGTGGCTATTTACATTGAAGCCCGTTGGGCTTGCTCTATATTCCCTTACTCCTCAGGATATGATCCAATATTGTTCAGTGTTGCTGCTGGTGTAGCCGTGTTCCTTTTATCATTTTGAAGGTTTCTACTGGTGTCGACGGATTCTTTTTTTCGTTTTGAAGGATTCTACAAGTGTAGACAGGTTCCTTTTACCGATTTGAAGGTTTCCACAGGTGTAGCCGGGTTCCTTTTTTCATTTTGAACGTTTCTACAGGTGTAACTGACTTCTTTTTTCCGATTTGAAAAAAATTACATCTGTGGACGGATTCCTGAGCATTTTCTGAAAAAAAAAAATCACTTCGTCATTTCGAATATTGCTATGTCGCTCAAAGTAGGAGGTACTGACTATGTCATTCCTCTTCTGGATACAATTGGCTGCAGCGGCTAAATGGGGAAAATTACACCAAAATGAGATTTTATAAAAGAGCCTGGATTTAGAATGGGGATCTTTTCTATGATTTCTACCCTAAATAATTGATTCTTCTTCACCATATTTATATTGAAAGTCATTAACCGGCTGATTCCGGTTAAAGCATCATTAAAAGAAGAACGGGACGGACTGGATTTCAGCTACCATGGAGAAGTTGCGAGGGATATTGCCTGAGTTGTGATCACACCAAAATAAAGCCCTCAAGAAAAAACTTCAGGGCTTTATTTTGGTATAACTCTTAATGGAACGTTGCCGCAAAACCTTCCCCCTGCGGGGGAATTAGAATGAGGCTGCTCCTATGCTTCGAGCAATGCCTCGTATTGTTCAGCACTTAATAAATCATTGAGTTCGGCAGAATCAGAGATTGCAACTTTGATCAGCCAGCCAGCTCCGAACGGATCTTTATTCACCAATTCGGGAGAAGCTTCGAGGGCAGGATTTATTTCGATCACTTTGCCACCAACAGGCATAAACAAATCGGATACTGTTTTTACTGCTTCAATCGTTCCGAAAGTCTCGCCTTTCGCAAGCGTTTCACCTTCTGTTTCGATTTCAACGAATACAATGTCACCCAATTCTCCCTGAGCGAAAGAAGTGATTCCAACTGTTGCAACATCACCTTCAACACTTATCCATTCGTGTTCGTTGGTGTACTTTAAATGATCAGGCATCTTCATGGTATCTTTTTTTTTCGGTTTATCCTGAATCAAAAGTAATACATTTTTTTATTCAAGACCTGAACAGAAGTCAGGGTTATACATATTTCGCGAAGTTTTATTAATTTGCAGTTCTAAATTTCATTTCAATGTTTCAGACTCAACTTTCAGACCTTTCGGTGCTTCAGAAATCTGCCAGAATGCTGTTGGACCATTTTCCGGAAGAGCGTATTTTTGCCTTTTACGGAGCCATGGGTGCCGGCAAAACAACTTTTATAAAAGCGCTTTGCAGGGAACTGGGTTCGGCCGACTATGTTACAAGTCCGACGTTTGCCCTGATCAATGAGTATTCGACGAATGATGGATCGGTGATCTATCATTTTGACTTTTACCGGATTAAAAAGCTTGAAGAAGCATTTGATTTGGGTTATGAAGACTATATTTACAGTGGAAATTACTGTTTTATTGAATGGCCTGAGATGATTGAGTCACTTTTGCCTGAAGGAATAATAAAAGTCAGGCTTCAGGAAACCAATCATAGCGCGAGATCTCTTGAAGCAATAAAGATTTAAATATTCATCCATATATCCGCATGACCATTTTCATGAACCAAATCTCTTTCCTATGACTGAAAAGGACAGGTTGACTGAACTTTCTGCTGCAGGCTCAACGTTTATGTTGCCGAAAGAAGAAATGCTTGAAGTGCGCCGGAAAGGCAAAAAAATCAGAATTGGCATTCCGTCAGACAAAGACAAAGTAGAATTTCGTGTTCCGCTGACACCACAAGCCGTTGAGTTACTCGTTTCGTACGGGCATGAAATCCTGATCGAAAAAGATGGAGGAAAGGCCGCAAGTTATACCGACGAAGAATATCGCGAAGCCGGTGCATTAGTAATGAACGACCGGAAAGAAATATTTGAATGTGATATTGTACTCCGGATTTCTCCGTTCGACGAAGCCGAAATTGACTTACTGAAAGGACATCAGTCGCTTATTTCAAACCTGCAGATTAATGCGCAATGTAGCAACAGCATCGGAAAACTTCTTCAGAAAAAGGTAACCAATATAGCCTATGAATATCTGGAAGATGAAGACGGAGGGAAACCGGTTGTTCAGTTGATGAGCCAGATTTCAGGAAGTACTTCGATTATACTTTTTAATGAATACCTGAATAAATCGCGCGATGGCAAAGGGGTTCTGCTTGGAAGTGTAACAGGTATTTCGCCAGCCGAACTGGTTATTCTGGGATCGGGAACTGCCGCTGAATATGCAGCACGGGCAGCTCTGGGATTAGGCGCGATTGTCAAGGTTTTCGACGACAACATCAGTTCGCTCCGCAAATTGGAAGAGAAGTTGTCTCAGCCCATTTTCACTTCAGTTTATTATCCCAAAGTCATGAAAAAAGCGCTAAAATCGGCTGATGCCGTGCTGGGCGCCATGTCTGTTGGAGGTCCGCCATCGTTCAAGGTCACCGAAGATATGATTAAAAAGATGAAGAAAGGTTCGGTCATCATCGATTTGAATGTGAGCCAGGGTGGTTGTTTCGAAACCTCGCGCTGTACCGACCTGAACAATCCGTCTTTTATCGAACATGGAGTTGTTCATTATTGCGTACCCAACCTTCCGGCCATTGTGGCACGAACAGCTTCTATTGCCATGAGTAATGTTCTGATCCCGATTTTGATTGCTATTGGTGAAATTGGAGGAATCGACAACTACATTAAAAACTCCAAAAGCTTCCGGAAAGGAGTCTATATTTACAATGGAATTTTAACCAATTCGACTCTGGCTGATAAATTTAATCTCCCTTACAAAGACATTGAATTATTGCTGGCAGTGTATTAGAGGAGGAGCCTCCCCAACCCCTCCAAAGGGAGGGGCTTTTGGCAATTGGTCAATTCAAAACGATTCCTATTCCCATCTGTACTCATGTTTCTTATTTCTCTAAGCGCCCTTCTTTCGGAGGGGGTTTGGGGGAGGCTATCTTTCTACTGAAATTGCATGGGGTGTACAAAGTAATCTTCAACCAGCATCAGCATGGAAATCCCGGATACCTGAATTTCATTTCCGGATACAAAATCCGTGCTTTCGGTGTTTATTGTGGTGTCCCGGGCCACTATTCTCCAATGGGTCTGAGCTTGAAGTTTAAATGTAATTTCATGGCGGTTCCCGTTAAAAACCAACAGAATAGTTTTCCATTCATCACCATTGGCATGGTTAACCAAAAGATAAGATGCCACTCCCGGCTGATAATCCGATGAAAAAACCAGGTGTTTGCGAATCAGTCCGGCCCAGTTCATATGAAATGCCGGATGCTTTTTACGCAGGCTGATAAGTGCCTGATAATATTTGAATATCCCAATGTTTGTACTCTTTCGTGTCCAATCGATCTGATTAACCAGATCGGGCGACTTGTAAGAGTTATGATCGCCCAGTTTGGTGCGGGCCATTTCGACTCCTGCATGAAGAAAAGGAATTCCCTGCGAAGTAAGGACCAATGCTCCGGCCATCATGACCATCCGGCTGATTTCTTCTTCGCTGGCTTCAGGACAGCTCAAACTCAGTTTATCAAAGAGGGTGTGATTATCGTGGCATGATGCATAGTTGATACACTGCCACGGCTCGGAAGCCCAGGGCGATTTTGAATGCTCCACGTAACCATATTCAATCTGTGGATGGAAACAAGCTCCGGCAATTCCGAATTTGATATTTTCCTCCTGAACGGTTTGGCCGCTGATGAAACCTCTGCTGTGAGTTCCAAAATTGTTTCCCTTGATCCCGTCCCGGAAATCGTCATTAAAAACAGCAATTCGGAAAAGCCGCGAAACATTGGTTTTGACAGCGCGCCAAGTTTCATTCATCGGACTCTTGTCTGCCGTCCAGCCTTCGCCATACAATAGAATATTAGGAGATACGAGATCAATACTGGCTCTGATCTGGTTCATCGTATCCAGATCATAAATACCCATCAGGTCGAAACGGAATCCATCCAGGTGATATTCGGTTGCCCAGTAATTCAGCGATTCGATGATGAATTTTCGGACCATATTTCGTTCGGTGGCGATTTCATTTCCACAACCGCTCGCATTCGAAAAAGT
>CAIPKZ010000178.1 GCA_903865775.1 uncultured Prolixibacteraceae bacterium | reverse complement strand
CGAAGAGCAACCCAAGCTGCTCTTTTTGACCATACCTCGCCACCTTTCAAACCCTCTGCATTGCGGTAAACGCCATTCACTCCATCGTTATTCAATACCGGAACTTCGGTCTCAATACCATTGGCATCCAGAAATCTTTCAGGTTTGGTGGCTGGTTCTTCAAATGCGCGATCGACGCGCAAACCCAGCAAACCCTCCTTGTTCTCATTGAAAGTAACTTCCTGAACAGCGGTCAGACTGGTTGTCCGTTCGATGGTACGCAGTTTGTCGGATCCCGAGAAAACAAAGGTAGATTCTTCCTTTAAAAGTACCTGATTATTCACATCAACCCATTCTGAAGCGGTTACCAATGCACCTTTTCCAGGATTTTCGGAAACGATGCTTTTGAATTTAACCGTACCGTATTTGGGTTTATCTTCCGGCTTGATGGCAAATGAATTGTTCCAGAAATCCAGACCATTTACACTACCGAAATTAAACCACAAACCCACATGATGCGGATGGTCGGTGCGCTCAAAAGGTCGTGGATTCAAAGGATAACCGCGGGTAATTGTTTTTCCGGAGGCACTCACAATCGGGTAAAGCGATTGTTTTTCCATGTTATCCGGATAAATGTATGCTGTGAAGAATTTGCCATCAACATACACCTCAACTTTTTTATCCTGTTCTTTATTTTTAAACTCAACCTTTTGCCATTTTTCAGCATGTAAAAGGCTAACCGACAGGATTAAGATCAGTGCTGAAAGGAAGATTTGTTTCATGAGATGTAATTGTTTAGTTGATAGTTCCAAATTTACCAAAATATTTCTGTCGACAACAAAAAAGGAGGCACAAATCCTATTTTGCCACATCTTCGGTTGTTGGCCTTGAAGTCGCATTTGTTGAAGTAATTTTTAATGTTCCGGTACTAAACTCAGAAGATTCGATTCCATTAAATGACAGTTAATAGATTAGCCTATTCCTTTACCAGTTTCTTAAGCAGGTAACCAGATGGAGTTGAAACCCTGATCATGTAAATTCCGGATTTCAGTTTTGAGCAATTATATTCATATGTGGTTTGATTCACCGGCAATAAAAAAGCATCCACTTTTCGGCCCGTCAGGTCAAGTAATTCAATTGGGGTTGGAAACTCACTGACCGGAAGGTTTTCCATGATGATCTGACTTGTTGCAGGATTGGGATAAAAATTCAAAGCGGCTTCCTGATCCTTAAAATTTTGTGCTTCAGTAACATTAACCGTGAAATTCCAGACTTCCTTATCTAAAATACCTGAAAAGGAATTATCGCTGTAATCCAGAAACGTTTCCATATCCATATCGATGTAATACCTAACCCCGGTTTTAAGGGCAATATTGTTTGTAAAAGTCAGGGTATTGGTTCCCATTCCCTTTAGGGTTGCTGCATTAACATTCTCAACTAATTTGTCGGTTAGGTAATCCTTAATCCGGATGACTTTAACCGAATTAAAGTAAACCGGTTCGGTAAAAGTCATCGAGAAATTATTTATTATTTTAGCTTCCGACGATTTATTAACAGGCGATAAGATCACAATTTGAGGAGCTGTAATATCCTTTATTGTCAAAGCCAGTGAGCCTTTCAGTCGGATATCTCGGGATGAAGCGCCAACCTGAATTTCAAATACTCCGGAATCATATCCAAAAGCATTCTTCTTTTCTTTAAAGTATGAAAAAGAAGCGCTATCCAGTTTGAGCGTGATTGTTTTCGTTTCGCCCGGAGTTAAAAATACTTTGGAAAATCCTTTCAGTTCTTTATCGGGACGGGCAACTTTTGCTCCAGGCTGACTAATGTAAAGTTGCGCCGCTTCTGCACCTGCCCTGCCTCCAGAATTGGAAATATCAAAACTAACCTGAACTGAATTAGGTTCGTCAGTATTTTCAGGAGTGATACGTAAATTACTGTAAACGAAACTCGTGTACGATAAACCGAACCCAAACGGGAACAGCGGTTCCACATTTTTAGTGTCGTAATAGCGGTATCCCACCAATAACCCTTCAGAATAAGTGACCCGTTTATTGTTGTCAGGATCGTAATAGCTGTTAAAAACCGGGTTGTCTTCCCATTTCTTCTCGAAAGTGGCAGGTAATTTTCCGGAAGGATTGGTTATTCCAAATAAAACCTCAGCAACGGCAGTTCCACCTTCCTGTCCGGCATACCAGGCATGAATCAATGCTTTTGCATTTCCTATCCAGCTTGCAGTTGCCACATTTCCGCCCGCATTCAGGATTACAATGGTATTCGGATTTACTCTTGAAATGGCATTTACCAAACTGTCCTGGTAATTTGGCAACTGAAAAGGCCGGTCAAAACCTTCACCCTCGGTACTGCCGTCGAAACCGATGCAAACGATAGCTACATCAGCATTTTTGGCTGCAAGAACAGCTGGAGAATCATTAAATCCAAGCAGTTTATAACCCATTTTCATTTCAGCAAGACCGGCAGATTCATAATATTCCAGTTTCACCGGATAAATCACGTCCTTGGTTAAATGAACGGTAGCCTGTTTGGTTGCAGCACCCTGATCAGCCCATTGGTTAATAATTTGAATTGAATTGATCCACAACCTGGAACCATCATCACTCCGGTCATAAAAAGAATAATCACCCGTTACCGGAACTTTTATAAAGCCTGTCCACCTGACAGAAAAGTTATCGGCAGAAATTCCGGCAACAGCAGGTGCATTAGCCGCCCAATCAAAATTAATATGGAGGTCAACCTGAGTTTTTACCGCAGTTCCGGTTAGTGTTTTATTCGCATAATACGAGGCATTTAGACCTTGCGTTGCCAAGGTGCTGCTGGTATAAAATATTGAATTGGCATATGAACTGGCATCATCGCCAAAACCCGGATCGTAAGTGACTGTGACTCCTGAACCGGCAATTGCTTTAATTCCATTCAGAATACTTACCGAATGAAATGATGAAGTGTATGAACTTCCACCGCCTGCTACCGCGCTGTTTGCATTCTGGCCGATAACTGCTATCGATTTTACCGCACTTTTATCCAATGGAAGAATTGATTTCTCGTTCTTCAGGAGAACAATTCCACCCCGTGCCAAGTCGAGAGCAACCTGGGCATTCAGTGCATAATCCCGTGGAATACTGCTGTCGAGCTGTTTGGTATCGAAAAACCCAAATCGAAAAAGCACACGGAGAATCCGGCGAACCTTATCATCAATGATCGTTTGCGTAACAGTTCCGGTTGCAATTAATGGCGAAAGATTTGCACTGTTCATGTTTGCTCCTGAAGGCATTTCAATATCCAAACCAGCCAGTGCAGCTGATTTGCCATTATGAACTGCTCCCCAGTCGGACATCACAAAGCCGCTGAAATTCCATTCATTTTTTAATATATCCGTTAATAAATGGTGGTTATGAGAAGCCCATTCTCCGTTTATTAAATTATACGACGACATGACGCAGCCGACTTTTGCTTCCATGACCGCTGCCTTAAAAGCAGGTAAATAGATCTCCTGAAAAGTGCGTTCGTCCAGATCCGAACTGATATTATTCCGGTCCCATTCTTGGTTGTTCGCTGCAAAATGTTTAGCCGTACCAACAACATGCTCGCTCTGCAATCCTTTGATGTAACCAACTGCCATCCGTGCTGACAAATAAGGATCTTCGCCGAAATATTCAAAATTGCGTCCGGCCATCGGCGCACGATAAATATTCAAACCCGGAGCCAGTAAAATATGTGTACCGCGCGACCGGCAATCTTTACCCAAAGCATGTCCAAGTCTGCCCACCAATGTGGTGTCCCAGGTGGCGGCAGTAAGAATTCCGGCAGGATAAGCCGTTGTATTTCCATCGTTACGTGCACCAACCGGCCCGTCTGACATTTTGATTTCAGGAATTTTTAAACGCGAAATTGGCATGATGTAGAAACTGTTGAATCCGCCAATGTAATTGAGTTTTTCTGCAGATGTCATTCTGGGCAAGAGATCATTAACCCGATCTTCAACGGAAACTTTGGGGTCAAGGTAAACTTGTCCGCTTGCAGCTGTAAACTGGATAATCATTGAAAGAGTAATGAATCCAATTTTAAATATATGCTTCATTATTTTAACATTTTAGGAATGCGCTGAAAGTACAAATTGTTCAAACACAAAAATTTATATAGCGATTAAGTTATTGTGAAATTCATAGTCTAAATAATGAGACTGACTATGGCCAAAATCATTTCAATGAGATGCACTTATTTTTTCAACGACATATTAATCTGACTGTTATACTTTTTGACTATTTTCATGGTTGGATCGTTGCCAAAAACCGAATTCAAACCCTGAGCTTCCTGTGGCGGATCGCCCAGATAGTCATCCCCCGTTTTCCACATGTTATCGTTTCTTTCAGCATTCGGCTTTCCGCTTCCACTGAATGCCCAGAAATTAACACCAGCCATCAGCCCATTTTTTCCGGCACTTTCGAGAACACGGCCAAACGAAAAATCGTAATACTGATCGCGCAAAGAAACCGGTGATCCGGGAGTAAAAACAAAACCATCGCGAGGCAAACCAAATTCTTCGAATACCAAAGGTTTGTTCAGTTTGTGGGCAACAACCAAATGTTCATCAATGTACTTTCCGGTGTTTTCGATGGCTTTAGCCATGGTGCCTTGCATGTCTTTGGCATTTAACCAGGTCCAGTTGTAAGGCCAGATATGTACTGTCATATAATCGACATCTTTTGAACTGTGTATCTTTTCGAATAATCCGATGTCTCCCTCGCATCCGGCCTTACCTTCAGAACCGACGGTTACCAGATGATTCGGATCGATTGATTTAATATAGGCTGCAGTTTCGTTTACCCAATTCAGGAATGGCACTTTATTGGCATTCGAAAATGCACGGGGTTCATTGGCCAATTCCCAGGTCATAATAGCCGGATCTTTCGAATACGGAATTCCCGTAATCTGATTGGTACGCTCCAGCATGTATTTGATGTATTTCCGGAACATTTCCTTGCCTTCGGTACTTTGGTGAAAGGTTCCTGAAAACGTCATAAATTCGCCCCATGTATGTCCGTCGGTATCCGGATATGGAATAGGCTTTCCGGTGCTCCACGAAACATATTGCGCAAAACCACCCGACCATTCCCATGCATTGTTCAGGAAAAGAATGGCAAGCATTTTTCGTTTTCCCATTTCGGCCAGAAGAAAATCCAATCCGGCAAGTAATTCCTGATTGTAAACTCCCGGAGAAATCTGAAGAGCCGGACTCACCCGGCGCGGTTGGCCATCGGGACCCTCAGCTCCTGCCAGGACACGAAGGTTGTCGATGCCATTGGCTTTCATCAGATCGAGCTCTTCAATCAGGCGCTGGCGGTTACCACCCACCCCATTCGAACCCAGAATGGCACCGTACCAATAATTGGCTCCGATATAGTAATAAGGTTTTCCGTCTCGGATAAATTGTCCGTTTTGAACTTTTACAAATTCAATTTTCCGTTTATTATCCGACTTGAACGAAGTAAACAACAGTAAGACTGAAGCTAAAACAACCAGTAATTTTTTCATTTTTTCCTTTAATAAATCGTTTTCGTGCTTTTGACTGAATTCTTTACACTAACCGGCAGAGCCTCTTCTTTTATAAACTTAAACCGATCGCTATTTTTAAATCAATGTAGTTCGCAAAACCACAGGCTCAGCTCCAATTCCCGGACCTCCCCGATCTGTTTCATCTCCATTCGGGATACTTAACAGCCTGAAGATTCCACTATCGTACTTGCCTTCTTCAACTTTCAGGTGTGGCCAGGCTTTTCCTGAATTTGCTCCAACTGGTTTATAGGTAAAGTGACTAAGCGAGCCGATCAGTCAGAATTTATTAACTCTCTGTTTCCTGTTTATTTTTATTACTGAATTCTATGGTTTGGCAAACTCAGTTAATGCAAATACTTCAAGTTTCAAAAGTCGTAAAACTTATCCGGATCAATGTTCAATAAATCAACCAAAAGTTAAAACATACGAACCATTTATTGCCAAGAAACTAAATGAAAATCATTTTCGGAAATAAGATTCAGTAAACGGGGACAGCAAAACTAATCTGGAATGTCAAATCCAGGTTTTTGCCTAATCTTGCCTGATATCGAATTTAACTTCCTGTTTTTTTAATATAACCTAAAAGTTTCGTACCCAAATTTCAATCATTTTCGTATGATACGTTGAAAATCTTTCTTAGAATATCTGCCCTGATAAAGCAGACTGATACTACCCCTGATTGGGCTTTTACGGGGCGTTGGCTGCCCCCACTATTACTTCCTCATCCATTTCTGCTTCTTGATCTCTTACTTCCTAAAATACCTTACAAACTCATAAATATTTTAAATATGAAAAATCTATTCATACTTAGAGTTGCGAGACTGTCTGTACTTTTCTTGCTATTCCTGATTTTGTTTAGTTGCATTCAGGATCCGGCACTTTGGAAAGTGACCTCCGAGAAACAGGTTATTACCGACTTTGTGGCCAGTAATCCTGATAAGTATTCAGAGTTTAATAAACTATTGGTAAGTGCAAACCTAACAGACCTCTTGAAAGTCCGAGGGCCGTATACTATATTTCTACCCACCAACGAGGCGATGACAGCGTATTACAAAGAGAAAGGCATTAGTTCATATACAGACCTTACTGTTCAGGATCAAAAGGAGTTAGCTTGCAATCATCTTATCGTTAATAGCGAAATACAAACGGGTGATATTCTTTTGGGAGCTCTTCGCGATACCAATGCCATTGGCGATTATCTGGTTACCGAATTTTCAGGTTCAGATATTATTATGAACAAACACGCGAAAATAACTGACCGTGATATCCAGTGTGCCAATGGATATGTCCATCAAATCAACCAGGTCATAGAACCTGTAAAAGCCAATATCTATGATATGATCGCTTCCAATCCTTCTTATTCATTGTTTTCCCAGGGATTAAAACGAACCGGTCTCAGTGATACACTTCAAACGGTCTCTTTCCTTTATGGCAAAAAGAATGCACGTACCCGATTTACTTTACTGGCTGTGCCTGATACGACTTTTAACCGCTATGGTATCCATACGATAGACGATCTTGTAAATCATTTCACCAATAAGCCCGACAGTGTAACTTATTTAAATAACAGATTTTACCGCTACATGGAATACCATTGCATGGCTAATACTTATTATTTGTCTGATCTGACTCTTGGAACTAAGTTGTATCCTATTTTATCTTTCGACAATAATATTTCAATAACGTTGGATACCGATTATAAACTGAATTTGAATAAGGTTACGAAAAAATACACTGGGTTTATCATTGAGTCTTCAAACATACCGGCAAAAAATGGTGCTCTTCATACCGTGAATAACCTTTTACCAGTCACTGAACCTGATCCTGTTACAATTACTTTTGACACTACCGATTATCTGGAATTTAAACAGGGTGATTTTTATGGTAAGTATTACATGAAATGGCACACCTGGGAAGGTAATTTTACCAAAATTAAGTTTGAAGGTGACTATCTTCAATACTATTACAAAAATTTCAATACGGGTAAATTACTCAACTGGGATTGCCTTAACATGAATGGATTCTTTTGGTGTGAGATTACCACTCCGAAAATCATGAAAGGACAATATAAAATCACCTCTAATTTATGGTCGAATAATATTGACTATGATGTTTATGTTGATGGAGTTAAGACCGCAAATATTAAAAGATCAGATTCAGCTGAATCAACAAGCTGGGGTGTATTGGACTGGAAGAAAACGGAAGAACACAAAATCAAAGTGGTCAATACTACCTGGGGAATGTTGTTCTGGGACACCGTTATTTTTACACCAATAAATTAGACTTTGTATCAGATTATCATTAACACTTGAAAGAATGAAAAACTTTTGCTTGTTAATTTGTCTATTGCTGGTTTCAGTTTTCAACCAAATTCAAGTATCAAAGGTCAACGCACAAAACTACCTGATTTCTTTTACCGGAACCGGCGAATCGTCAACTGTATCAACAGTTGAAGTGGAGAACCTGAATTCGGGCGAATCACTGATATTAAATGGAAATGATATTTTACATCTGATTTCGCCTACCGGCATTTCTACCATTGAAGGCAATTATTCTTCAGTACTCAGGATTTACCCAAATCCATTGATTAACCAGTCAATTGTTGAGATTTCTCCTCCGGAAGAGGGCAAGGTGATGATTAATGTTTATGACATGACCGGCAAAGCGGTGGCTCAAAAACTCTGTTTTTTAGAAAAACCCACACAGCAATTCCGGTTGTCAGGACTAAAAAAGGGATTATACATGGTCGAAGTATTGGGCTATTCGTACAGATTCTCAGGGAAATTACTGTGCAGTTCAAAAACTGCCGGAATTCCAAAGATTGAAGTAATTTCATCAGTAAATAAATCCATTGATGGAAAGACATTAAAAAAGGGTGCTTTAGATTCACTGAAAATAGTTGACATGCCCTATCAATCAGGTGACCGATTGAAATACACAGTCAGTTCGGGTATATACCGAACAATTAAAACTGATATTCCAACCCGGAACAAGGCCCTAACCTTTAATTTCATCCAATGCACCGACGGGGATAATAATAACTATCCGTTAGTAGAAATCGGCGACCAGATGTGGATGGCAGAAAACCTAAAAACAACCAGATACAATGATGGCAGGACAATTCCGCTGGTTACTGACAATGATGAATGGAAAAACCTTAAAACCCCGGGCGTTTGTTGGTATGACAATACAAGAGTTGACAATGAACCATCTTTTGGAGCATTGTATAATTGGTTTGCTGCAAATACGGCGGAACTATGCCCCAATGGTTGGCATATTCCTACAGATGCCGAATGGAAAACGCTTGAATTGTTTTTGGGTATGACACTAAAAGAAGCTGA
This sequence comes from uncultured Prolixibacteraceae bacterium, assembly GCA_903865775.1. Classification (GTDB taxonomy): domain Bacteria; phylum Bacteroidota; class Bacteroidia; order Bacteroidales; family Prolixibacteraceae; genus Aquipluma. Next base: position 18,973 of record CAIPKZ010000178.1, on the reverse strand, counting down.
TGCGACAGGATTTCGAGGTCAAGACCAAGGTGCCCAGCTTAAAAATACCACCGGATGGGATTTCCAGGGAAACGGCAGTAATTACAGCGGATTTGCTGCTTATCCGTCCGGAGCAAGATGGTCGGATACAGGGAACTTCCACAGCATTGGCATATTTTCCGGATGGTGGAGTTCAAGTGAGATATTTGCAGATGGTGCAGTTTCCAGATACTTGTTTTTTTGTCATGGAACAATAAACAGAGCTGCAGATTACTCCTGTTATATGAGTAAACAGAATGGGTTTTCAATTCGCTGCATCAAGGATTAGTTTTCCGCGTACAATAAAAACTGATAGCAGTTATCGGGATTTCTATTTATCTCCACAAAAAAAGGCCGTCCCCAAATGAATGGAAACGGCCTTTGATATTTTGAGATCAGGAATTATTCCGGACAAAGGAATTCATCCACATTAAATGCGGCAATTTTTCCGGCTTCAATGGCACGAACAACCAGACTGGCACCGGCTTCCACATCACCGCAGGCAAATATTTTGGCGTTTGAAGTTTGCTTTTTGGCGTTCACTTTTACATTACCACGCTGATCGTATTCGATCTCCAACGAGTCGAGCAATCCGTTGTGAACCGGCTGTGTGAAACCCATCGACAACAATACCAGGTCCACATCCAGAATTTCTTCAGAACCTTGTTTCTCAGTCATTACCCATCGCCCAGCCTTGTCTTTATCCCAATTAACTGTGACTAGTTCAACCTGTTTAATTTCGCCGTCGCCGATAAAACGTTTGGTATTCAGGCTCCAGCGACGCTCGCAACCTTCGAGATGAGAACTTGAGGTACGTAAGGTATTGGGCCAGTATGGCCAGGGGTTGTTATCTGCACGGTTTTCAGAAGGTTTCGGCAGGATTTCAATCTGGGTCACGCTCCGTGCTTTCTGGCGGATAGAAGTACCCACACAGTCGGAACCGGTGTCACCACCGCCGATAACCAAAACCCGTTTATCTTTGGCCAAAATATTCAGCTCGTCAGAAAATTCTTCGCCGGCAATCCGTTTATTGGATTGACTCAGAAACTCCATGGCATAATAAACGCCTTTCAAATCGCGGCCTTCGAGCGGCAGATCACGGGCTTGTTCGGCACCATTGGCCAAAACAACAGCATCAAAATTTACCAATAATTCTTCGCGCGAAATATCGACTCCAACCGCTACATTCGGTTTGAAGATAATTCCTTCTTCAAGGAAAATTTCGAGACGGCGGTCGATAATCGTTTTACTCAGTTTAAAATCGGGAATACCGAAACGGAGAAGTCCGCCGATGGCACTGTTCTTTTCGAAAACAGTTACTTCATGACCAGCCTGGTTCAGTAAATCAGCGGCAGAAAGACCTGCAGGGCCCGAACCAACAATGGCAATTTTCTTTCCGGTACGAACTTCAGGAATACGAGGCTGTACAAAACCCAGATTGAACGCATGTTCAACAGTTGAAGCTTCATTTTCGCGAATGGTTACCGCCTCGCTGTGAATAGCCAGCACACAGGCTTTTTCGCAGGGTGCAGGGCAAACGCGGCCGGTAAATTCAGGAAAACTATTGGTTGAGTGCAGTATTTCGTAAGCACCTTTCCAGTTTGCATGATAAACCATATCCTGCCACTCCGGAATTTTACTTCCAACCGGACAGCCCCAGTGACAAAAAGGAATTCCGCAATCCATACAGCGTGCTGCCTGATCCATACGGTCATTTTCGTCGAGCGTCTGCTCCACTTCGCCGTAATCGTGTATCCGGTCGTTCACCGGGCGATATCCGGCATCTTTTCGTCCTATCGTCATGAAACCTTTTGGATTTCCCATGGTAATGTTTTTTATTTTTCCTGATGTCCGTCAGCTGAAGCAGACGGCAAAGGATATTGTTCTTTTAGATTTTTGATTCTCAATTCCGTCCGAAATCAGATTTTGGCTTTTTTTTCCATCATCTTCGGACGGTCTTACATCCTTTTTTTACACCCGGGGTTTCGCCCCGGGTTATTGATATATTGCCCCTTCAGGGCAACAAAATCAATAAATCGCGATCCAGGCTTTCCCCCATCGGGGGAACGGGAAGGGGGCTTCCCTTTACTCGTGCCTTGCCGGATCGTCTTCGGTTAGCTGAAGTTTTTTTACCAGTTCCTTCAGTTTCAATTCTTCCAGCACTTTCTTGTATTCAAACGGAATCACCTTCACGAATTTGGGCAGATATTCGTCCCAGTTCGTCAATATTTTGGCAGCCATTGTACTTTGCGTGTACAACAGGTGTTTATTCACCATATCCTGCAATTCAACGATGTCTGCTTTATCCTCAACCGGTCCCAGTTCAACCAGACCCTTGTTGCAGAAATATTCAAAATTACCTTCCAGATCGAGCACATAGGCAATTCCACCGCTCATCCCGGCAGCAAAATTACGCCCGGTTGTTCCCAATACCACCACACGTCCACCGGTCATGTATTCGCAACAATGGTCGCCACTACCTTCAATAACAGTTTTTGCTCCTGAATTACGCACACAGAAACGTTCACCAGCTACACCACGGATATATGCTTCTCCGGAAGTTGCCCCGTAAAACGAAGTATTTCCGACGATGATATTTTCTTCCGGATTGAATGTTGAACCTACAGGCGGCACAACTATAAGTCGCCCTCCTGAAAGACCTTTTCCGATGTAATCATTCGAATCGCCCTCGAGCCTGAAGCTCAAACCTTTTACCAGGAATGCGCCAAAACTCTGTCCGGCAGTTCCGGTAAAATTGGCCATGATGGTGTTGTTTGGTAAACCTTCTTCACCATACCGGCGCGAGATTTCTCCGGAAAGCATGGCTCCCACTGTGCGGTCAACATTGGTAATGGTATGGGCCAGCCATACTTTTTCCTTGCTTTTGATTGCTTTGTTTGCCTCGCGGATCAAGGTATGATCGAGATGGTCATCTACCGATTTAATGTTCGGAAATGTATTGCGGATATCATGATGTTTGGCTTCTTCTGGCATGTGAATCAACTTGGTGAAGTCCATGTTTTTCATTTTCCAGTTGCTGACCTCACGGTTCTGTTCGAGGAGATCGGCACGTCCAACAATTTCATCAAAAGTAGTCACTCCAATTTCGGCCAGATGTTCACGAACTTCTGTTGCAATGAACCGGAAGAAATTGATGGCATATTCTGAACGGCCAATGAAACGCTTACGCAGCGTTTCGTCCTGAGTAGCAATACCGGCAGGACAAGTATTCAGGTGGCATTTGCGCATCATGATGCAACCCAGGGTAATCAATGCTGAAGTGGAGAATCCAAATTCTTCGCCACCTAACATTCCCATGATAACTACATCACGACCAGTCTTTAACTGACCGTCAACCTGCAATTTCACACGGCCACGAAGGTTGTTCATTACTAAAGTTTGTTGTGCTTCGGCAATACCCAACTCGGCCGGCAATCCGGCGTATTTGATTGAGCTTGCAGGAGAAGCACCTGTTCCACCTTCGCAACCTGCAATGATAATCAGGTCAGAAAATGCCTTGGCAACACCGGCAGCAATGGTCCCTACCCCATTTTCGGCAACTAATTTCACTGAAACTTTTGCACGTGGGTTGGTCACTTTCAAATCGTAGATTAGCTGCGCCAAATCTTCGATTGAATAAATATCGTGATGAGGAGGAGGCGAAATCAGGGTAATTCCGGGTGTTGAATTCCGGAGTTTGGCAATGATATTATTGACTTTGAAGCCCGGTAATTGCCCGCCTTCGCCTGGTTTTGCACCCTGTGCAATCTTAATCTGAAGTTCGTCGGCATTAATCAGGTAGTTGTTGGTTACCCCAAAACGACCCGATGCAACCTGTTTGATTGCACTTCGCTTGTTGGTACCGAAACGTTCCGCATCTTCGCCACCTTCGCCGGTATTGCTTCGTCCGCCGATGGAGTTCATGGCAATTGCCAAAGCTTCGTGGGCTTCTTTACTGATTGAACCGTACGACATGGCTCCAGTTACGAACCGTTTCATGATGTTTTCGACCGGTTCGACCAGCGAGATATCTATTGGATTGCGTTTGTATTTCAGGCAGCCACGGATAAAAGTGGGCTGTGCATTTTCTGAATCAACCTTTTTGCTGAATTCTTTAAACACGCTGTAATCGTTGGTGCGCGTGGCCCACTGCAGCAAACCTACGGTCTCAGGATTCCAGGCATGATGTTCGCCGTATTTACGGTAATGATAAGTTCCGGCGGTTTCCAAACTATTGCTGATCAGGTGTTTCTTTTTTGAATAGGCTTCTTTGTGGAAAAGCAAAGATTCATGACAGATTTCTTCGAATCCGATTCCGCTGAATTTGGAAGCAGTTCCGGTGAAATATTTTGCGATGACCTCATCGCTGATACCCAATGCTTCAAAAATCTGGCATCCCTGATAACTGCGAAGGGTTGAAATACCCATTTTCGACATCACTTTCAGGAGACCTTTATCAATAGATTTGATGTAATTGTAGCGGGCTTCAGAATATTTCATTGCAATTTCACCATTCCTGACCATTTGTTCGATGGCCGAAAATGCGAGGTATGGGTTTACCGAACTGGCACCGTATCCAAACAAGAGCGCAAAATGTGCAATTTCACGAGCTTCTGCAGTTTCGACGATAATTCCGATCTGCATCCGTTTCTGAGTCTGAATGAGGTGATGGTGAACAGCTGCAACCGCCAGTAGAGAAGGGATTGGCGCATATTCAGCAGAAACCTCACGGTCAGAAAGAATGATGAAATTCTTCTTGTCGTCAACAGCTTTTTCTGCTTGTTTCAGCAGATCGTCAAATGCTTTCTGAAAACCTGCCACACCGTCTTTCACAGGAAAAATCATCTGGATGGTACTGTGCGAGAACTGTTCGTGTTTCAGGTCCTTGATTTTTCCAAGGTCGGTATTGGAAATGATCGGATCTTCAAATTTAATCAGTTTGGCATGTACCGGGGAATCGTCCAAAATGTTGGTGTGCAGTGAACCAATGTAATTGGTCAGCGACATCACCAGTCCTTCGCGAATCGAATCGATTGGCGGATTGGTAACCTGTGCAAATACCTGCCTGAAATAATCGAAGAAGCGGTGAGGTTTTTCCGAAAAACAAGCCAGGGGTGTATCATTTCCCATCGAACTGGTTGGTTCGGCACCGGTAACGGCCATCGGTTTGATGATCATTTCCATGTCTTCTTTCGAATAGCCAAAAACTTTCGTGAAAGTATTAAACTGATCGCCGAGTGAAGACGAAACACGTTGTTTCACTTCAATATCTTCCATCAGTAAACGGTTTTCCTTTAACCAGTTTCCGTAGGGATTACGCTGGCTTAATTGCGCTTTCACCTCTTTATCCGGAATAATAATTCCCAGTTTGGTATCGACCAAAAGAATCTTTCCCGGGCGTAAACGGCCCTTTTCCTTCACATCTTCCGCAGGAAAAGTCTGAACGCCAACTTCTGAACCCATGACAATCAAATCATTTTTGGTGATGATATATCTTGAAGGTCGGAGTCCGTTTCGGTCCAATGTTCCGCCAATGTAACGGCCATCGGAAAATACCATCGAAGCCGGGCCATCCCATGGTTCCATGATGGTTGAATGGTATTCGTAAAATGCCTTCAGACTGTCCGGAATCGGATTTTTCGAATTGAATGATTCAGGAATCATCATGCATAAGGCATGTGGCACCGAACGCCCTGTCTGATGCAGGAATTCCAGCGTATTATCGAATGAGGCAGAATCAGATTTATTCGGTTCGATAACCGGAAACAGTTTCTGCAGATCTTCGCCAAAAACTTCAGATTTAAGAAGAGCTTCGCGGGCCGACATCCACATGCGGTTACCTTTTACCGTGTTGATCTCACCGTTGTGTGCAATCATACGGAATGGCTGAGCCAGATCCCAGGTCGGGAAAGTGTTTGTGCTGAAACGCGAATGCACCAAAGCAATTGCACTGGTAAATTTCGGATGCGACAAGTCTTTAAAATAATCCCTGAGCTGACCTGGGGTCAACATTCCTTTGTAAATAATCGTTTTGGAAGACAAACTCGGTACATAAAACGCGCCCTTATTTTCCAGGTTCGATTCCCTGATTTCTTTTTCAGCCTGCTTACGTGCCAGGTATAATTTCTGCTCCAGAACCTCCTGCTCCAGTTCCGCTTTCACGAATATCTGGCGAACATAAGGTTCTGTCAGTTTGGCAATTTCGCCCGGTGCAGAACTGTCAACGGCCACATCGCGGTACTCAATCAATTCCAAGCCTTCCTGTTGGATGTATTTACTCAGAATCTCCTGGCAAGCATTCGCTTCGTCCTTATCCTGAGGCAAAAAAACCAAGCCGGTTCCAAACTTTCCTGAAGCCGGAATATTGACCTTCAATACTTCCTTAATATACTGATCAGGTATTTGCATGAGTATCCCGGCACCGTCACCAGTCTTGTTATCAGCACTGGTTGCACCACGGTGATCCATATTTTCAAGAACCTCTAACCCCCTCTCAATAATTTCGTGCGACTTCTGACCCTTGATGTGGGCCACAAAACCGATTCCGCAATTATCGTGCTCATTGGACGGATCGTATAACCCCTGCGCTTTTGGCAATCCTGAATTCATCATCTTTATTTGTATTATTTAGTTTTCGCAAATTGCTTCCAGACTGATCAATTATTAATCATTCTGTACTAATAAATTAACGAAAACACATAAATTATAAGCAAATCAATCATTTTTCTTACGAACTGAAAGCGAAAATAGCGTTTTTTATAGAAAATTCAAATTCCTGAAAAAGCAGAAAAATGATAAAACCATTCATTTCAGAGAAAATAAGGAATAAACGAAACACACATCTGGCTACAATCCAGCATTTTAATCACACAAACAAGGAAACCTTCCAAATGTTGGCTGAAATCAAAATATAACGATTAATTAACAGATATTCGCCAGCTTTAATAATTCACTTCGTTCCCAAAGGATTCCGTTTCACTCCATCCTTTGCTATTACATATCGGGGCGTTGCCCCTCACATTGCCTAATTCCATACCTTCTGAAAGGCCTGGAGGGACGATGTGTAAAAGCGATGGGTGAACTGAAATGTAACCCATTGTTATGAAAGTTGAAGCAGAACGGAATAAGCTTTTTCCGTGTTTTGAAATTCATAAGATTGAACGATATTTTTCATTCGGTCTGAAATCTGCTCAAGGCAGAGATTTCCAATACTCCCCTGATGGGTATGGTTGATTTCGCGGCTTGGCTCGTACGTTCCGGCGTTGATCTGACCACCAACTATCTGGTAAGCATCTCGGAACGGAACTCCCTGCTGCACCAGTTTATTCACGTCTTCAACACTAAAAACATATTTGTACCGGTCATCGGACAGCAGATTCGTATTGACAATCATGTTGTCGATGGCAAAGCCGGTAATGCTGATGCAATCGAGCAATTCCTGAAATGCAGGTAAAAAAACTTCCTTTAAAATCTGAAGATCCCGGAAATAGCCGCTTGGAAGGTTATTGGTCATCAGGCTGATCTGGTATGGAATAGCCTGTATCTTATTGCAATGCGAACGAACAAGCTCAAAAACATCGGGATTTTTCTTGTGCGGCATAATGCTCGATCCGGTAGTCAACTCATCCGGAAGAGAAACAAAACCGAAATTCTGGCTCATAAATAAACAGACATCGAAAGAAAATTTCGAGATGGTGGAAGCAACCGAGGATAGGCCAAAAGCAACCGTTTTTTCCATTTTCCCGCGCCCCATCTGGGCATAAATCACATTGTAATTCATCGACTCGAAGCCCAGCAAATCGGTGGTCATTTGCCGGTCGAGCGGAAACGAAGAACCATAACCGGCAGCAGAACCTAATGGATTTTGATTGGTAATCTGATAAGCAGCCTTCAGTAAAACCAGATCGTCAACCAAACTTTCGGCATAGGCGCTGAACCAAAGGCCAAACGAGGAGGGCATCGCCACCTGCAAATGCGTATAGCCCGGCATCAGGATTTGTTTATTGGCTTCGGCTTTTGCCATCAGTTTATCAAACAGTTCACTCACAGCTTCAACCAGTTTCTGAATTTCGGAACGTGTAAAAAGTTTTAAGTCCAACAAAACCTGATCGTTGCGCGAACGTCCGCTATGGATCTTTTTACCAGTATCACCCAACTTTCGGGTCAGCATCAGTTCAACCTGAGAATGAACATCTTCAATGCCTTCCTCTATCCGGAAATTACCGTTTTCGATGGTATAATAGATTTCAACCAGTTCGGTTTGGAGTTCAGCAAGCTCACTCGCAGTAAGTAAATTAATGGATTGAAGCATTTTGGCATGAGCGATCGATCCCAGCACGTCAAATTTAGCCAGATACAAATCCAACTCCCGATCCTTACCTACAGTAAAGTTTTCGATGAGTTCATTGACAGTGGTTCCTTTATCCCAGAGTTTCATAGTCTGTTTATTTTTTCGAAGGCCAAAGATAAATCAAAATAAGGGTTTCTGATTTACGTGTGAATTTTTATTCAGAACATCCCGGTTTTTTTAATGTAGATCTGATCTTTTTAACCGGACTTTGAATTCTCAGACTTATCCGTTCAGAGAGTTAGGTTTTGAATTACAGTTTTTTGCATAAAGAATAGATTTGTTTGTCTGAAGAAGGATTGTTCTTTTGCTTATGAAACGAGCATGTTCGCTAAACACAAACACGGATGAATATTTCACATGCGAGTTCCATCCGGCCTTAAAAAAACAAATTATATTCGGATGAAAACAAACCAAGTGAACTGACCATATTCAAACGGCAAGAAATACGGTCATTCACATTCATGAAACTAAATCTTTCAGATGTCTGAAAATGAATAAGTACTTCCGCGCCGACAGACAAGGAATTAAACTTCGGAGGAATTAGTGAGATCGGGATCAGCCTTGATTTCAGTTATTCTATCATTACTGTAATTTACAACAATTCTGGAAGCGTGATAATTGGCAATAAATCTCTTTCTTTTGATTAAACCATCAATCAATTCGTCAAGTAGTTCAAGCTTACTTTTCAGTTCATTGATTTGATCCGAAAGGTTATGCATCTCATGCCTTCCAATAACTTTAACTTTAGAATGGGCGATATGCTGGTCATTATATGCATCAATTAATTGACGAATCGGAGTTAGTTGTTTTTCTTTAATATGATAAGGTGCCAGGAAATAATGCATCCATTCAGCTCTGCTAAGAATAGTGTTGCAGCACCGGATTATTTCTTTTTCGTTACCATGGTCAAGGGCATCTTCAAAAATAGTGGTAAGATTCAAGATAACTTCATCATTCTTCCTACGAGCATAGATATGCATTCTCCGGCAAATTCTAATCGTAGCTTGAATGATCGTTTGGAGTTCCTCATTTTTGGGTTGTGGATAACGAACAGGCTCGAGACGCGAATTGATATTTAGATTTCCAAGAATCTGGTTGAAATCACGTTCAATTTCATTGACTTGCTTTTCAATCACAGGCTCTTTTACCAAGGATGACTTGTTTTTCTTCAGGTTATCCAAAACGGAGTGAACCATGTTCAAGAAATTGCCTTCTGACTGTTTCATTTTTCAATAATTAATTTTTCAAAAAGCTTTTCTCTAAAAAACAGACAAATCTGTTCGCGTGAAAAATAAAAATTAACTACTTCGATGCTATTCTAACCTTAAATCTAAGATACGATTTATTCGATTTATTTTCTCGGATTTGAATAAAAAACTTAAGAGAAGATGAAATAAAATACTGAATTAATACAGACTTACAGATAGTTAAAACGCTGGTTAAACTAACTGAAAAGCATCCTGTCTTCACATTGATCAAGTGAAACACCTCAATTCTATTATCTGAGTTATTAGAAACTTCAAAAATAAAAGGTCAACTCCGGGCATATCCCGGTTAAATTTTTGATCAGAAGTGAAGTTATTGATCTGTATTGTCAGGTGAAAGAGTCTATCATTTCCCACTCTTTACCCATATTTTCTCAGAAACAAGTTTTATCTGAGCCGGAACTTTCAGTTTCCCGGGTTCGCCATCAAAATGAAACACTTGTGTATCGGCGATTTCCAGATCAATTTTCCGGGCCCGATAGCAATCAACAAACGGAAGTTTTAATACCAGCTTAAAGAATAGAGAGACCGCGAATAAAGGCATCCAGAACTTTGGGAATTTTTTCACCACCACTACATCGATCAATCCATCGGTCATACTGGCACCCGGAGCAATAAATGCATTGTTTCCGAATTGGGATGCATTGGCAAAAGTGATCATGAAAACCGGCTCTTCAATCAGAATGCCGTCAATTCTCATTCGAACATCAATTGGTTGATAAAATAAACATTCCTTAATTACCAGCTTGACATATTTCAGGAATCCGCGGGTACCGGCCAAACTCATTTTTTCGGCCACAAGTGCATCAAACCCAATCCCACTTGTACATAGGAAACGCTGATCATTCAGTTTACAAACATCAAGATGGAGAATTTTTCCGTCGATCAATGTCCGGGCACTTTTTCTGATATTCATCGAAATACCTAATTCGCGCGCTAATCCGTTTCCCGAACCGATCGGAATAATGCCCATCAGCGTGTTGGTGCCAAATAATCCAAGTGCCACTTCATTCATAGTTCCGTCACCACCCACAGCAACCACCAGATCAAATCCATCCTCCGAGGCTTTTATGGCAAGTTCGGTAGCATGTCCCTGGTATTCAGTGAAAGCATATTCAACCAAACAATCCATTTTAACCAAATATGGTACGACCACATCAACGGCTTTCGATCCCGCCTTATTTCCGGCGTAACTATTAATAATCAGAAATATTTTCTCAGCTTTTTTTGATGTCATTACAAGTATATCAATTATTTTCAGGAGCAATGAATTGCTTCTTTATGCTTTAACGGTTTATAAAATCATCGTGCAGCACCTGCATGTATGCTTTGGGAAATGTCAGATCAACCGAATTGGATGCATTCAAAGGGTTTGGAATAAATTTTTGTACACTCTGATCGAAATAATATTTCCCTTCCGGAACAATATATCCCCATCCTGAATCGAGCATATAAAACGCAAATGGGTTGGAAGAAAAGAAATCTTTTGAGAATCTTGATGAATCAGCCTTCCATCCTAACTGATGAATCAGCGAAACTGGAAAATCAGACTGCATCGTGATGGTTTCAATACGCTGAATTGAATCGACCAACCCACCTGTCCAAATCAACGGAATCTGGTAACTGGCAGGATCGGTAATATCGGTTGGCCCAGGCTGCATGGTTCCATGATCGGCTGTTACAATCAATAAAGTATTCTCCCAATACGGCGATTTCCTGAATTCATCGATGAAGGTTCCAAGGCAACTGTCGGTATAAGCTACCGAATTTAGGTATTTCTCCTGAATCGAGTTTCCTTTAATTTTCGAATACGGTACATCAAAAGGCGGATGACTGCTTACCGTATATATAGTTTTCATAAAAGGTTCCTTTTCGGTTTTTAAATCATCCAAAGCCTTGTTAAAAACAAATTCATCCGGAACACCCCATTTCGACATCCGGCCTAATTCATCCGGAAAATCAGATTTGGCAACCATCTCTCCGCACTTGCTTTGCAGCACAAAAGTTTTCAGGTTATAAAAGTTGATATCACCTCCATAATAAAAGGAAGTGTTGTAATTTTTTCGGTTAAAATACTCCGGAAGCAAAGTTAAACTGTGTGCTTTCTCGGGATAAACCATGATTGAAGTGCTTAATAACGATGGGTAACCACCCAAGACGGCCGAAATTCCACGATCGGATCGATTTCCGGTTGAATAAAACGAAGTAAAAACAGTGCTTTTTGTACAGAGCGAATCCAGATTGGGTGCTATTCCATGCATTCCTCCCAACTGCGATATCACTTTATTGGAGAAGCTTTCAAGAATAATCAGGACTACATTGGGTTGCTTTTCAGGATTAATATGTATTAGCCGGGGCTTTGAAATGATTGTATCATTTTTCATAAACTCATTAAAAAGTCTGGTACTCTCATCTTTGGTCATATACTGACATGGACTTGATAGCTTTTTATACTTTTCAATGGTATTACCAAAATTCCACAAGAAATTACATGCAGCTTGATTAACGTATAATTTTTGGCTAAATGCGACCGAACTTAAATTAAGCGGTGAAGTATCCAAACCTCCCCGAATCGGCAATATTAGTGTGGCTACCAGAAATAACTGAAGAAGCGAAGCGGACCAGTTCATATTTTCGGAAAGAGCCATTCCCTGAGGGAAAAGCTTTTTATAGCTATAAAGAATACCAAAGATCAGACTTCCTGCTACCAGCAAAGCTAACAAAACATCGAAAAATGAGACCGATGCACTCATCGCCACAGGATCGTCGATATAATTAAACGCAGTAAGATTTACCCTTGTTCCCCAATGCGGATATAAGCCCAGGTCGATTACCGATAAGAATGAACTGATTATTGAAACTACGATAGTATATCCTTTGATACAGAGATTAACAATACCTGAGGTCAGAAAGGACCGAAAAGCAATGAATAATCCCGGCAGCAAAATCAGGTAACAGGATGTGGAAACATCCATTATTAAACCATGCCCAAAAATGCCGGCAATTTCCCGAAATGATAACTGACCGGTGAGATTGATATTATAAACCAAAAAGAAAAACTTGGATATCCAGAAGAAACCCATCCAAAGGACAAAATATTTAAAAAGTTGAAAGATTTGCTTGAGAACAAATTTCATAATACGCTATATCACATTTCAAATCGGTGGCAAAGATATAAAAACTGATGTTTCTGCTCTTTACCTATCGTGCATTTGATATGAATTGTTGTTTCAATTAAAAAAGACAAGAAATATGGCATAGTCCCTCTTGCATGAATTCTTTCTTTTGGTCAAAAACTTCCTCTTCACAAAAAAACACCAAAAACAATACTATTTTGACTATTTATTCAATTATAAGCCATAATATATCATTTATCTATATTACAATACATATTTAGCCATATTGTAAGTTAATGATATATATTCATGACTAACTGAATATCATGCCATTAAAACAAAATATATTTTTATCTATTTTTAAATTTTCATACGCATACCCCTATTTTTTATATACTTCATTCATATTTTTTATACATATTTCGACATATACCCTATTTTTATAGGCTTATATTTGTTAATTTAACATCAATTCACACATATACCCTAATTTTAATATATCTGAATTTGAAAAAACACATACTTTTGATCAAGCATAACAAACAAATGGGGGTCATCTTAAAAAATCGAATTCATATTTAAAGTTTACCCCCAAAACAAACATTGAATTGAAAGTTAAAAAACAAATAAAAGTTAACCCTTAAAATTGATGATCATGAAAAAGAAAATTACCCTCGTTGTTTTTGCACTTCTCGCGATTTGCACATTGAATGTTAAAGCTCAGGAAAGCTCATGGCATACCGGAGTAGATTTGTACAATACGTACGTTTGGCGTGGTACTAAATTCGGAACAGGTCCATCTTTTCAACCATCTTTCAATTACAGCAAGAGTGGATTTACCGTCGGAGCATGGGGTGCCTACAGTTTCTCGCCCAGCGTTTTTAGTGTTTCTGAAGGTACTGTCGTTGATGCATATATCGAAACTGATCTTTATGCAAGCTATTTGCTTAGTCTGGGCGAGAAAAGCTCATTGACATTTACAATAACTGATTATTTCTTCCCAACCAGCACTTCCAGCTATTTCGATGGGGAACAGCATTACCTGGAACCCATGGTAACCCTTGGCGTCGGAAAATTCTCTTTGGCAGGTGCATACATGACTAATGTGAATGACGTCTATCTGGAAGCCGGATTTGCAGTAGGAGCTGTAAATCTTTTTGCTGGGGCTGGTGATGGACAGTACACAAAAGACACCAAATTCAGTTTATGTAATATTGGAATAAAAACGGTTAAAACCATAAAAATTTCCGACAGTTTCTCTATTCCGGTGACTGGTGCACTTGTTTTGAACCCATCAACAGAAAAGTTCCATATGGTAGTAGGAATTACTTTATAATCAGTTCAATTGATAACCCTCAAATATAAAATATCATGAAAAAAATTGAAGCTATTGTTAGAAAAACCAAGTTTGAAGAAGTACGCTCAGCATTACACGAAGCTGATATCGACTTCCTCTCGTGGTGGGAAGTAAAAGGTCAGGGTACTGCCCGCCAGGGTTTAATTTTCAGAGGCATTGCCTATGATGTAAATTCTGTTGCACGCATGTATATTTCATTTGTTGTCCGCGACCAGAATGTTGAAAAATCAATTAATGCAATTCTTGAATCAGCCTTTACCGGAGAAAGTGGTGACGGACGGATTTTCGTAAGTGATATTGGCGAATCCATCCGTATCCGCACCAAAGACCGTGGTGACGAATCACTATACAACAAATAATCCCTCAGATTTTAATTATAAAAGACAAAATATATGAAGACAAAATTACGATATACAGGGCTGGCGTTACTTAGTTTAATCGCTCCCACCCTACTTTTTGCTCAGGAAGCGGCAACGGCTGTAACAGCTGCAGCACCAGAACCAACGCCATACATTGATTTTGGAAATACCGCATGGATGATCGTAGCAACAGCTTTAGTTTTATTAATGACAATTCCGGGACTTGCCTTGTTTTACGGCGGATTAGTTCGTCAGAAAAACGTTTTAAACATCCTGATGCAGTGTTTTATTTTGACTGCAGTAATTACGCTCGAATGGGTTTTCTTTGGATACAGCCTTTCATTCGGATCGTCAACTGGTGCATTGGCTCCGTATATTGGTGGATTCGACTGGGTATTTTTAAATGGTATTGGAGTAAATGATGTTAGTCCATACTACATTTCGCAGGCCACAGCCCGCATTCCGCATCTATTGTTTGTATTATTCCAGTGTATGTTTGCAGTAATTACACCTGCACTTATTATTGGAGCTTATGCTGAACGCATCAAATTTAAAGGCTTTTTGATCTTCTCTTTACTATGGGCGATCTTCGTTTATAATCCAGTTGCACACTGGGTTTGGTCGGCTGACGGATGGCTTTTTAAAATGGGAGCACTCGATTTCGCAGGCGGAACAGTCGTTCACATCAATGCAGGGATTGCCGCACTGGTAATGACCTTGATGATTGGATCAAGAAGAAATTACAACAATCATCCAACAGCTCCTCATAATATTCCTTTGGTAGTGATTGGTGCAGCTCTGTTGTGGTTTGGCTGGTTTGGTTTCAATGCCGGAAGTGGACTGGCTGCCGATGGATTAGCCATCAGTGCATTCCTTGCAACTCATGTTGCCACTGCTACTGCCGCTATTTCGTGGGCATTGCTCGACTGGACAATTAACAAGAAACCAACGGTAATCGGTATCTGTACCGGTGCTGTAGCTGGACTTGTTGCAATTACTCCTGCTGCCGGATTCGTTGGAGTATTAGGCGCTGTAGTTATCGGTTTAATCGTTGCCGTTGCATGTTACTTTATGGTTTCGGTTATTAAACACAAATTTGGATACGACGATTCATTGGATGCATTTGGAGTTCACGGAATTGGTGGTATTATTGGCGCATTGGCAACCGGATTTTTAGCAACTCCTGCTATCCAGTCAACATACAGCGGCTTATTCTATGGCAATCCAAAACAACTTTGGATTCAGATGATTGCAACCGTGACGACCATAGTATTTTCAGGAGTAATGACCTTTATCATTTTCAAAATAGTTGACAAAACAGTTGGGATACGTGCCGATATGAAAGAAGAGATTGCTGGTTTGGATATCTCGCAACATAACGAAATGGCTTATGCCGAAAGTGATTAATACAATGGATTAAATTCAAAAGAAAAGAGAATCCATTTTTGGGTTCATTAATTCAGTAGTATTCTTGTTTCAGAATTTATTCTGAAGCATACCATGAGAGACCTGTTGGGGGACAGGTCTCTCTCTTTTTTATACCAATTTAAGATTTGACAGCAACTCAATATAAATCCGGAATCCTTCTTCCAGTTCCGAAATCAGGATATATTCGTTGGCCGTATGTGAACGGGCACTATCGCCAGGTCCGATTTTGACCGAAGGATAAGGAATAACAGCCTGATCGGAAGTTGTAGGAGAACCATAATAATTCAGGCCAAGGCTGATTCCACGCTGTACGATGGGGTGACGAACCGGTATTGATGAGGAATTCAGGCGGAAAGACCGTGGTTTTACTTCCGAATCAATCAATTCAGTAATTATTTCACAAGCCTGACGATTTGAGTAATGTTCGTTGGTTCGCACATCCACAACAAAAGAACATTCATTGGGAACCACATTGTGCTGTGTTCCGGCATTGATTAATGTTACTGACATTTTCACAGAACCTAAAATCGGAGAAGTTTTCTCATACCGGAAATTTTTTATTTTTTCAATGTCAGCAATAGCTTTATAAATTGCATTTTCACCTTCTTCACGAGCTGCATGACCAGATTTTCCATGCGCAGTGCAATCGAGCACCAATAATCCCTTTTCAGCGATTGCCATTTGCATTTTTGTAGGTTCACCAACAATCGCCAGATCCACGGGTCCCAATTCTTCAAGAATACAAACCAATCCATTCAATCCTGAAATTTCTTCCTCAGCAGTAGCTGCATAAATCAGGTTAAACGGTAAATTTTCCATCGGATTGAAATGCATAAAAACAGCCAAAAGCGTAACCAGTGGTCCACCGGCATCATTACTTCCCAAACCATACAAAATACCATCCTCAACATCAGGAGAAAACGGATCGCGGGTATATCCGCCTGAAGGTTTGACTGTATCGATGTGTGAATTCAGTAAAATTACCGGAAGTCCTTCTTTCCAGTAATGATTCCGCACCCAGGTATTGTTTAGTTTTGAACGGTATTCAAGCTTCGAATCCGTCAGGAACTGACGGATAATTGTGGCAGCTGCCTCCTCATTCCGGCTAAGTGAAGGAGTTGCTATGAGTGATTTGAGTAGATTAATCTGTTTTTCCATTGTTTACCATGTTGTAATGCCCTACAAAAATCAATAAAATAATTGATTACATCGCACATAAAAATTCAAAAACCTTGATTTTGATGTGATTTCCATTTTTCAAAGAAGAATAAACTCAGAACCAGGTTCGATCTCACAAGCTTTATTTCTGCTGAAACATTCCACTCCCTGACTTGTTTCTTTTTCATACAAAATTTGAAATAAATGTTCAAACAGGAATATACCAACGATCTGATTCACGAAACTTCGCCATATCTTTTGCAGCATGCTCACAATCCGGTAAACTGGCAACCGTGGGGCGAAAAAGCATTGAATCAGGCTAAATCAGAGAATAAGCTTTTACTCATAAGCATTGGATATTCAGCCTGCCACTGGTGCCATGTGATGGAACACGAATCGTTTGAAGATACTGAAGTGGCCAGGGTTATGAATCTGCATTTCGTTTGCATTAAAATCGATCGGGAAGAGCGCCCTGACATCGATCATATTTATATGACAGCCGTGCAGCTTTTAACCGGCCGTGGAGGATGGCCGCTTAATTGCATTGCCCTTCCTGATGGCCGTCCGATATGGGGCGGAACATATTTCCACAAAGAAAACTGGATTGAAGCGCTTCTGGCAGTATCCGGATTTTATTCAGAAAATAAAAATAAATCGGAAGAATATGCAGCTAAATTACAACAGGGAATCGATCAAAATGCTTTGGTTCCGAATTCCGGAGGAAACAGCACTGTCGATCCTTTGCTTTTGCCGAATCTGATAAAAAAATGGCGAACAAATTTCGATACCCGGAATGGCGGAACAAAGGGAGCTCCTAAATTCATGCTGCCTAACAACTGGCGATTTTTGCTGCAGGCCGGAATCCAGTTTCAGGATGACGCCATCCTACATCAGGTGAAGCTCACTTTACAAAAAATGGCTTTTGGAGGACTTTTCGATCAGATTGGCGGAGGCTTTTCGCGAGACTCGACTGACGAAAACTGGAAAGTTCCACACTTCGAAAAAATGCTGTACGACAATGCACAGTTGCTCAGCTTATATTCCGAAGCCTATAAAACCAGTCCGGATCCGCTTTACCAGCAGGTTGTATCCGAAACAATCAGCTTCCTGAAACGAGAATTGCTTTCACCTGAAAGTGGGTTTTATTCAGCGCTGGATGCTGATAGCGAAGGTGAAGAAGGCAAGTTTTATGTTTGGGAAAAGGCGGAACTTGAAGAACTTATCGGGGCAGACTTCGGCCTTTTCAGCGCCTGGTTCAATGTGAATTCACTTGGTTTTTGGGAGCACAATCAATATATCCTGATGCGAACTGAAGAAAATGCAGAATTCTCGATAAAACATTCAATTTCAGAAATTGATTTGAATGCAAAAATTAACAACTGGAAGCAAATCCTGTTGAAAGAGCGTGAAAAAAGAATCCGTCCGGGTCTGGACGACAAAATTCTTACCTCATGGAATGCATTGACGATTTCGGGCTTAATCAGTTGTTATACCGCTTTTGGGAATCCTGAATATCTCAAACTTGCGATGGCAAATGCCAATTTTCTAAAACAAAAACTATTTACCAGTGATGGCCGGCTTTTACATTCCTACAAAAATAATCAGGCCAAAATAGGCGGATTTCTTGAAGATTATGCCTTTGTCATTGAAGCCTTTGTGGCGATTTTCGAAGCAACCGGGCAAAAACAATGGCTCGATGATGCACAACAACTCACAAAAATTACTTTCCTCGATTTTTACGATCAGCAAAAATCGATATTCTACTTCACGGCAAACGACCAAAAAGACCTGATAACCCGCACCATTGAAATTCACGACAATGTGATACCTGCTTCAAATTCGGTCATGGCGAAGAATCTGTTTCGGCTTTCGTATCTACTTGAAAAGCCAGACTATTTGAACATTGCCAATAAAATGCTCGG
>CAIPKZ010000177.1 GCA_903865775.1 uncultured Prolixibacteraceae bacterium | reverse complement strand
TACTCATCTTCTTCCTGTTTCAGTTTCGAAATTTCCTTTCCATATAACGCAGTACGGATTTCCATACCAATTTGTCCGGTAGAGATTCCCAAACGCTGTGCACGATCGCGATCGATTTGAATGATAATTTCAGGTGTATTCATCTCGAAATCGGTTTTTAGCTCTTCAACTCCCGGAATATTCATCGAATCAAGATAGGCCTTGAATGCATTCGCATCTTCGACCAGTTCTTCCAGATTTTCGCTGGTAACTTCAATGTTGATCGGCTTTCCGGTTGGTGGTCCGTTTCCGTTTTTGCCAACGGTAATTTCAGCACCTACAATATTGGAGGTTTCTTTCCTGATAATTTCCATGTATTCGGTGGTCGAAATTCCTGAAGTACGATGTTTATGCTCCACAAAATTCACCGATACTTTTCCTCTGTTAAAAGGGGTGCCGGTTGTTGTAAAACCTTCTTCTTCGGCGCCAATGGTTACATTCGAAATAATAGACTCAACATCGGGATTATTCCGTCCAATGGCTTTATAAACCCTTTCTTCAGCTATTTTGGTAACGCTGTCGGTCACATTCTGATGCGTACCCGATGGCATTTTTACATACACATAAATGTTATTGGGGTCGTTTTCAGGGAAAAACAGTACGGTTGGCTTTGCCAGCCCGGTTAAAAAGATCGTTGCAAAGAACAAACCGATCATCCCAAATAAAATCCATATCGGACGGGCTCCCTGCAAAACATAGCGAAGCTGTTTGGCATAGACATCCATAAGATAAGGCCAGGTTTTTTCCTGAAAAGTGATGATCATTTTCTTAATCACAAAACGGAACAGAAGAATCATGATTACGGCAAATACCAAAAAGTTAGCTAATCCATAAACTTTAGTGGCATAGAATATTCCAGCAAAAACAAGCATTACAATCATGATATTCCGGATTCGTCTCCAGCCACTACCCATCTGATATTCAGTATCGTATTCATGTTTCATAAAAGTAACTGCGAATACCGGGTTGAAAATATAGGCGACAAAAAGCGAAGCGAACAAGGTTATAATCAGGGTAACCGGCAAATAGTGCATAAATTGCCCTACAATTCCGGGCCAGAAAACCAGCGGAAAGAAAGGAGCCAGGGTAGTTAATGTTCCTGATAAAATAGGAAGGAACACTTCTCCTGCAGCTTTTTTTGCCGCGATATTAATATCTGGATTGAATTTATGCAATCGGTGCGTGTTTTCGATCACCACAATGGCATCGTCGACCACAATTCCGAGGGCAAAAATGAAAGCGAACATTACAATCATATTCATGGTATAACCTAAACTTGGAAGAATCAGGTAGGCTACGAACATGGAAAGCGGAACCGCCAAGCCAACAAAGAATGCATTGGTAATTCCCATAAAGAACATCAGTACGATTGTCACCAAAATAAACCCAATGATAATGGTATTATTCAGTTCTTCGAGCGTATTACGGGTCAGAACACTTTGGTCACCGGTGATGGTTACATCCAAACCCTTGGGGTAATTATTGCTTTTCAAATCGTCGATAATTACTTTAATCTGATCGGAGGCATCGAGCAGATTTGATCCGCTCTTTTTGATCACGTTCAGGGTAATTACATTTTCACCGTTCAAACGGGCAAAACTTTCTTGTTCCTCGAAACTGTCGTTTACTTCAGCGATGTCGCCCAATCGGACAAAAGCACCACTCGACGAATGAACTACAATATTTCGCAGCGTTTCAACATTTTCGAACTGACCTTTGATCCGTACCGTATTGCGTGTTCCGTTGCTGGTTAACGAACCACCCGAAATGGTCAGATTCTCCAGTGAAACAGCCTGTTCAATATTCCCAAAAGTTACTTTGGCAGCCTGCATTTTAAAAATGTCGGCATTGATTTGAATCTCACGGTCGAGTGCACCGACAATATCCACACGGGTTATTTCTTTCAGTCCTTCAATTTTATCCTGAGCGACTTCGGCAAACCGTTTCAGTTTATCGAGATCATAATTTCCGGAGATGTTGATGAACATTACAGGCATCGCCGAAAGGTCGATGTCCATAATCTGCGGATCGGCAGGTAGATCGGTTGGCAAATCTGCTTTTGCTTTGTCTACCGCATCGCGAACACGCTGTTTAGCCGTTTCAATCTTCAGATCGGGATCGAACTCAACAATGATCGATCCGAAATCCTGTACCGAATTACTGGTAATCTTTTTAACATCGGCAATCGATTTGAGCTGTTTCTCAATCGGACGGGTAACCAGATTTTCGATATCGGATGGAGAGGTTCCCGGATAGGGAGTTGTGACTACAATATAGGGAATTACTACCTGAGGGAACTGTTCCTTCGGAATAAAATAGTAATTCATCAAACCAAGAATCGAAATGATCGTTGCAAGTACATACACACTTGTCCGGTTATCGATTGCCCAGCTTGTTCCAAAAAATTCTTTAAACTTGTTTTCTTTCGACATAATAGGTCCTATTTGATATTAGAAAACGATTTTTTCGCCGGCATTCAAACTTTGATATCCGGATGTAATAATTTTTTCGCCGGCTGAAATTCCTTCCAGAATTTCAATCGTTCCATCGTAATCCATTCCGGTTTTAACTGGTCTGGCTTCGGCTATAAATCCGGAGCCTTCAGGTTTAGCGATATAAACAAATTTGCCTTCGCGGTTACTCTGTACCTGATTGATCGGAAGACAGAATGCTTTTTCGTTGGTATAATCCTGAATTTTGATGTAAGCAATCATATTGGCCCGCAACTCAACTTCTTTGGACGAAATTTTACATTCAACTCTGAAAGTCCGGTTGGTTGGGTCAATAAATCGGCTGGTGAAGTTCAGTTTCGTCTCGATGTCTTTTCCTAAATCGGGAAAACTTACCAATGCAACATTGCCGTCTTTAATGCGAGTGGCATAGGTTTCAGCAACATCGGCAGTAATTTTGGCTACATTCATATTAATTACCCGAATGGTTGAAGTTGGCATTCCGGGTGAAGCCATCTGCCCAACACGCAATGGAACGCTTTCAACAGTACCGCTGATTGGCGAAACTATTTTGGCCATTTTCAATTGCTCCTTAATGGTGTTGGCACGCATTTCCATTGATTCTTTGCTGGCTTTAGCCTGCAGATACTGAACTTCGCTGCCAATTTTCTTCTCCCAAAGTGCATTTTGTTTTTCAAAAATATTTGTAGCCAAAGCCAACTGCGTATTCACTTCTTCGAGTGATTGTTTTAAGACTAAAGCATCGAGTTCGGCAAGTACCTGACCTTTTTTCACTACTGAACCTTCAGTAACATAAACTGCAGTTACGATGGCTGGCATTTGCGGACTCACTGCAATATTCTGATCCCCGTCAACAGTACCCTGAGCCTGAATATAATGGTTAAAAACGCATTCAGTAGCCGGGGTGATTTTTACTGAAACCGCTTTTACTTCGGCAACGGCTCCATTTGGATTGATTTCAGTTTCAAGTTTTGCGATTTGAGCGTCTAATTGTTCGCGTTGCGATTTCAGCTTTTCAATCTCGGCCTTTTTGTCGGTTGTCGCACTGCACGAAACCAGAAAAGCGATCAGCGCTGAGTAAATAATAATCTTTTTCATTTGTATTATTTTATTTTAATTAATATTTTAATGTGTTGGAAAACAATTGTTTAGTCTGATTACGGAGTAACTGATCCCTGATTGATATTGAACAGTTTTTCCAGTTTAGACTTTGACCCCTGCAGATCATAGATACACTGGTAATAGTTGGTCAGGTTGGTCAGGTATTGGTTTTGACTGGTCATCAATTCCATACTCGATGTCATCCCTTGCTTATATTTTTCAAGTGTGCGTTGGTAAATGTCGTCGGATAGTTCCTTGCTTTTTTTCTGGTTCTGGTATTTTTCGAGCTTTAATTTCAGGTCGTTCTGAAATTGACTGGCTTGCATCGACAGGCTGTTTGATACTAATTTAGTGGTGTTTTGTGCTTTCTCAAGCGACATCTTTCTCTGCGCTAAAACTGAAAGACGCTGTCCACTGCTAAAAATAGGCAAACTCAAATTCACACCAATTAAATCTTTTGGTGCAAAATCGAAGGCTGGAGCTTTCAATTTTTCGGTGTGATTATAAAAGCCTGAGATAGTTGGCATAAAGCCTGTTTTGGAGAGGTCTAATTCGAGTTTTGCTGCTTTCTCCGCGGTTTGAATAAGTTTATAATCCACATTTTGACTAATATTGAAGGATTCAGTTATCAATTGCAGGCTCGATTTGGTAAGCGACTCATCCGACTCTAAAATGTCACTTAATTCAACTTTTACCGTTTCTTCTATTCCAAGTTGAATTTTCAATAACCGGTATCCCATATCCAAATTGCTGTCAATCTGGTTCATGGCATTCCGAACGGTGTTCGCAGTTAATTCCAGTTGGTCAACATCTGTTTTTTCGAGAAAACCCTGTTTGTTCATTTCCGAAATCTCGAACAATGTTTTATTGATGTTTTCGAGGTTTTGTGTCAAAATTTTCCGGCTTTCTTCGGCCAGCTTAATCATGTTATAGGTATTTGTAACAGTCTCAATAACATCAAGTTTTGTTTTTTCTGCATTTTCTTTTGTCAGGCCATAATAAACCTTGGTTGCCTGCAATCCAACAAAATATGATCCACTGAAAATCAGTTGGGATAGCGTAAGATCAAAGGTCGTATTATTCTTTAGACCAAGTTCAATCGGAGTGCCAGGCTCACTGTTTAAGTAAATGTTTTCTCCGTTCGCGAGTGAAAGCGAACTCATTGTTCCACTTTGAGTGGTTGGATCCCATGGAACATTCGTATTTGACAGAACTGTTTTACCACCAAAACTCAACGTTGGAACTTTAAAAATGTGCGAATAAGCTCCTTTCGCATTAATTTGCGGAAGCCCTGAGGCCATCGTTTCCCAAACTCTCTTCTGAGCAATTTTCAGATCAAGGTCCGAGTTCAAGATGTTGGTGTTTTGGAGCAAGGCCATGTTAACGGCCTCCTTGAGTGTAAGTTTCTGGGATTCCTGCGCTTCGGAAAACCACGTTCCGCAAAGGAAAATAGTCATTAGCAGGACAATCTGTTTGTGTTTTCTGAACATGTTTTGTAATCTTTATTGGTTAATATTTTCGTTATTAAAATGTATTATTTCTGCTTTTCGTTTTTCAAAATAAGCGAGGCCTTCAGCGTTTGAAATAGCGCGGATGTGAGTTTCAAACAGCACTTCAAAGACCTGGAGAAAGCTGACCTTTTCGATAAAGCAATAATCTTTGTTGTGCATCAGAACCAAATTGCGGACATAAAGGCCGGCGATCAGTTCAATGTTCAAATCCTTCCGGTACAAGCCTTCTGCAATACCTTTTTCAATATTTATGCTGATCAGGTTGAAAATATGGTTCTGCTTCCGAACCATGAACTGATTAAAGATTGATTCGTAATATTTTTTGAGTTCAAATGTTAATTTGGGATCGAATTTTCCCATCTCCTCGAAAACAATCAGACTAACCCGAATTAAAACTTCAATGGCGTTCAGATTTTCAGCCTTTATTTTTGCAAATTCAGCATCCATCTTGAAATCATCAAAGCAGAAGAGCTTTTCAATCAGATCCTCCTTGCTTTTTACGGATAGGTAGAGTGTCTTTTTCGAAATCCCCAGACTTCGGCTAATGTCATCCATATTTAAATTCCGAATTCCGAATTCCGAAAACAACTCTACCGTTTTTTCCAGAATTGCCCGTAATTTCGGATCCTCAAAATTGAATTTTTCTTGCATTTTCGTGTCTGATTTATATTTCAGTACAAAGAAAGGAAACATTTACGACAAGAAACGTTTCCTGAATGTAAAGTCATTGTTAATTTTTTGGCACCAAATTTTCGGATTTGAGAACTATAAAATGGCACTTCGTTGGATTAACTGGCAACCGGAGTAGGTAAATGGCAGATTTTTGAATGTGAAAGCCTTGCCTCATTCACAAAGGGCAACTATTCATTCTGAAAGTTTTTGTTTTTATGATGATAGGATAATCATCTTTTCATTCTCATCGCCTATGTATTGGTTGCTAAAATACCAGCCCGCTCAGCCAGGCCCAAACCACATAGCGCAAAAATTTACCGGCAAGCATGGCGAACGCCGTGATCCAGATGTTGGTTCGTAAAAGACCCAGTCCGACTGCAAAAACATCACCGACTCCCGGAACCCAGCTCAGAAAAGCAAAAATAGCTCCGCGTTTGTACAAGCGGTTGTGCCATTTTTCGATGGTTTCGCGCTTAATCCGCAGGTATTTTTCGATCCATTCCCATTTTCCGAGGTAACCAATGGCAAAGCTACTCATGCCGCCCAGCCAGTTTCCTGCGGTGGCAACCAAAACGGCAGAAGTGACATTAGTTCCATTGGCGATCAGGAAAGTCAGAATGGCTTCGGAACTAAAAGGCACAACCGTTGCGGCCAGAAAACTGGCCAGGAAAAGTCCCCACAGGCTGTAATCAAAAAGTCCACCCATAAATTAAAGAAATAGGAATAATCTCAGTGTGCGAACTTAAGGAAAATAAACGATCCCGGAATAACAGATAGCATATTCGAAGCCTTGAACCAATTGAGCTTCCTGTTGTTCAAACAATTTTAACTACCTTTGAAACCTAATTTTTCAAATACAAATACCATGGAAACAACCCGTCAAAATAAAATATCACGACTGTTGCAGAAAGACCTTGCGGATATTCTGCAAAAAGAAGGCAAAGATCTGTTTCATGGGATTTTAATCAGTGTAACGAATGTCCGGATTACGCCCGACTTATCCATTGCCAGAATTTACCTGAGCATTTTCCCTTCTGAAAAGGGAGCTGAAACCTTACTTGAAATCAAAAAGCACACTTCCAAAATCAGAGGATTGCTTGGCTTAAAAGTCGGGAAACAACTGCGGATTGTTCCGCAACTCGACTTTCACATCGACGACAGTCTCGATTACATAGACAACATTGACCGACTACTCAAAGAATAGTTCAAAGTTCAAGGTTCAAAGTTTCAAGTTTTGCCCACAACTGATTGACTTTGAAATTCTAACTTTAAACGTTAAACAAATTAACTTTAAACTTACCGATGCAATACGATCCGATAAAACGTTCGCTGGGAAGTGTGTTTAACCAGAATCCGGTTTTGCGCAGATTATTCTATCATTTGCTCGATTTGCTTTTGCTTCGGGCCTGGCACATCCGCAAAGAACTTCGCAGTCGCAGCCACACTAATCCTGAAGTAAAAACCATTCTGGACGCAGGTTCAGGATTTGGACAATATACCTACCGCATGGCCCGCTGGTTTCCGAATGCCGGAATTAAAGCGGTTGACATTAAACCCGAACAGATTGAGGATTGTACCCAGTTTATGAAAAAGGCTGGCCTGGACGGTCGCGTAAAATTTGAACTGGCCGACCTGACTAAATTTCAGGAAAACGAACGGTACGATCTGGTACTTTCGGTTGATGTGATGGAGCATATCGAAGAAGATGTTTTGGTATTCCTGAATTTTTATGCTTCAATGAAAAAGGGCGGATTGTTGCTGATTTCAACTCCTTCCGATCAGGGTGGATCAGACTCGCACGATCATGATCACGAAGAAGGTGTTCACGGTTTTATCGACGAACATGTTCGCGACGGATACAACATCACTGAAATTGAAACCAAGCTGAAATCTGCCGGGTTTTCGAAGGTTGAAGCGCGCTATTCATACGGTACTCCGGGAAAAATTTCCTGGAAACTGTCGATGAAATACCCGATACTCATGCTCGGAGCCAGCAAATTGTTCTTCGTGATTCTACCGTTTTATTACTTATTTGTATTTCCGTTTGCCCTGGTTCTGAATTTTTTCGATCTGTATATGAAACACAAAAGTGGAACAGGGTTGATCGTAAAAGCCTGGAAATAAAAAAGAGGAAATTGTCATTAGTCATTCGGAAACATACTTTTCAACTTTTTCCTTATTACTATTGACTTTTTACTGTTAAGAATTGGAAAATTGTAAATAGATAATTGGTAAATATTGAGAACCGCCTTCTATATCGCCCGCCGTTACCTGATTTCGAAAAAATCGGTGAATGTAATCAACATCATTTCCGGAATCTCGATTTCCGGAGTAACCGTTGGCACCTTTGCACTGATTGTCATCCTATCCGTTTTCAACGGGCTCGATACTTCCATCAAAACCTTGTTTTCGTCTTTCGATCCGGATATCAAAATTACAGCGGCAAAAGGAAAGTCGTTCGAAATGGACGAAGGTAATTTCAATGCCATCAGGCAGATTAGTGGGATTTCGACATTAACACCAGTGATTGAGGAAAACGCTTTGCTCGGATACGGCGACCGGAAATATTTTGCCACCATCAAAGGTGTTCCAGCCAATTACAGCGAAGTATCCGGACTCGACACGAGTTGCATTACCAGTGGCCGTTTTCTTCTCGAAGCAAAACAAATTCCTTATGCCGTGGTTGGCCAGGGAGTCGCCTATTATTTATCCGTAGGACTGAATTTTACCGATCCGGTACATATTTACACCTTGAAAAAAGGCGTCAATGGCCGGCCCTCGCTGGCTAATTCATTTAATCACAGCACCATTTATGCCTCCGGAATTTTTGCTAACCAACAGGAAATCGATTCAAAATACGTGTTGGTTCCTTTCGGATATGCACAGGAACTGTTTCAAATGGGAACCCGGGTCAGTTCGGTGGAGCTTGGCTTAAAGGAAGGTGTTTCAGGGGAGTCAGTACAGCCTGAAATTCGCCGGATACTGGGCGGAAATTTTGTTGTAAAAACACAGTTCGAGCAGCACGAACTTTTTTACCGGGTGATGAAATCCGAAAAATGGGCCATTTTTATTATTCTCGGATTTATTCTGATTATTGCCTCCTTCAATATTCTGGGATCGCTCTCGATGTTGATTATCGACAAAAAAGCCGACATAGCCATTCTTCAGAGTATGGGCGCCAACCAGAAACTGATCCGCACCATTTTTCTGTTCGAAGGCTGGATGATTTCATTGACCGGAGCTGTTTTCGGTCTGATCCTGGGAATCCTGATTTGCTCGATTCAGATTAAATATGGAATTCTGAAAATTCCGGGCAACGAAGGTTCATTCATCTTTTCGAGTTACCCGGTCGAAATCCGGATTGGCGATCTGACAGCCATTTTTCTTCTGGTAAGCGGCATAGGTTTCCTGGCAGCGTGGTATCCTATCCGGTTTATCTCCGGAAAATATCTGAGTGCTCCAACCAAATAGCACCGTCCCCCACCAATCAGATTTTGAACTCAGAGTGATCATAGGTTTATAGATGGAAGCATCTTCCATTTCGTTCGACTACGAAGGAGTCGTAGAATACTTGAATTCATTGCATTCTTTAGACCTTTGGGTTCAATAAAAATTCACATTTTTGTCCAGACCTTCTATTCTCCTGGTATGATTAGAAATCAACCATGCTTGTTTTTCCGTCTTTCACGTAGTAGAAACACGTAAATCGGGCAATGATTTTTTTTCTGCTGCTGATTCAACCTAACTTCAAAAACTTTATTGAAATAGAGTTACAAATGAATCAGATCATTGCAAAAAAAAAGTTTTCAGAAGATGTGACCAAGTTTGAAATCAGGTCTCCAATTGCCTTGAATGAGATTAACGCTGGTCAGTATATTCTGTTGACCGTCGCGGAAAATGAACCGGGAATTGCAGTAGCAGTGCTCAAAACCAATCCGGAGAAAGTATCGGTAACGGTTTTGGTTTATGCAAATAATTACTACTCCGGAAGGTTGGCTGAATTAAATGCCGGAAGCGAACTTTTTGCAATCGATGGACCTTTTGGTTATCCGGTACCCGTCGAAAATTTCGGCACCGTTTTGTGCGTAAGCCGCGGTCCTGGTGCTGTTCTTCTTTTGCCGGTTTTAAATTCGCTTCATGCTGCCGGAAATCGCATCATAACCATCCTTTCGGCACAAACAAACGAAGGAATCATCCTCGAAGAGCAGATAAAAGCTGTTTCTGACGAACTGATCACAGTTACCGATGACGGAAGTTATGGAGAAAAACGATCGGTATGCCAGGCCATAACACAAGCTATACAAACCAGCAAAATAAACCAGGTGGTCGCAGTTGGATCAGCCACAACAATAAAAGTGGCCTGTGCGCATACCACCAAATACAACATCCCTGTTCAGTCTATTTTATATTTGACCAAAGCCGGCAAAAACAACGGTCATGGCATTTTTAACATCAGCAGCTGCGGAACTTCAAAGTCCGTTTGTGTTGATGGATATAATTTTAACGCATGGTATTCTGGCTTCGGGGAAATGATTAAACGATTTGGAGATGAAGAGGAAATCCCGTGCAAAATTGACCTGGCCCGTGAAGTAAATAGTTTTGTTTAAACAGCATAGTGAATTTGCATCTCATGGCGTGAAAAAATCCTGCTTTAAGTTTGGATGATTTCACGCCATTTGTTATAAAAGGAAGCAATTATGTGCTAATTTCGAAGAAGCTTCAGGACACTGACTTTCAGGTTCTGCAGATCATGATTAAATTGGAGAAATGTCTAAAAAAACGGATACTTCGGTGGTCAAAAATCAGTTGTTTCAGCAAGATGATCTTACCTTCAGAATCATTGAAATTCTCGGTCAGGGCAAGGAACTGAACGGATCGTTACAGCTTGTTTGTGACGTGATTGCCGGAAATTCAGTCAATGAAAATACAGTTTCTGTGCGCATTTCTTTTAATGGACTATTCTTTCAAAGCCATCGGTTCGAAGAGTCTTCGGTGGTTGTAAAACATCACTTTGAGCTGCCTGATCAGAAGAACGGATGGATCGAACTTTTTCTTTCGCACCAATGCATTTCCAATTCCTCCGGAACAGTCATTGACGAGGCCGAATCGACCCTGGTAATCATCGGGTCTTTGCTCGTTGGACTCATCTCAAAAATTCAGCTCGAACGCCTCAGTGTTGACATTGGTGAACGTCAGAAAGAACTGAAAAGCATCAACCGTACGACCGAAATCCTGAAGAAAAGCACATCGCTCAGCGGATTGCTGCAGGAGATTTGTTCATTTTTACCCGAGGCCATGCAGTTTCCGCAACAGACCGTTGCCCGGATCACTTATGGAGATAGGGATTTTACCAGCCCAAACTTTCGCGAAACGAACTGGAAACTGCAGCAATTGTTCGACGCCCCAAATTCAATTAAAGGAGCCATCGAAATCTTCTACCTGAAAGAATTTCCTATTGCCGGCGAAGGTCCGTTTCTGCCCGAAGAACGGAACCTGATCGGAAATCTTGCCGCCTTGATTTCGGGAACTGCATCTAAAAAAGCACTTCAGGAATTATTAATCAAAAATACCGAACGACTGAAAGAGTTGAAAGGCATTAACCGGACATCGGAAATCCTTCAGGGCGATCAGTCACTCGAAGAATCGCTCCGGAAAATATGTTCGATTTTACCAGATTCCTGGCAATTCCCGGAAGAAACCGCAGCCCGGATCTGTTACGACAAACATATCTTTTTGAGCAGTGGTTTCAGGGAAACACCATGGAAAATGGCACAAAGTTTTGAGGCGCCCGGAAGGAAAAAAGGAATCATCGAAATTTTTTACCTGAAGCAGTTTCCGGATGCCGACGAAGGACCGTTCCTGAAAGAAGAACGAAATCTGCTCGTCAACCTTTCAAATCTGATTGCAGGCTCGGCAACGCGGGCTGTATTCAATAAACTGCACCACGAAAACACCGAGCGTTTAAAAGAGTTAAAGGCCATCAACCAAACCACTCTGATTATTGAAGAAGGAAAATCGGTGGATGAAACATTGATGGAAATCTGCTCGATACTTCCCAAATCGTGGCAGTATCCAAGGTTTACGGTTTCGCGAATCCGGTTTGAAGGGAAATCATACCTCAGTCAACATTTTGTGGAAACCGAATGGGTTCAAAGCGAAAGTTTTGTGACCATTGACAATAAAAAGGGAACCATCGAAATTTTTTATCTGAAGCAGTTTCCGAAGGAAGACGAAGGGCCTTTTTTGATTGAAGAGCGTAATTTGCTGATGAACATCGCCCGGTTGATCAGTGGCTACATGAATAATTACAAAGGGCGCGAAATTATTCACCGAAAAGGAATTTCGTCACAGGTCATTCAGCATTCAGACGAATTCAGGAACTCGCTGATAAAAGATAAAAAACCCCTTCAGCTGTATTTTAACCAGCAAGCCATCGATAAGTACATTTATCTCGATATGATGAAGTACAAAATCAGGCATATCCTTTTTGTGGCCACGCTGTACGATGCCTTTACACTCGAAAGCGAAGACTCATTTTTCGAAAAATTTATGGGAGAAGCCTATCAGTACAGTCTTTTTTCGGTTCCCCGGATTACCGGGGCGTCATCGGCCGAAGAAGCACTTAATTTGCTGGAAACTACTAATTTTGACTTGGTTATCCTGATGGCCGGAATGGATCGTGAGGCTCCGATTCTATTAAGTGAGCAAATCAAGGCAAAAAATGAGGCATTGCCTATCTATCTGCTTTTGAACAAAAAAAGCGATATCAAATACTTCGAAGAGCTGGTGCCTACCATCCGGTCGGTCGATAAACTGTTCGTATGGAATGGTGACTCGCTCATTCTTTTTGCCATCGTAAAATCGACCGAAGACAAGGTGAATGTTGAAAACGACACTAAAATTGGTCTGGTTCGTGTCATTTTACTGATTGAGGATTCACCGCTATATTATTCCAAATACCTTCAATTTCTGTATGATATCGTATTCGGGCAAGTGCAGCAGTTGTTGCCCGAGTTTGAGAAAAACGAGCTGGATAAAATTTCCAAAATGCGGTCGAGGCCCAAAATACTGCTGGCCCGGAATTACGAAGAAGCCATTGCTATCTTCAATAAATACAAAGATTTTCTGCTCTGTGTGATTTCGGATGTGGAGTTCGACCGTGGAGGAAAAATGGACAAACATGCCGGCGTAAACTTTATTAAATACGTTAAATCTCATATTTCAAAGCTTCCAATCATCCTGCAGTCGTCGGAAATCCGCAATGAGCAGGTCGCCAAAGACTTGGAGGTGACCTTCATCAATAAAAATTCGGAGACTCTGCTGAACGATCTCAAACAATACCTGACCAGTTACCTGGGCTTTGGGAATTTTGTTTTCAGGGATAAAGAAGGCAACAAAATCGGTGTGGCAAGGTCCTTGCGCGAATTCGAAACCCTGCTTCAGGAAGTCCCCGACGAATCGTTGTTTCTCCATGCTTCCGAAAACCAGTTGTCACTTTGGCTGATGTCCCGGGGCGAAATCCAGCTTGCCAAGACATTGAATCCGGTATCGGCCAATACGTTCCACGATATGGACGAGATGCGAAAGTTTTTCCTTGACACCATCAAACATTATCGCGAAGAGAAGAAAAAAGGGAAAATTCTAAGTTTCGATGAAACCTCCACCCTCGACGAGAAGAATATCGTATCCTTCGCCGGAGGTTCACTCGGCGGAAAAGGGCGTGGACTGGCATTTATCAACACACTGATTTACAACATTGATTTTCCAACCCTGTCAAACCGGATCAATATTCTGGCACCCATCACCGTCATTATAGGTACCAATGAATTTCAGCATTTCATCTCGAAAAATAAACTTTTCGACCGGATCATCGACCCTGATATTTCGTATGCTGAATTGAAACGCCATTTTGTTGAGGCTCATTTATCGATATCGCTCCTGAAAAAACTAAGGGTTTTTGTTTTACAAATCGAAAAGCCTATTGCCGTGCGGTCTTCAAGCTTATCTGAAGACTCCATCACTCAGCCATTTGCCGGTGTTTTCGACACATACATTATCCCAAATCATCCCACCAATAAAAAGCTTATTCTCGAACGGCTTTCAACAGCGATTAAGCTGGTTTTTGCTTCCACTTTTTCTGAAAAGGCCCGAAACTATTTTTCGATTATTCACCATAAAGTTGAAGAAGAAAAAATGGCGGTTGTCCTACAGGAACTTGTTGGCAATCAGTATGGCGATTATTATTATCCGCATATCAGCGGGGTGGCGCAGTCGTACAATTATTATCCGGTAGCCAATATGAAACCGGAGGAAGGATTTGCTGTGGCAGCGGTCGGATTGGGAACGTATGTGGTCGATGGCTGGAAATCGTTCCGCTTTTCTCCAAAATATCCCAAAGTGACCATTCACAGCATCAAAGATTTGCTGAACAATTCGCAGGTTCAGTTTTATGCGCTCGATTGCCGTGATACAGATTTCGACTTTTTAGAGAATGGAGAACTGGCCGCACTCCAACTGATGGATATCAGCGAGGCAGAAAAACACGGCACGCTGAATCATTGTGTTTCGGTGTACAATCCGAACAACGACCGCATTGAACCGGGTTTGAGTACCTATGGCCCCCGAATTGTAAATTTTGCCGACATTTTGCAGTACAACTACATTCCTTTGGCCGAAACCATCAGTATTTTACTGAACACCATTAAAGAAGCCTTTGGTTCACCGGTCGAAATCGAATATGCAGTTGACCTTGACCCGGCGAAGAACGGCTTGCCAACTTTTTACCTGCTTCAGATTAAACCATTGATTGGCAACCAGATATTGCAGAATATCGTGATCGATCAGCTCGATAAGGCGCGGATGGTTTTATTCACCCGGTCGAGTTTGGGAAATGGTGAAATCAAAGATATCAGAGATGTGATTTTTGTGGATAATACCACTTTCAGTAAACTGAAAACGATAGAAATGGCTGCCGAGATTGAGAAACTCAATAACCTGATGATCAAAAGCAACCGTCATTATGTATTGATTGGACCGGGCCGCTGGGGAAGCCGCGACCGGTTTGTTGGAATTCCGGTCAACTGGTCTCAAATTTCGAACGCCAAAATCATAGTGGAAGTAAGTCTTGATAATTATCCGCTGGATTCATCGTTAGGATCGCATTTCTTTCACAATGTTACTTCAATGAATATTGGATACTTTTCGGTACTGCATTCCTCACCTACCGATTTTGTGCGATGGGAAATGCTGAAAAATCAGAAAGTAGTGAATGAAACCGTGTATTTCAAACATGTTCGCTTTAAAAAACCGCTGACCATTCTGATGGACGGAAAGCAAAAAACTTCGGCAATAATTATAAATCATGATTGACATTGCAATTTTTGATGAACACAAATTAGTGCTGGAAGGTGTTTCCGGACTTTTATCAGGCATTTCCGATTTCCGGGTTGTCCTTGCTTGTGACAATCGGGATGTTTTGACTGAAAAGTTGAAGTCGATGCAGATTCATGTCCTGATCCTGAATATGCACGACATATCGGTTCGAAATCTCAACCTCATTGTTCAGCTGACAATCAGCAGTCCGAAGCTGAAAATCCTGATCGTTTCGGTGATCGATAACGAAGAAATTGTACTGAAGACCATCAAAGCCGGAGCCAAAGGTTTTCTGGGAAAAGATTCTGACCGCAACAGCCTGCTCGAAGCCGTTTATACCTTGCGAAACGGACATGATTATTACAGCAAATCAATCACTCACTTGTTGCTGAACCGCTATATTTCGAGCCTGAAAGCGGATGAGCTGAGCCAAAATGCCGACATTGCAAATTTAAGCTCACGCCAGATCGAAATTCTCAAACTTTGGGGCGAGAGCCACACCAACCAGGAAATTGCCGACCGCTTTTTTATCAGTGTACGAACAGTGGAATCGCACAAAAACCACATCATGCAGAAGCTCAACCTGAAAAGTACGGTCGATATGGTGAAGTTTGCCATCAAGAATAACATCATTGAGATATAGGATATGATTACCAAATTTCAATTATTAAAATATAATTATTGAAATTTGGTAATCAAATTTTGGTAATCGGGAAACGATCACTATATTTGTATCAAAATATAGTGATGAAACTTTCATGACAAAGCAATTTTGACAGGCAGGAGCATGATTATTTGTACAAATTCCGAACTTGCTTTTTTTAAGCCTCCCCTTTGGGGGGAGGTTTGGAGGGGGCTTCAGATCATAAACAGATGAAACCATTAAATAATCCTTTTGTAACAGGTAGTTATGTATCTGCTGACTATTTCTGTGATCGTGCTCAGGAGACCAAAGAAATTATACGTTCGCTAACCAATAGCAATAATTTGGCAATCATTTCACCGCGCAGAATGGGAAAGACCGGTTTGATCGAACATTGCTTTCATCAGGACGAAATTAGAAATCACTATTACACGTTCTTCATTGATATTTATGCAACGGACTCGTTGAAAGAGTTTGTCTACAAACTCGGAAAAGAGATTTTTGACACACTCAAACCTAAAGGCAAACAGTTTATTGATGTTTTTTTCTCCATGATCAGTTCGCTTCGCCCAGCATTCAAATTGGATCCTCAAAGCGGTACACCAACTTTTGATATCGGAATTGGCGAAATTAATCAGGCAATTTTCACCTTGGAGGAGATATTTAAATATCTGGAAGCGGCTGATAAACAATGCATTGTTGCAATTGACGAATTTCAGCAAATTGCTCAGTATCCCGAAACAAACATTGAAGCCATCCTTCGGACACATATTCAAAAATGCAAAAACACCTCATTCATTTTTGCCGGAAGCCAGCGCCATCTGATGCAAAATATCTTTTTCAGCTCATCCCGTCCGTTTTACCAAAGCGTCAGTCTGATGCAATTGGATGCAATAAGCGAAGAAGAATATGTTCGCTTTGTGAGAAAGCACTTTTCGAACAGCGAAAAGGAAATTTCGGAGGAATTGGTGAAAAAGGTTTATCAGCTTTTTGAAGGACACACCTGGTACATTCAGAATATTTTCAACGAGCTATTTTCATTAACCAATGAAAATGAAATTTGCACCGAGGAAATGGCACAGGAAGCTATCGGAAACAAGATTGAAGCCTATAAGCCTTTGTTTCAAACCACCTTGCTGCTTCTTCCTGAACGACAAAAGGAAATACTCTATGCCATTGCCAAAGATGGTAAAGCCACAGCAATCACCTCAGGAGCATTCATTAAGAAACATGGATTATTATCACAGAGTTCTGTTCAAACCGCTGTAAAGCAGTTGTTCGATAAAGAAATCATCACTTCCGACAACAACGTTTATCAAGTTTACGACCGCTTTTTTGGCAATTGGTTGGCCAATCTCTATGGAACAGGATGGAAGTGGTGATATTTTCTTAAATACTTTAGTCACTCCATACTCTAGCTCACTCCGCACTTTTTCTCCTTACGTGTAACACGTAAATGCAGTCTTCTCAGGCTGTATCCTCAGTTTTGAATATTATTTTTAGACTTCGAAGACCAAAAAGTCGTCGAAAATTCAGGAACAATCCCTAAAAATAATATCTAAAAAAATCTACAATGGCAGACATTTTAAACGTAAAAGTAAACGAGTTCATGGCAAAAGTGATTGCCAAAAACCCGGGCGAATCTGAGTTTCATCAGGCAGTTAAAGAAGTTGTCGAATCGCTGATGCCCTTCATCGAAGAAAATCCGAAATACCATTATGCCAAAGTTTTGGAACGAATGGTTGAACCTGAGCGGGTTATGATGTTCCGTGTTCCCTGGGTTGACGATAATGGCGAAATCCAGATCAACAGAGGATACAGGATTCAAATGAACAGTGCAATTGGTCCTTACAAAGGTGGTCTTCGTTTTCACCCGACTGTAAATCTGGGTATTCTGAAATTTCTGGCTTTCGAGCAGGTATTCAAAAATAGCCTGACCACACTGCCAATGGGCGGTGGAAAAGGTGGATCAGATTTCGATCCGAAAGGAAAGTCTGATAACGAAGTCATGCGCTTCTGCCAGAGTTTTATGACTGAACTGCAACGCTTTATTGGTAGCAATACCGATGTTCCTGCAGGTGATATCGGTGTGGGCGGACGAGAAATCGGCTTTTTATATGGACAATATAAGCGCATTCGGAACGAATTTACAGGCGTGTTAACCGGAAAAGCTCTTGAATGGGGCGGAAGTTTGATACGTCCGGAAGCTACAGGTTATGGCGCAGTTTACTTTGCCGACCAAATGCTTAAAACGCGTGATCAGGATCTAAACGGTAAAATTGCCGTTGTTTCCGGTTCCGGGAATGTGTCACAATATGCCGTTGAG
Source organism: uncultured Prolixibacteraceae bacterium (assembly GCA_903865775.1). Taxonomy (GTDB): domain Bacteria; phylum Bacteroidota; class Bacteroidia; order Bacteroidales; family Prolixibacteraceae; genus Aquipluma. The sequence goes on along the minus strand of CAIPKZ010000177.1, from coordinate 1,226 downwards.
AAATTAATTCAAATGGGGGCAAAAGTCGTTACCATGTCCGATTCATTGGGATTTGTCTATGATCCGGCAGGGTTCGACGAAGAAAAGCTGGCTTTTGTTCTTGAACTGAAAAATATCCGCCGTGGACGAATCAAGGAATATGCTGACAAATACAAAGTACAGTATTTCGAAAACGAAACCCCTTGGGGAATCAAGTGTGACGCAGCATTCCCTTGTGCCACGCAGAATGAAATCAATGAAGATGATGCCAGAAAACTGATTAAAAATGGCTGTTATGTTGTTTCTGAAGGCGCCAATATGCCCTCAACTCCTGAAGCCGTTGAAGTATATATTGATGCTAAAATCCTCTACGGACCTGGTAAGGCAGCGAATGCCGGCGGTGTGGCCACCTCAGGGCTCGAAATGTCGCAAAACTCGATGCGTTTACCTTGGTCGCGCGAAGAAGTGGATGCCCGCCTGCACCAGATCATGATCAATATTCATGAAACCTGCGTAAAATATGGCACCGAAAAAGGTGGATTCATCAACTATGTGAAAGGTGCCAACATTGGCGGTTTCATTAAAGTTGCCGATGCCATGATGTCGCAGGGAGTGGTGTAACTTCTGCAATTCATAAAATCTCTGAAGGCTGTTCTCGAAAGAGTTCAGCCTTTCCTTTTTATTCCGGATCGCCTGAATCAGATTTCACGACTTTCCACCAGCCAGAAAAGCTGGAAGTAAATTGGATTTCATGGATTAAATTGCAGATATTCGATTCCCCAAACTGTTTTTATATTAAATTTGGCAAACCAAACCAAACCACTACCTGATGAATAAAAATCATTGCCTGACCATATTTTTTCTGATCGGTTTTTTCTCCGGAACGCAGGCGCAAATACCATCAGGATCACTTCCAAAGTACCCGATTGCCGGGAGTAAAATCATTTCCAAATCTTCTGAAACCCAACAAATCATTGGATCGCCTCTTGGTCTGAAGGATTATAAAAGCACGATGCTGATTGGTGAATGTGTTACCGAAGGAAGCAAAACATATTTCAACAACTCACTTGTCAAAGCTCAGGTTTTAAAAGATTGCGAAACGGTAACCGTGCAGTGTTATCCGGCCTGGGGGCGCTGGGATGAAACGCAACGACATGTCTATCGTGTGGATGATTTCAGCACGAAAGTCAGAGAGATGAAAAAGCAGCAGATGAAAGTTACTGCTCACATGTTGCTGGGTTGGGATC
>CAIPKZ010000176.1 GCA_903865775.1 uncultured Prolixibacteraceae bacterium | reverse complement strand
GTAAGGCTTATGTTCTTCGCCAGACATGATTCTTCGAATTTCCTCAGTACGGTGATTATCGGATCTTCGGGATTAATCTCTCTTTTGAATACGTCCTGACTTCCTGAATTCAGTAACGAAATATCCAAAAAGTTAGTGACAGTATCAATAAGCCGGTCACTGCTGTTATTCAACATCGTTAAATACACTTCTTTTTCTTCAGGTAAAAAGTCGCCTTCAGAAAGTATTTGCCCAAATCCTAAAATTCCATTTAATGGAGTGCGTATTTCGTGTGAAATGTTATTTAGGAATGAGGTTTTTAGCCGGTTACTTGATTCAGCTTTTTCCTTTGCTGCAATCAATTCAATATTCATTTTTTCAAGCTCACGCGTTCTTTCTTTCACTTTGGTTTCCAGAATCTGATTCTGGTTTAGTAATTGCTGGTGAAGAAAGCTGGTATATAGAATATTCTTGATTCGTAATCCAACTTCAACCAAATCAAATGGTTTGGTTAAAAAATCAGTGGCACCTACCGAAAGTGCGCGTTGTTTTGCTTCGGATGTTACATCGGCCGTGAGAATGAGTATGGGTAAATAGGTGTTGGCCGGAACATTTAATTTCAAAAGTTCCATGACCTCGAATCCTGAAAGATAGGGCATGGACAAGTCGAGCAAAATCAAGTCAGGATTGAAATCAGCCAGCAAGTTCAATACTTCCCGCGGATCAACCGTTGATTTAATGTTTGAGTAACCCTGCATTTCGAGTAAACCTTCCAATACATCAATATTTGCTTCCTGATCATCGATGATCAGAATATTTGCATTTTTTAAGGTAGAATCAATCATGGTATGTGTGTTGTTACTTTATTAATTTAACTGATATCCTGTGCTTTGTTTCCTGGAATATAGAGATCAACTTCGTGTAAAAAATCTTTGATATCCAGCGGTTTGGTTAAATAATTCTGTACTCCGGCCTCCAGGAAACGTTTCTGCTGGTGTGGCATTGCATCGGCACTGATCACTACAACAGGAATATTCATGGTTTGTATTTCGGCTTTTAACAGTTTAAGCACCTTGCTGCCATGAATGTCAGGAAGGTTCAGATCAAGCAGGATCAAATCGGGGGTGTATTCTTTAGCCAGTTTGACTGCCTCATTACCATTGGTGCAGGCAATTAACCGAATACCGGAATGCTGATAAGAAAGGATTTGTTCAATCAATTCGATATTTGAAGCATTATCTTCAATGCATAAAATAGTTCCGGTTTTATGATCTGATTTTGATTCAATACCGGTAAGCTCACCAATTTTTTCAACCCCTTTTAAAGGACTTTCACTTTGAGGCAATTCGATCCAGAAGGTACTTCCTTCACCCGGAGTGCTTTCTACTCCAAGATTTCCTCCCATGGCCTGCATTAATTTCTTTACCACCGAAAGTCCAAGTCCGGTGCCTTCGGTTCTGGTTTTTTCCGCGCCGATACGTTCAAAGGGCATGAAGAGCTTTGGAATGTCCTGCTGCGAAATTCCCAAACCAGTATCAGTAATCGAAATCCGGATTTGTGACCTTTCTGAACCAATCTCAGGCCTGAGTTCAGTCTGAATCAGAACTGAACCACCTTCTTTGTTATATTTGATGGCATTGTTCAGCAAATTCAGCAATACTTGTTTTAATCGCTGCCGGTCGGATTTGACAAATAACTGGCCGGTAACGGTGCTCCTTGACTGAAGCGAACAATGTCGCTGTTCGGCCTGTGGGCGAACAATGTCGAGCATTTCAGGAATGATAATGCCCAATTGAACCGGTTCGATCGACAGTGATATCCGGCCTGCTTCAATGCTCGAAATATCGAGTACTTCGTTGATCAGATCAAGCAGATGCTTTCCGCTTTTCAGGATGTGGGTCACTCCTTTCTTTTGCCGCAGATTAAGTTCACCCATTTCGAGCAATTGGGCAAATCCAAGTATCGAATTCATTGGCGTCCTGAGTTCATGGCTCATACGCGAAAGGAATTCGCTTTTAGCCATATTGGCCTGTTCTGCTTCGAGGCGCGCCTTTTTAATATCTTCTTCTGCTCTTTTGCGGTCGGTAATGTCAACCATTAATTCCAAAGTACAATGCTCATTGCCGATCACGATGTAATCGGCAGAAAATAGCCCGGTTAAAATGTTTCCGGATTTTGTTTTGACTTTTATCTCCATTTCCCTGACCGGAATACTTTGCGATAATTTTTCCATAATGTCAGTCCTGGTTTCCAAATCGAGATAAATATTCATATCCGCCGAAGTTTGTCCAATCATTTCTTCGCGTGAATAGCCAAGTGTTTTGACATAGGAATCGTTAATCTCAATGAATTTGCCGGTATTAACGCTTGAAATGGCCATCATGGCTGAATTGGACTGAAACGCCTTGGAGAATTTTTCTTCTGACAGCTTGATTTGCGAAACATCCTTGCTGACCCCGAAAATCACAGGTTTTCCATCCCAGAAACCCGGTTTTACCCTGGTTTCAACTGAAATCAAACGGCCTGCTTTAGTGACTAATGGTACCGGGCAATATTCGGTGATACCTTGAAGCATTTCACCTACAATTCGTCCGGCTTCCTCGCGGCGTTCAGCAGGATGAACCATCAAAACTGAGTTTGAAAGCAATTCTTCCGGAGCATATTCCAGCCTGTTAATTACGGTATGATTGGTGTGAATCATGTTGCCTTGTTCATCAAGAACAAACAGAAAATCGTCAATGGTATTGAAGAAGGTTTCATAATTCTGGCGGGTTTGTTCCAGTAAGGATTCAGATTTCCGATCCTTGATTAAACTGGCAAGCATACTGCTCCACACTTTTAAAATATTGATCTCGCCGGTATTGTATTCTTTCTTTTTTGCAACGGAGTCCAATCCGGCAAATCCGATCAATGTACCATCAGATAGCAACGGAATTACGATTAATGATTGAATACCCTGGGGTTCCAGGATTTCACGTTCAGCTTTCCAGCTTTCCGGCAAGTCTTTCACCGAAGGGATAATTATATTTTCATTCCGATTGAGAACTTCTATCCAATTTGGAAATAAATCGCATGGGATCTCCTGAAGATTTTCAATTTCAGGTTCAATACCTAAGTTACACCATTCATGCGTATTACTCATGGTTATTGCTTCAGCATTGAATTCGAAAATATATGCCCGGTCGGCAGATAAAAATTTTCCGATTCGGCCAATTGCCATATCTATTGCTGAATTGATTTCAGAAAATGATATTCCGGTTAATTTGGGCGACAATTGCAATAATTCATTTTCAAATGCTTCGGCACGTTTTCTGTCGGTAATATCTATTGCTATTCCTCCGAGAAGAGATTCCTGACCCAACAAGGGGATAATAAATTTCTGAGTTTCATAATGATGTAACGACCCGTCAAGATTTATAAAACTCTCTTCAATGACTTCATAGTCAGATGTAATTGTCTTTTTATCATCAGCGATTATCCTTTCGGCAGTTTCTGCATCAAAAATTTCGAACAATGACTTTCCAATCCAACCCGAAGCACCCAATGCTGAATCTATCGCACGGTTTGCATAAATCATTTTGCTGTCAAAACCTTTTATGAATACAAGAGCTGGTATATAGTCCATGAATAAGGAAAATCGTTTTTCGCTTGC
>CAIPKZ010000175.1 GCA_903865775.1 uncultured Prolixibacteraceae bacterium | reverse complement strand
TAGAGCGCCGGCTTCCCAAGCCTGAGGTCGCGAGTTCGAGACTCGTCTCCCGCTCCATTTCCTTGCCGCCGGTTTTCAGCAGCCCCAAATGAGCCCCGAATTCTCCACCCGCCTGCTCGCCTGGCACAAGCGACACGGACGCCACGATCTGCCACCTGAAAAATCATTGTTGAAGCCCATGACGAGATCCGGCGGTCGAAATGCCGGTGGTCGCATGACAATGAGGTATATAGGTGGTGGCCACAAACGCAAATATCGTCTGATCGATTTTAAAAGAGATAAAGACGGAATTGCCGGAGTTGTAGAATCTATTCAGTACGATCCAAACCGTACCGCACGAATTGCATTGCTTGTTTTTCCTGATGGAGAAAAAAGATATATGCTTGCAACCAACGGATTAAAAGTTGGCCAGAAAATCGAAAGCGGAACCGGTGTCGCACCTGAAGTAGGTAATACTTTACCACTATCAGAAATACCCCTTGGAACTTTGGTTCACAACATTGAACTTCATCCCAGTCAGGGAGGTGTGATGGCTCGTAGTGCCGGAACGTACGCTCAGTTAACTTCCAGAGAAGGAAAGTACGCTATCGTGAAATTGCCTTCAGGCGAATCCAGAATGGTGCTCGTAACTTGTCGGGCAACAGTAGGTATTGTTGGAAATACCGAACACAACTTGGAAAGATCAGGGAAAGCTGGTCGTTCGAGATGGTTAGGTAGAAGACCTCGTGTACGAGGTGTAGCTATGAACCCGGTCGATCACCCGATGGGTGGTGGAGAAGGTCGCTCTTCCGGTGGACATCCACGTTCACGCAAAGGCTTGTTAGCCAAAGGCTTCAAAACCCGTGCGAAGAAGAAAGCTTCCAACAGATATATTGTTGAAAAACGCAAGAAATAATTAAAAGGAGAAGAATATGAGTCGTTCATTAAAGAAAGGGCCTTATATCGATTTCAAGCTCGAACGTAAAGTTTTAGTTTTGAATGAAACTAACAAGAAATCGGTTGTTAAAACCTGGGCCAGAGCATCGGTAATTTCTCCTGACTTTGTAGGGCATACCATTGCAGTTCACAACGGGAATAAATTCATTCCGGTTTATGTGACTGAAAACATGGTTGGCCATAAATTTGGCGAATTTGCACCTACAAGAACCTTCAGGGGACATTCCAAAGGGAAAAAATAAGGCATGATTACTATTAAAAGAATTCACGATGGGTGCTAGAAAAAGAAATAGTGCAAACGAACAAAAGGAAGCTAAGAAACAGCAATTTTTTGCAGTTTTGAAGAATTGTCCTACTTCACCACGAAAAATGCGGCTGGTTGCCGACATGGTTCGCGGAATGGAAGTGAACAGAGCTCTTGATGTACTAAAGTTTTCCTCAAAGGAATCTTCCCGCAGACTTGAGAAACTCGTGATGTCGGCCATTGCAAACTGGCAGGCTAAAAACGAAGGAACCAGGTTGGAAGAAAGTAATTTGGTTGTGAAAACTATTTCTGTTGATTCAGGAAGAATATTGAAAAGACTTAGTCCTGCCCCGCAGGGACGTGCTCACAGGATCAAGAAAAGATCCAATCATGTGACCCTTAGTCTTGGTAGTTTAACTCAAGTTAACGAAACAGAATAAATAATAATACATGGGACAAAAAGTCAATCCAATCGCTAATCGTTTAGGAATCATCAAAGGATGGGATTCCAATTGGTACGGTGGAAACAACTATGGCGAGAAGCTCGTGGAAGATTTCAGGATCAGGGAGTATTTGAATGCCCGTTTGGCAAAAGCCAGTATTTCCAAGATTATCATCGAACGAACACTAAAGCTTATCACCATCACTGTTCACACCTCGCGGCCCGGTATTATTATTGGCAAAGGTGGTCAGGAAGTTGATAAACTGAAAGAAGAACTGAAGAAGATCACTAATAAGGAAGTTCAGATCAACATTTTTGAAATTAAACGTCCGGAATTAGATGCCAAAATTGTAGCTGTAAACATTGCACGCCAGATCGAAGGTAAAATTGCCTACCGTCGTGCAACCAAAATGGCTATTGCTTCTACCATGAGAATGGGAGCACAGGGTATCAAGATTCAGGTTTCAGGCCGCTTAAACGGCGCTGAGATGGCACGTTCAGAAATGTATAAAGATGGTCGTACTCCTTTGCACACTCTGAGAGCTGATATAGATTATGCACTGGCAGAAGCCCTTACCAAGACCGGTTTACTCGGTGTAAAGGTATGGATCTGCAAAGGCGAGATTTATGGAAAGCGCGACCTTTCACCTAATGTAGGACAAAAACCAGGTACTGGCGGACGTCCAAATGATGGTGCACCAAAAGGTGGCGGATTTAAGAAAAGAAAAAAATAATTTGTCAACCTTCAGAAGTATAGAAGAATGTTACAACCGAAAAAGACAAAATACAGAAGAGTACAAAAGGGAAAAATGAAAGGACTGGCCCAAAGAGGTAACCAGTTGGCATTTGGATCTTTCGGTATAAAATCGTTGCAGGAAACGTGGTTAACCGGGCGCCAGATTGAGGCAGCCAGGGTTGCGGTGACCCGTCATATGCAACGTCAGGGTCAAATTTGGATCCGAGTTTTCCCCGACAAACCGATTACTAAAAAACCTGCAGAGGTACGTATGGGTAAAGGTAAAGGTGCCCCGGAAGCATTCGTTGCTCCGATTACACCAGGTAGAATATTGATTGAAGCAGACGGCGTTTCCTATGAGGTTGCTAAGGAAGCACTTCGTTTAGCTGCACAAAAACTACCCGTAACTACTAAGTTCATTGTTAGACGTGACTATGTCGAATCTGAAATCGCTGAATAATGAAGACATCAGAAATTAAAGAATTATCAAAAGCTGAGATTCTGGAAAGAATCCAGACCGATCAGGATTCCTTAACACGGATGAAGATGAACCATGCAATTACCCCTTTGGACAATCCACAAGTAATTGTGATTGCCCGGAGAAATATTGCACGATTTAAGACCATTCTACGTCAACGGGAAATTAACGCAAAACAGAGTTAGTAATGGAATCAAGAAATCTGAGAAAAGAGCGTGTTGGAGTTGTGGTGAGCAACAAAATGGAATGCACTATCGTTGTGGCCGAAAAGCGCAAAGAGAAACATCCTATTTATGGTAAGTTCGTCAATAAAACCTCCAAGTTTTACGCCCACGATGAAAAGAACAGCTGCAACATCGGCGATACTGTGAAGATCATGGAAACACGACCAATCAGTAAACAGAAATGTTGGAGATTAGTGGAAATCATAGAAAGAGCTAAGTAATCATGATACAACAAGAATCAAGATGTACAGTTGCCGATAATAGTGGAGCTAAAGAAGTGCTTTGCATTCGCGTATTAGGCGGAACAAGAAAGCGCTACGCTTCATTAGGCGATACCATTGTAGTCACTGTAAAAAGTGCTATAGCGGGAAGTGATATGAAAAAAGGTGCTGTGTCAAAAGCAATTATTGTTCGTACTACCAAAGAAGTTCGTCGTCAGGATGGATCGTATATCCGTTTTGATGATAACGCTGTAGTTTTACTGAATAATACTGGTGAAATGCGCGGAACTCGTATATTCGGACCCGTGGCAAGAGAACTTCGTGATAAGAATATGAAGATTATTTCACTTGCTCCTGAAGTACTTTAATGCATAAAATCAGAACAATGCAGAGAAAATTACACATAAAAAAAGGCGACACTGTTGTTGTAATTGCTGGCAATTACAAAACTAAGGAAGGCAAAGTACTTGAAGTAATCAGAGCCACCGAGAAAGCTATTGTGGAAGGTGTTAATATGGTAAAAAAACACACAAAACCGAATGCGACACATCCGCAGGGTGGTATTGTGGAGAAGGAAGCACCTATTCACATTTCTAACCTGATGATTAAGGACCCGAAAACCGGGAAACCTACTCGTATTGGAAGGAAGCTTAATGATAAAGGAAAATTAGTTCGTTATTCTATTAAATCAGGAGAGGAGATTAAGTAATGGCTTACGTACCAACACTTAAGAAAAAATATCAAGACGAGGTTGTCCCTACGTTAGTGAAGGATTTTTCCTACAAAAACGTTATGCAGGCACCCAAGTTAGAGAAAATTGTCATCAACCAGGGAGTTGGTGCTGCTATCGCCGATAAAAAGTTAATCGAACTGGCAACAGAAGAGATTACAAATATCGCCGGTCAAAAGGCAGTCCAAACCAAATCTAAGAAAGACATCTCTAACTTCAAACTCAGGAAAAAAATGCCGATCGGGGTTCGTGTTACCCTACGCAGAGAGCGCATGTATGAATTCCTGGATCGTTTGGTGAGTGTATCTCTTCCCCGTATTCGTGATTTCAAAGGTATTGAAGGTAAAATGGACGGAAGGGGTAATTATACCCTGGGTATTCCGGAACAAATCATTTTCCCCGAAATTGTACTCGACAAAGTCACCAAGATTAACGGAATGAACATTACTTTTGTGACCTCGGCAGAATCTGACGAAGAAGGCTACGCATTATTAAAAGAGTTAGGTTTACCGTTTAAAAACGCTAAAAAGATTTAAGATATGGCTAAGGAATCAATGAAAGCTCGGGAAGTAAAAAGAGCAAAACTTGTTGAAAAATACGCCGAGAAAAGAGCCATGCTTAAAGCTGCAGGTGATTCTGTCGGTCTTCAGAAGTTGCCTAAGAACTCTTCCAAAATTCGTATGCATAACAGATGCAAATTAACCGGACGTCCGAAAGGATATATGCGTCAGTTCGGAGTCAGCAGGATTAATTTCCGCGAAATGGCTTCTTCTGGTTTAATTCCGGGTGTTAAAAAAGCAAGTTGGTAATTTATAATTAAGAAGTAATGAGCAAAATTACAGATCCAATAGCAGATTATCTGACACGAATCAGAAATGCCCAGAAAGCAAAACATCGTGTAGTGGATATTCCTGCATCCAATATCAAGAAAGAAATTACCAAAATTTTGAAAGATAAAGGATATATCCTCAACTTTAAGTTCGAGGAAGAAGTGAATTTTCAGGGTAATATTAAAATTGCTTTGAAGTATCATCCAGAGACACACGTTCCTGCTATCAAGGCAATCCGGAGAATCAGCAAGCCTGGTTTACGTAAATATTGCCATACCGACAGTATCCCACGGGTACTTAATGGTTTGGGAATTGCAGTAATATCGACCTCCAAAGGAGTAATTACCGACAAAGAAGCGCGGGAATTGGGCATTGGCGGTGAAGTCTTATGTTACGTTTATTAATCTAAGGAGGAATAAAAATGTCAAGGATAGGTAAACTACCCATTGAAATACCAGCAGGAGTAAAATTTACAGTAAGCGATACAAATCTTGTTACTGTAAAAGGTCCGCTGGGTGAACTAACACAACAGGTTGATCCGGATATTACCTTCACTTTGGAAGGAAATATTTTAACCGCAAATCGCCCTTCAGATGAGAAAAAGCATCGTGCAATTCATGGCTTGTACCGTTCACTTGTTAATAACATGGTGATTGGTGTATCAAAAGGATACGAAATAAGACTCGAATTGGTGGGTGTTGGTTATCGTGCTGAACATGATGGTCAGGTACTCGATTTGGTTTTAGGTTTTTCACATCATACTTACCTTCAACTTCCAAAAGAAGTTCAGGTAGAAGCTAAAAGTGATAAACGTGCTAACCCGATTGTTACTCTGAAAAGCTGCGACAAACAATTGATTGGTCACATTGCGGCTAAAATCAGATCTTTCAGGAAACCTGAGCCTTACAAAGGAAAAGGTGTTAAATTTGTTGGTGAAGTTATTAGGCGCAAAGCCGGTAAATCAGCTGGTGCTAAATAGTAAAATTTAAAAACCATGGCTTTAACTAAGCAAGAAAGAAGATATAGAATTAAGAAGAGGATCCGGAAAATCGTTTCCGGAACTGCAGAACGTCCTCGTTTGAATGTTTTCAGAAGCAACAAGCAGATTTATGCTCAGTTGATTGATGATCATTCAGGACGGACGCTGGTTGCAGTATCTTCGCTGAATAAAGATTTCGTAAGTACTGCTGGTACTAAAACCGAGATGGCTGCAGTTATTGGCAAAGCGATTGCTGAAAAAGCATTGGCTGCCGGTTATGCTTCAGTAGTTTTCGATCGGAATGGTTATTTGTATCACGGAAGAGTTAAACAATTAGCTGAAGCTGCCCGTGAGGGTGGCCTTAAATTTTAATAGTTATGACAGGAGATATCAGAAAAGTAAAAACCAGTGATTTGGAACTGAAAGACCGGTTGGTAGCTATTAACCGTGTAACCAAAGTAACCAAGGGCGGACGTACATTTAGCTTCTCAGCTATTGTTGTAGTAGGTAACGAAGATGGCATTGTAGGCTGGGGCCTTGGCAAAGCCAGCGAAGTAACTACAGCAATTTCAAAAGGAGTTGATGCTGCAAAAAAGAACCTGGTAAAAGTTCCGATTTATAAAGGAACTATACCTCACGAACAAGAAGCTAAATTTGGTGGTGCTGTTGTTTTCTTAAAACCAGCCACATCAGGTACCGGAGTAAAGGCCGGAGGTGCTATGCGTTCAGTATTGGAAAGTGTTGGCGTTCATAATATCCTTGCGAAATCAAAAGGATCGTCGAACCCTCACAACCTTGTAAAAGCAACTATGAATGCTCTTCTCGAATTACGCGATGCGCATACTGTTGCCGACCACCGTGGTGTGACTTTGGATAAAGTATTTAATGGATAATCAGTTATGGCTAAGATAAAAATTACACAAGTTAGAAGTGGTATTGGTTCGGATAAAACGCAAAAAGCTACGCTGATTGCCTTGGGAATCAAGAAACTTAACCATTCGGTTGTACACGAGGATACCCCACAGATTTTGGGAATGGTCAATAAATTGCATCACCTTGTAATTGTTGAAAAAGTTTAAACCTATTAAGATCAAAAAATATGGATTTAAGTAATCTTAAACCTGCTGAAGGTTCAACGCACAGCGAAAAGCGAATCGGTCGCGGTCAGGGCTCAGGTCATGGCGGCACTTCCACAAGAGGTCACAAAGGAGCCAAATCGCGATCTGGTTATAAAACCCGTCGTGGTTTCGAAGGAGGTCAGATGCCTTTACAGCGTGTTGTTCCAAAATCTGGATTTAAAAACATCAACCGGAAAGAGTTTAAAGCAATCAACCTGGATTCTATTCAGGAATTGGCTGAAAATTTAAAATTGACCGTTATTGATGAAAATACTTTGGTTGAAGCCGGTCTGGCTTCGAAAAGGGATAAAATTAAAATTTTGGGTGATGGAGTATTGACTCTTAAGCTGGACGTTAAAGCGCATGCTTTTTCGAAAAGAGCTAAAGAGACCATTGAGAAATTAGAAGGAACCACTGAAATACTTTAGACCTGATGAAAAAGTTTATAGAAACCCTAAAGAATATTTATAAGATTGAAGACTTGAGGTCCCGGTTGGGGATCACCTTGTTATTGCTTTTAATTTATCGTTTAGGTTCGTACGTTTCTTTACCTGGAGTTGATCCGTCACAACTGACTCAACTTAAAAATCAAACAGCCGGGGGGTTGCTCGGATTGTTGGATATGTTCTCAGGAGGAGCTTTCTCTAAAGCATCAATTTTTGCTTTGGGGATTATGCCTTACATTTCGGCTTCAATTGTAATTCAGTTGTTGGGTATCGCGGTACCTTACTTCCAGCGGTTGCAAAAAGAAGGTGAATCAGGACGTCGTAAGATCAATCAGTTAACCCGTTATCTGACTGTTGTCATCCTGATCTTCCAGGCACCGGCATATTTGACAAATCTTCATTACCAATTGCCTGAAAGCGCTTTTGCGATGACCGGAGCTTTATTTACAGTTACATCAACCGTCATATTAACGGCCGGTTCGATGTTTGTAATGTGGCTTGGAGAACGCATCACCGATAAAGGTATTGGAAATGGTATTTCGATGATCATCATGATCGGTATTATTGCACGTCTTCCACATTCTGTTGTTGCTGAATTCGCTTCACGCATCGGACAGCAAGGTGGTGGTATGGTAATGTTCCTTTTGGAGTTTGTTGTTCTTTTTGTTGTATTCATGGGCTCTATTTTGTTGGTTCAGGGAACCCGCAAAATACCTGTACAGTACGCCAAACGAATCGTAGGCAACAAACAATATGGTGGTGTTCGTCAGTATATACCTTTGAAAGTTAATGCTGCCGGAGTTATGCCTATCATTTTTGCCCAGGCAATCATGTTTATACCTATTACACTGGCAGGGTTTGCCAAATCGGATAGTTTGAGTGGATTTGCTTCGGCATTTTCAAATCATACCGGATTATGGTATAACCTTACTCAATTTTTGTTAGTTATCATCTTCACCTATTTTTATACTGCAATTACTGTAAATCCGATGCAAATGGCTGAGGATATGAAGAAAAACGGCGGTTTTATTCCCGGTGTTAAACCTGGAAAGAAGACTGTTGAATTTCTGGATACGGTTATGTCAAGAATTACTTTACCGGGATCAATTTTCCTTGGTATAGTGACTATTCTTCCGGCGTTTGCAATGATGGCAGGAATTAACCAGCAGTTTGCCTATTTCTTTGGCGGAACATCGCTGTTGATTCTGGTAGGTGTTGTTTTGGATACACTGCAACAAATTGAAAGTCACCTCTTGATGCGTCATTACGACGGGCTGATGAAATCGGGCCGTATCAAAGGACGTACCGGTGGTGGTAATGCCATGTACTAATAACTAAGAAGACATTTTTATGTCTTGGATTGGTGAAAGTTCTAAACTTGTTAAAATAATTCAATATTTATGGCAAAACAGTCTTCGATAGAACAAGACGGAACAATCATTGAATCATTATCGAATGCAATGTTCAGGGTTGAATTGGAAAACGGTCACATCATTACTGCACATATTTCAGGAAAAATGAGGATGCATTACATCAAGATTTTACCAGGAGATAAAGTGAAAGTTGAAATGTCGCCATACGACCTGACAAAAGGAAGAATTTCTTTTAGATACAAAAACTAAAGCACAAAATAATGAAAGTAAGAACATCCATTAAGAAGCGTAGTGCCGACTGTAAAATAGTTCGCAGGAAAGGCCGTTTGTACGTGATTAACAAAAAAAATCCTAAGTACAAACAACGTCAGGGATAATTAATTAACTTTGTAAAAAATTTATTTTATGGCTCGTATAAGTGGTGTTGACATCCCTAATAATAAAAGAGGAGAGATAGCTTTAACCTATATCTTTGGTATTGGTCGCAATCTTTCAAAGACTCTCTTCGAAAAAGCCGGCGTTGATAAAAACATCAAAGTTCAGGATTGGACAGATGAACATTTAGCTGCCATTCGTGCAGCTATCAGTGGAAGCATCAAAGTTGAAGGCGAATTACGTTCTGAAACGCAGATGAATATTAAACGATTGATGGATATTGGCTGCTACCGTGGCATCCGTCATCGTGTAGGCTTACCAACACGTGGTCAAAGTACAAAAAACAATGCCCGTACACGTAAGGGAAAGAGAAAAACTGTAGCTAATAAGAAAAAAGCCACTAAATAATTGATATTTGAATTATGGCAAAAAAGACTGGTTCTACTAAAAAACGAGTTGTTATCGTTGAAGCAATCGGACAGGCACACATTCACTCTTCATTCAATAACATCATTGTGTCTCTGACCAATGGTAATGGTGAAGTGATTTCGTGGTCGTCTGCCGGTAAAAAAGGGTTCAGAGGTTCTAAAAAGAATACTCCCTATGCTGCTCAGGTTGCTTCCGAAGAATGTGCCAAGACCGCTTACGATCTTGGACTCCGGAAAGTGAAAGTTTATGTAAAAGGTCCGGGTAATGGACGTGAATCTGCTATTCGTGCGATTAGCAGTGTGGGCATTCAGGTTAGTGAAATTGTAGATGTTACTCCGCTACCACACAATGGTTGCCGACCTGCAAAAAGAAGACGTGTTTAATCTATTTAATTAAGACAGTAATGGCAAGATATACAGGACCAAAATCAAGAATCGCCAGAAAATTCGGAGAACCGATTTTCGGACCGGATAAAGTACTTGAGAAAAAGAATTTTCCACCAGGATTTCATGGTTTAGCCAGCCGCAGACGTAAAAAATCTGAATATGGTTTACAATTAAGAGAAAAACAAAAAGCAAAATACATGTATGGTGTTTTGGAAAAACAGTTCTCTAACTTGTTTAAGAAAGCTTCTGCATCAAAAGGTGTAACTGGTGAAGTTTTGCTGCAATTGCTCGAAGCTCGTTTGGATAATGTAGTATTCCGTTTAGGAATTGCTCCTACCCGTTCGGCCGCTCGTCAGTTGGTTTCTCATAAACACATCACAGTGAATGGTGAAGTAGTAAATATACCATCCTATCATTTGCGTGCCGGTGAAGTTGTTGGCGTTCGTGAAAAATCTAAATCATTGGAAGTTATTACAGCTTCTGTGAACTCACGTCGTCATAGTAAATTTGCATGGTTGGAATGGGACAGCGCTGAGTTGGCCGGGAAATTTTTAGCCCGTCCTGACAGAGCAGAAATCCCTGAAAACATTAAAGAACAGCTTATTGTAGAGTTGTATTCTAAATAATCAAATCCACAGTATTATTATGGCAATATTAGCGTTCCAAAAACCCGACAAAGTTATAATGGTTGAAACCGATGAGAAGTACGGTAAATTTGAATTCCGTCCATTGGAACCTGGTTATGGTATTACCATTGGTAATGCCCTGCGAAGAATTCTGTTATCCTCTTTGGAAGGTTATACAATCACCACTGTAAAAATCGACAAGGTTGACCACGAATTTGCAACCATTAAAGGCGTGATGGAAGATGTTACTGAAATCATCCTGAACATGAAGCAAATCAGGTTCAAACGCGAAGTTGAAGATTTTGACAGTGAAAAGGTTTCGATTTCAATTACAGGACAGGATACATTCACTGCCGGTGACATCAATAAATTCATGACTGGCTTTCGCGTTTTAAATCCGGAATTAATCATTTGCCGGATGGAACCTGAAGTTAAATTACAGATGGATTTAACCATCAATAAAGGTCGCGGATATGTTCCAAGTGCTGAAAATAAGCCGATCGATGCTGAGTTTGGAGTCATTCCAATCGATTCAATTTTCACACCGATAAAGAATGTGAAATATTCTATCGAAAATTATCGCGTGGAACAAAAGACCGACTACGAAAAATTGGTTTTTGAAATCACCACGGATGGTTCAATTCATCCAAAAGATGCTTTGAAAGAAGCTGCAAAAATTCTGATTTATCACTTCATGCTGTTCTCTGACGAAAAAATCACTATCGATTCGGACGAGAAATTTGCAAACGAAGAGTTTGATGAAGAAGTTCTGCACATGCGTCAGCTGTTGAAAACCAAGCTGGTTGACATGGATCTTTCAGTACGTGCATTAAACTGTTTGAAAGCTGCGGATGTTGAAACATTGGGCGAACTGGTTACTTATAACCGGAACGACTTGCTCAAATTCCGTAATTTTGGCAAAAAATCATTGACAGAGTTGGATGACTTGTTGGTGAGCCTGAATTTGACTTTCGGAATGGATATCAGTAAATATAAACTTGATAAGGAATAAGTAAAAATGAGACATAATAAAAAATTCAACCATCTGGGAAGAACAAGCTCTCATCGGAAAGCAATGTTGTCCAATATGGCTAATTCATTGATTTTTCACAAACGTATCACTACGACTGTAGCAAAAGCTAAAGCCTTAAGAATATATGTTGAGCCTTTGATCACCAAAGCTAAAGATGACGCAACTCATTCGCGCAGGGTGGTTTTTGAATACCTGAAAAGCAAAACTGCAGTAGCTATGCTATTCCGCGATGTGGCTGAAAAAGTGGGTGATCGTCCGGGAGGTTATACCCGGATTCTTAAAACAGGAAACCGTCAGGGAGATAATGCAGAAATGTGTATCATTGAATTAGTTGATTTCAATGAAAGCATGCTTGCAGCCAAAGAAGCTAAAGCTAAACCAGCACGCTCTCGTCGTGGTGGAAAGAAAAAAGAAGCTGATAAAGTTGCTCCGGCAGCCAAAGCTCCTGAAGCTAAAGTAGTGGCTCAACCAGTTGCTGCGATCGAAGAAGCTGAAGCTGAAGTCATCTCAGACGAACCAGAAGTTATTTCGGACGTGACTGAAGAAAAAACTGAAGAATAAAAACTATTCAAAGTATAGAAAAAGGCTGATGAGAATCAGCCTTTTTTGTTTCCTGTATTTTGATATCAGGTTATTGATGACCAAAAAAGCACTATTTTTGAACAACAGAAACACAGAAACATTTTAAACACTACAACATGGCTGATGAAAATAAAATAATATTCTCGATGTATAAGGTGAGTAAAACCTACCCACCACAAAAACAGGTTCTTAAGGATATTTCGCTTTCGTTTTTTCTGGGTGCCAAAATTGGCATTATCGGATTAAACGGCTCCGGAAAATCAACTCTTTTGAAAATTATTGCCGGACTCGAAGCTTCATTTCAGGGTGAATTGGTTTTTGCACCGGGTTATACTGTTGGATATCTTGAACAGGATCCTCAGCTGGATGAATCAAAAACCGTGAAAGAGATTGTGCAGGAGGGCGTTCAGGAGATTGTTGACGTTCTGAAAGCTTATGAAGACATCAATCTGAAATTTGGTGATCCTGAGGTTTATGAGAATCCTGACGTAATGGATCGTATGATTGCTGAACAGGCTGTCCTTCAGGATCAGATTGACCGTTTCGATGCCTGGAACCTTGATTCTAAATTGGAACGCGCCATGGATGCATTGCAATGTCCGCCTGATGATCAGCCTGTCAGCGAGCTTTCCGGAGGCGAGCGTCGCCGTGTGGCTTTGTGCCGTTTGTTGCTAAAGGAACCTGATGTTTTGCTACTTGATGAGCCTACCAACCATTTGGATGCTGAATCGGTTCAATGGCTCGAAATGCACCTTCAGCAATATAAAGGTACTGTGATTTGTATCACACACGACCGGTACTTCCTCGACAATGTTGCGGGCTGGATACTTGAACTCGACCGGGGCGAAGGTATTCCATGGAAGGGAAATTATTCTTCCTGGTTAGAGCAGAAATCCAAACGGATGGAGCAGGAAGAAAAGGTGGTTTCGAAACGACGGAAATCACTTGAACGGGAACTGGAATGGATCCGGATGGCGCCAAAAGCCCGTCAGGCCAAGTCGAAAGCCCGTATGGGGGCCTATGACCGAATGGTTAACGAAGATGTAAAACAGAAGGAAGAAAAACTCGAAATATTTATCCCGAACGGTCCACGTTTGGGTGAACGGGTTATTTCTGCCACCGAAGTTGCAAAAGGCTACGGCGATCGGTTGTTGTTCGAAGACCTCAACTTTATTTTGCCTCCGAACGGTATTGTTGGTGTGATCGGACCAAACGGTGCCGGTAAAACCACTCTGTTTAAACTGATCATGGGATTGGAACATGCTGACAAGGGGACTTTCGATGTGGGTGAAACAGTGAAGCTGGCCTATGTTGACCAGACTCACAAGGAGATTGATCCTGAAAAAACAGTTTACCAGGTGATTACCGGAGGAAGTGATCTGATTTCGGTGGGTGGAAAACAGTTGAATGCCCGCGCATATGTTTCACGGTTTAATTTTGGAGGAGCCGATCAGGAAAAGAAATGCGGATACCTTTCAGGAGGGGAAAAAAACCGACTGCATTTGGCTTTGGCTCTTAAAGAAGAAGGAAACGTTCTTTTGCTCGATGAGCCGACCAATGATATCGACATCAATACCTTGCGTGCACTGGAAGAAGGCTTGGACAACTTTGCCGGTTGTGCCGTGGTCATTTCTCACGACCGCTGGTTCCTCGACCGCATTGCCACGCACATTTTAGCTTTTGAAGGCGATTCGAAAGTGGTGTTCTTTGAAGGTGGATTTACTGATTACGAAGAGAATCGTAAAAAACGAATGGGTGATACCGTTCCTCAGCGCGTGAAGTACAAAAAACTGGGGTAAACTTTACTGACGGGGTGACTCCAAGTCACCCCGTCAGTTGACGAATAAAGTACAAAGTCCGGGGCGTGTAATCGCTCCGGACTTTCTTATTTTCAGAC
>CAIPKZ010000174.1 GCA_903865775.1 uncultured Prolixibacteraceae bacterium | reverse complement strand
GTGCCAATTGCAGTAAAACCAGTTACGCCTGGTGTGGCGGTGGCAGTCCATGCAAAAGTTGCTCCTGAAACATCGGAAGTAAGCATAACCAGCGTGGCGGCAGAGCCTGAACAAATAGTTTGTGTTAATGGAGAGTTGGCAACCGATGGAATTGGATTGACCGTTACTGTTTTATTTACTGTTTTTGAACAACCATTCGCATCTGTGACGGTGTAATGAATCCCCAATGTTAACGTTCCGGTTGAAACACCAGTCACTAAACCGCTGGAATTTACAGTAGCAATGGCTGTGTTATCGCTGCTCCAAACACCGCCTGGAGTCGCATCGGTTAATTGTAAAGTAGAATTAACACAAACATTGGTTGTACCTACAGGCGTAATGGATGCTACCGACGGAGAGGTGTTAACCACATAGCTTAACACATTCGATTCTGCAGAACAAGCTACCGAATTTAAAGTCGATGTGGCAATTCGTTTGAAAGAAGTGGTTTGTGAAAACGAAGCTGGATTATACTGATCGGATGTTGCTCCGGAAATTGGTGACCAAGTCGTTCCGCCATCAGTACTTTGTTGCCAGGAATAGGTAATTGTTCCTGATCCAGATGCAACAGATGTTATCGCAGTTATTCCCGGATCTAATGTATCACAACTAGGGCCAGGTTGAACAGCTCCTTTGGCAATTACTCCAGCCGTAACTGAGTTTACTGAAACAACTGTCGCTGCCGAGGCAGACGACGAACAATCATTGACTGTGACCACTAAAGTATATAAACCATCGGTACTGGCTGTATAAGTTTGACTGTTTGCCCCAACAATAGGATTTCCTGCTAAATACCACTGGTTACCAGTAGCCGACGATGAAGTCAATATAACTGAACCACCGGTACAAAAAGTTGGGATACCTGAAATGGTTGGAGTGGCCGGGGTCGGATTGATTGCAACAGTACGTACCACTTGGGAAGACGGACCATTGCAGCCACTTGCCGTTACCTGAATGTTCACTGTTCCTGAGAACCCTTTCGCCCAAGTCATTACACCTGTTGTAGCTCCAATTGAACCTGCAGCACCATTGCTTAACGACCAGTTCAAACCGGTATTGTTGGTAGCTGTTGTTGAATAAGTTGTGGTAGTTGTTCCGTTGGTCAATTGACAAGTAGGTTGAACTCCCGATGAAACTGTTATTGCTGTTGGTGTTCCAACGGTTGGCGTGATTGTAACATTAGCAGAGGTAAATACAGTATTTCCCGGTCCGCATAAACCAACATTATTCCCAAACCAACAATTACCTTCGTTTACAACATCGAAAATAAGATTATTGGGTCCAGCAGCAGGGGCAGTAACATTTAGTGAATATGTTTGTGTGGCCCCTGGCGCAAGGCCTCCTGCATCAACCAGAACCAGATAATCAGGGTCACCGTTCCATTTTACTCCTATGTTTACATCAGGAGCCGCATCTGTCCAGTTAGCCAGCCCAGTATTTCTTACTGTAACCGTCACTGTCCGGGTTTCTCCGGCACACCAGGTTGCTGCACCATAACTCATTGCAGTAAATTGTGCCAGATAGTTAACTGGAGTATAGGTAATTATTACTTGCCCATCAGCTCCCGCTTTAGAAGAACTATTACCTTCACCTCTTCCTCCTCCGCCTCCTCCAGGTGCAACTCCAGCGGTTGCATCAGGACTTCCATCTGCCGATGCCCCGGTTCCACCATTACCTGTGCCGGTTCCACCCGCTGTTGCTGAATTTGTACTGCTGCCTCCATTTGACCCAGAATTTCCATTTGCAGTTGTGAACCCAGAACCACCACCACCACCACCAGCTTCGTTATTTCCTCCACCATTCGAATTCCTGGCATTTCCACCGCTACCTCCAGAATATGAGAAAGTTGTATTTCCTCCAATTACAGCAGCTGCTCCACCGGTTCCACCATTTCTATTATTACCTGCTGCACCTCCATTTGATACTATTGTACCAACGCTTGATGCAGCACCAACATTTCCAACTCCGCCACCAGCTCCAACGACTACAGTAACTGTATTTCCAGGTATTAAACCTGTAATAGTTCCTTTTGTGTATGCGCCACCACCACCGCCACCAGCAGCATTACCAGCGCTTGATCCGCCTCCGCCACCACCCCATATTTCAACGGTTATGCTGTTTACACCGAGGGGGACAGTAAATGTATAAGTATTAGCAGAGGTTCTTGTCCAAGTGTCCATTATCCCCATCGCTGATTTCAACCTTATCGGTTCTACGACAGTTTCAGCTACCGCTTGATTTTCAGGAGCTTCAGTTTCAACCAGAATCTGCTGCCGGGCAGTACCAACGCTTCCAAAAATATCTTCAATCCGATAAGTTCGGGAAATTGTATATGGGCAGGTAGTGCCGCTTTGGGTTTCTTCAAGCAATTTAAAACTGGCAGGCAGCAGTGTGCAATTGTGCAATGCAGCACCCCCGTGGCTGATAAAAGCCTGCAGGCTGGTAAAAGGTTCGGGAATTGTACCGTTACACTTCACGGAAACAGGTTCAGGAGGAGTTAATGCGAGGGTAAGATTATCAGGAATAGCACCCTTCTCCGGGTTTCTGGTAATCAGCCGGATGGAGCATTCGTCAAAAATTGTCAGTTGTTTCAGCGGAACCTCGCTGTCGAGGAAGAAAGTACTTGCTGCAGGAGTGGCAGCAGTTCCCATCTGGAAGGTTCCGCCGGTAATGGATTTGATCCCCGCTCCGCTTTGGATTCGGATATCGTTGGAAACTGTTGGATTGGGAATTGCAAATGTGATGAGTGGATTTCCGGAGACAGTCAGACTACTTGCCGGATCACAATCGAACGATGCTTCGCCGGAAGATTCATTTCCAAGGATCGAAAGATTTAAAGTTCCGCCGCTGAGGATTCCGGTGGCTTCGTTCAGTACCAGCCGGCCTGCTATATTCACGACTCCGCCACTCTGTTCAAATCTGCCTTTTTGGTGCGTGAGCAGGGAATTGCCCGGAGCCGTTCCAATGTCGTACGTTCCGGCGGTAATCCGTATGAGGCCCCGGTTGTCAACCAACCCGGATTGGCCGGTCACCCTTGCTCTGGGATTACTCAATTCGAAACCACCTCCTTCAGGAATCACATAGTTCGCTTCATTAAAAATCGGATTGGTGAAAGCGGATGCTCCGGAAGGTATTTTGAAAATTCCTTTGGTAATATTTAAAAACCCTTTGCCTGGATCTGATTCGACCTTAAAATCGTTTCCGGGGTAAAAAAGCAGAACCGAATTGGCATTGGCCATGTTGAGGCTTATCCCGTTGGATTCCAGCAAATTGGTATGTGCCGTTGCTGACTGGCAATTAAACGTTGAATTTCCGCCACCGGCCCCGGTAAACTGAATGCCTGTGCCTGAGGAGTTGATGCAAAAATCGATGGTTCCGTTATTGATCATACTGCCGTTTACCACAAATAAATGCGTACGGATTGTGCTGCCCGACAAGGGATCGGCACTCCTGAGAATTCCATTCCGGTTGATCGATACGATTTCGCTAACGATTAATGTGTGCGCGGTCAGCTCGTCGTATTGCAGTATTCCAGAAATACCGCTACCTACCGAAAGGGATTGAACAGGCCAGGAAGCAGAACAATCAATTGTAACGGTATGCCCGTCACGAATAATTACTGAACCTGTACCTACATCTTGCCCCGGATATCCCTGTATGTCAGTAGGATCAAGCCAGGCACTACCATTGAAACGCTCCCAGGTGGCCAGATTACTCCAGTTTCCGGAAATTTTTGAACGGTAATCGCTGTTTACCGCTTGGGTAAAGCCTGCCAACGAAACCAGAATAAAAAGCAAAATTAAAAAGGCATTCCTGAAGAATTTTTGACATACCGATTGCTCTCCCCGAAGTCTTTCATTCACGTAACAATTGGAATACAGGCCCACACCAGTATTCAGGAGTTTAATTCTAAAAAAAGAATTCAAGAAAATTTAGATAGAATGGGATGATGCGATCGCGTTGGATTTCAATGGAGCAAGCGGTGGAAAAATCGAATAAAAGGCTAAAATTTCAAGGGATAAGCCAGTTTATCTACAAATTGCATGTATTTTAATTTCAACTACTTAACTAATTTTAGATGATTTGAATGAGGAGTATTAAGCAAAGTAAAACAAATGCTACTCCCATAGCTGGAAAGAGTAGCCACAAATTGGAGTCAATTATTGCAGATTTAAAGAAGCAATAATGATTAAACATCCGGGAAATTTCAGGAAGAAATTCTCTTCAACATTGAATATTCGCAACAGAGATAATTTTCTGTTCGAAATAAAGAACTTCATTATCAAATATAAAAAATAATTCACTAATTCAAGTCGAACATGATAAAAATCAGCTGTTAAGCAACCATCAAATCATGTTGCAATTGGATTGTAAAATAGTTCAATTGTCATCCGACAACATCATCTGGTAGGCTACATAAATTCTGAAAGCGGGTTGAAATTTATTTACCGAATCAAGACGGAAAATCAATTCCTTTTTTTTCGCGAAGTAACATCAGTGCTGTTTTTGTGAAACTCAAACCTGTTCGCACACCAAATCTGCAACTATTAATTCGAATAATCATCCTAAAATGATTATGAAATACAAACCAATTACCAAACCCTGCTTTTGAATGACTGAACATTAGTTTTTAAAGTGTAAAACAGAAATCGTATCGGGAGAAATGAACTATTTCCGGGATAACAATTCCTATTGCTGAGAAAAGAGTAGCCAAACATGTGAAATCTGTTCGTCCAAAATTCAATCCCTTTTCATGGAAAAGCAGGGCAACAATTGGATTGCCCTGCTTCCGGAGATTTGCAAAATGCGCCTTACGATTAATGCTCATGACTAATTTACAAAATATCTTAGTGAGATGTATGTAAAATAACAAAAAATAATCACTAACTTTAACATAGTTGTTTCAGCGTTATTTAATGAAGGATTATTTCTGTATATTAGTAGGATTAAATCATATATCTGAAGTTAACCTATTTTTTTACTGAAACCTTTTTGGAAATACGAATGTATTAGTCATTACTTGCTTTATCATCGGAGCTGGAAGACTGAATAGATTGGGACAAAAAGCAATAATAAAATTGAGATTGATTGAATCAATTCTAAAATCTACGGTTATGAAAACGCTTATTATTTTTCTGATTTCTTTTGGTTGTTTTTCCTTTTGTCCCTCAACCGAAGTAGCAATAAATGTCGCAAGTAACGGGTTTTATGTTTCCGTTAAAGACCTTACTGACAGGACTTACCATGAATACATTGTTGAAACCAAAGATTCAGTGAAGATGATCTTTAATAAATACTTTCAAACTGAACTCGCATTGGGTGAAGTGGATTATCCGATTTCAATATACAACGGGAAGCGCGATTTTTATATCGCCAGGGTATATGTTTATCAAAAATCCAACGGAAAAATGGATTTCAAGCACCTGAACTATCCCAATGTATATGACAAAAATGCAAAATTAAGAAGACAAGCTCTGAAAGACACATATTATTTCTAACACAAAATCAAAAAAATAAAAAAGGTGTGTCTGTTTGGCGAAATCGCTTCAGACACACCTTTTTTCTATATTTTCTCCTGAAATTTATCAGATCACTTCATAATTTTGTGGGTTGTGTTTTCCCTAATTTTACAGATCCCATTTTGTTACTTTCAGAAAACCTCACAATCTGTTCTAAAACCCTAGCAACTCAACGCAACTCAAGCGCCTGACTACCAACACAATTCACCTTGTCATGATGAAAATTGAGTGCAATAACGATCATTTCCTCACCTGTCCCGATTCTTCGGGAAAGTTTCAAGATAAAGTAATAAGGTTGGGTTGGTGGATTCCTGACTGCTTACTAAGGTTTGATAGTATGAATAGATGGTTTTAAGAGCTCATATGGACCTGTTCTAACGGATTTTCAACAAGAAACGTGTGATACAAAATAATATCAAAGAAGAACAAAAAAAGGGACCAAAGTCCCTTTTAAATATTTTGATTGAAAATAAACTGAAAATTAATC
>CAIPKZ010000173.1 GCA_903865775.1 uncultured Prolixibacteraceae bacterium | reverse complement strand
AACCGCCGGCAGCACTTTGTTTCTATGTGCTACGGCGGTTTTCAGAAGAGTTAAATCCTTCAGGATTGCTCTATTTAAATTAAAATATCAGAATTTGAATCCAACTTTGGCAAAATACATGGCACCGCTGAATCCCATCTGAACACAGTCCCAAACACCACCTGATTCAGTTGATGCAGGATCATGCTTGTCGGGATAAACATTAAAAATATTCACTCCACCAACCGTAAATATAACGTTCTTCAGGTTATATCCGAGCGACAAATCGGTCGTGATTTTTGGGTTGTATACATCCAATTCGCCCTGGTCAGCAATCATATCGCCATTATCGTTCCAGTTGATGAGCTCCACCTTGCCAAACCTGGTAAGCTTTAAATCTGAAAAGAAATTGCGTTTGGAATATTGAACGCCCAAATTAAATTTGCTTTTTGGTGCCGACGCCAACAAGAAATATTGATCGCGAAGTCCGAAATAGGTGCTTTCTTTTCCCTTCAATTTATCGTTGGTATTAATGTTGTCTATCGTCATATCATTGAGGTTTCCGGCCAACGAAAAGCGAAGGTTATTATCCCCTGAAAGTACTGCTGTGTAGGCAAGAATAATATCTACTCCCTTCGAAGTGGTGTTCACCGCATTGGTAAAGAATTGTGCAGCACCAATGTTCAGTTTATTAAGTTCATCGCCGATTACGTCATCATCACTGTAAAACGAACCGGTAAGTACAATCCGGTCTTTTACTTTTACCTGATATGCATCAACGGTCAAAGTCAGCGTGTTAATTTTGGCAGTAAAACCAAGCCCGATATTTTGCGACACCTCCTGTTTTAATTCAGGAATTCCAAGCGCACGGGTGAGCGGGCTGTTACTTTTTGCAATAATCTTATCGATGGCTTTTCCGGCGACAATATCCGTAAAGGTGGTATTGAAATACATTTGGGCCAACGATGGAGCCCTGAAGCCTGAACTAAGCGATCCGCGTACTGCAAACGCATCTGAAATTTTATACCGGGCAGCCAATTTCCCGTTCAGGGTCCGGCCAAAATCGCTGTAATTTTCGAGGCGGGCCGCGCCACTTACCGTGAATTGTTTAGACACATCCAAATCGAGGTCGACATAACCACCCACATTGCTGCGCGATTCCTTCAACTCATTGCTTGGTTGAAATCCAGGGAATCCTTGCGAAGCACCTGGCCTGAAAATCGTATCGGCACCATCAACAGAAAAAATCTGTTGTCCATAGGTTTTGTACGATGCATCTTCACCAGACAGAATCTGGTAAATTTCTATACGATGTTCAACTCCAAAAGCCAGATTCAGTCCATTTGCAACATTCGGATAAAGTCGGGAAACATCCAGATTAGTTGTATTCTGACCCAAAGAAAAGCCCCCGGCATTAAAGCGGGTAGGCGATTTCTCAAGCATTGAGGAGTTCAGTGTATGGTCAACATTGTATTGTAAACTATTGATTCCATAGGTATTGCTGAAATCAACTGTAAATCCATTCAGCAATGTTTTCATCCCAACGGTCAATGATTTATCGCTGATATTGGATTGAATCTGAGGATCGAATCCATTGGGATAAATTGAAATCACGTTTCGCTCCTCATCGGCGGCCCGGCTAAAAGCAAAAGCATCAGTAAAACGGAAATTAAAACCTCCTGACATATAAATCTCTGTATTTTCACTTGGCCTGAATGAGGAGTTTATATAAGTTGCAAAACTTTCGGCAGCAGCATCGCCGAATTTGTTTCGGTAGACATCGTATGATGCAGGGTCAGCACGACGGTAAGTATGATTAAGTTTTGCATAGTCCATAGTCATGTTGATGAATCCTTTGTCTCCGATTTTCGTCCCGTAATTCCCATTGAACTGAGTCAGAATTCCATCAAATTTTTTATCTTCTTTCAGAAGATTATACTCACTGGGCGGAGTGGCATTGCGGACACCTGTTGAAATATTCCCGGTAAATTCATCGGTATTCGATTTCAAAACAATGTTGATTACTCCGGCAATTGCATCGGAACCGTATTGAGCGGCAGCCCCGTCACGAAGAATTTCAATATGGTCGATCGCTGAAGCTGGAATCGAATTTAAGTCAGTTCCTGTATTTCCACGGCCACGTGAACCGAAAATATTGATGAGCGAAGATTGGTGCCGGCGTTTTCCATTGATGAGTACCAGAGTCTGATCGGGGCCCAGACCACGCAAAGTAGCAGGATCAATATGATCAGCTCCATCGGCTCCGGATTGTTTATTCGAGTTAAACGAAGGTGCGACATATTGAAGCAACTGGTTGACATCAGGCTGCCCCATGGTGGATAATAATTTCGAAACTTCAATGATATCAACCGGAACAACACTTTCAGTAGCAGTTCGGTTGAGCCTGCGTGAGCCAACAATTTCCACCTTATCCAGGATATTGTCATTAACCAGCACGACATCCAGTTCCTTTTGCTTTCCAACGATTATTTCCTGAACAGCAAGTCCAACAAAGCTGAAAACTACCACTGAGTTTTCATTTTTACAGCTAATCGTATATTTGCCTTCGGCATCACTTATAACACCTCTGGTGGTGCCCTTTTCGTAAATATTTACTCCGGGAAGTGCTTGTTTTTGATCATCAGTTACTTTTCCCTTGAGTACCGCCTGTGCAAATAAGTAATTCACACTTAGTGCCAAAAAAAGAAATACTAATACTCGTTTCA
This sequence comes from uncultured Prolixibacteraceae bacterium, assembly GCA_903865775.1. Classification (GTDB taxonomy): domain Bacteria; phylum Bacteroidota; class Bacteroidia; order Bacteroidales; family Prolixibacteraceae; genus Aquipluma. Next base: position 1,347 of record CAIPKZ010000173.1, on the reverse strand, counting down.
TAGTTTAGATAATTAATGTTTGGTTATTTACTATTCAATACTAAATACCAGATTATGCTTTCATATTTGAATATTAAAAACGAAAAAACTAATTATTTATCAGTAATCCTAATCAAATTCAAACAAAATGACATTTACGCCGACTTGTATCTTTTAAAAAAACATAAAGACCGACAAAAGCACCTTTCGATCTGCTTTTGTCGGTCTTCATGGATTTCAAAGGGATTCCATCTCTTTTTGAAAGATGGAATCCCTAATCACTGATATAACTCCCTTCGATAAGCTTCGCTACTCAGGGAGCGGTGCTTCTGTCTTCTCACTTCATTCTTCCTGCTTTTTTCACTTCACCTCAACCAGGCTAAACGGTTCCATTAATCCGTAATCCATCAGGAAATATTCCGAAGCCGCAGGTATTTTAACCGGTGCATCGTTCCACGAGTGTGGTCCGAAAATCCAGTCTTTGTTTTCCTTGTAAAAGAATCCGAAGGTATTTTTCAAGCTTCCAACCACTTTCACAGTAATTTCATTGTCACCGTCTTTCAGCAGTGAAGTTACATCCAGTTGATTCGGCTGCCAGGCAATCAATCCGGCAGATTCACCGTTCACCCATACTTCAGCCAACGAACCGTTCCATTTATTCAGTTTCACTTTATAATTTACTCCGGAAGCTTTTGCCACGCTGAATGTTTCGGAATACGCCACCTTCTGCGAATAGAATGGCAAACCGGCTTCGCGCCACGAACCCAAAGTGCTGATGTTTCCATCGGTAATTTCAAATCCTTGCTTCGCTGGTTTTACCAAAAAATCGCCAATGAAATAAACCGGCATCACTTCGGCCAACACATGCATCCGCGGGGCTTTCAATGTCAGCGTATTTTTACCCGGTTTCAGGAATTGCCCAACCGCAAACTCCGGAAAGCTTTTGTCGATCCAATAGCTGCCCTCGGTTTTCGAAACTTCACTCCCGTTGATGCTCACAGTCCACAATTCCGGGCGTTCAACCACTGCACGGATCGACTTCATGGCTTCGCTATTCAGGTTTGGATTGATGTTGAAATGGTAACTGGCTTCAAATCCTGAATTTCCTTTGAATAAAGAATCAAGTGCCAGCCAATTTTTCTTGTACTGAATTTTATGTTGCCAGGGATTGCCCATTGCAATGCCATTTTCGTTGAATAAACCAATAAGTGCATTCATAAAATAAACGTCCTTTTTGCCTGACTTCGCTGTTTTCAGGTCGAGGTAATTCACCATCATGATGTTGTCAGACTCGCGTTTTACAGAAATCGCACCTGCAGGTTCAACAGTAGTTTCTGTTCCTGAAACCGCAGCATATTCAGGCTCTTT
>CAIPKZ010000172.1 GCA_903865775.1 uncultured Prolixibacteraceae bacterium | reverse complement strand
GAACAATACGTTTTGCAACAATTAACCTCGATATGCGATTTGGTGATTTATTATTGGTCGGCAGAGCGATCTATCGCTGAAATCGATTTCTTGATTCAGTATTCGGGTGAAGTAATTCCTATCGAAGTCAAAGCGGAGGAAAATTTGCAGGCCAAAAGTCTGAAAGCATTTTGTCAAAAATATTCGCCCAAAACGGCGATCAGAACTTCCATGTCAGATTTCAGAAAAGAGGATTGGTTAACGAATCTGCCGCTTTACGCTATTAGTGAATTAACCATATTGGACTAAATTAAACGATCATCCGCTGATTCATTTAAATTATACAGTTTTGGTATTTTTTGTATCTTTGCTTAAGTATTGTGGATTAATTATTTGCAAATTAGCGATCAGTGTATGATACGGTGAGTTCTTCTGAAATTGAATAGGTAAAATAAAGAAATACAGCTGATTACGGCCTTTGGTTCGAATCCAGTACAGCCCACAAAAAAGCAGAAATTTTCATTTCTGCTTTTTTTATTTTAGAATTTGAGTTTTGTGATTGGATTGTGATCGAGAGCTCTTTATGTCACTGTTTTATCAAACGTTCAGTCTGGGTTCGGTTGCCGGATGAAACGTTCAGTAAATATACTCCAGGATTTAAATCACTAATATTCACAGATATATTCCGGTTTGCCAACATGCATGTTTTTACCAATGCACCGGTTAACGACCGGATTTCAATAACTATATTTTCAGAAGTGTCAGTCATTTTTTCAATTCTGATGCTGTTTTTGGCCGGATTGGGGAAAACATGGACTAATCTGTCCTGATTGGTTTTTATTAATCCGACCTGAGTAATTCTCGGCTGATCAACCAATAAGCAAGATCCGAAATAGTTGGCTGTAATATAATTGTCATTGGCAGTTGTAGCAGTCATAAACATGGAGCCGATAAAATTTTCACGTTTGGTTGTCAGGTCATTGTCGCAGTATGCGATGGTGAATCCCATGAGTTTTTTTGATGTCAGCCTGACACGGCTTGCTTCAGGATTACTGGCAAGAAATGAGGCATCGTAAATTTTTATGGCCATTTCCCACAAATAGGTATTTACTCCTATGTTTTCCATCCTGACCATGATGTTGTTCTTATAATTGACACCTTTTCCACTGGCATCCATGTCAATGGCGTCGTATTTCGTACTGATGTGGTATGCAAAAGCATTGTTGTTTTTCAGATGATCTCCTTTTGACCGGTTTTCATCCAGGAATACTTCCACGCAATCATCATCCCACCAGTTTTGGAGCGGATCGGGATGATCATCTGAAATCAAGTCGTCAACAACCTGAACCAGAACATAGAGGTAAAGACTGTCCCAGGCTACTTTGTATTTTCCTTCAAAATCGCCTTTAGCCATTTTTGCGGCGTAAGGAATCCAAACCTGATCCATTGATTTCCAGTCGGTTTTTGACCATACGGCATCCTGATCAGAACCATCAATGATGACCGGAACAATTGCTTTTGGAGCAAAAATCGTGTCTTGTTGCGTCTGGCAAAAAGCATTTATTGAAAAGGAAATTAAAAGGAAAGGCAAAAACTTATATTGAAATTTCATAGAGCCAAAATAATTGATGATTTTACAATCCCGGAATGGAAATGCTTACTGTTTGATAATTCGAGCTGTTTGGGAACCTTTATCTGATGAAACTTTCAGGAGATATAATCCTGGAAGCAAATCACCAATTTCAATATTCTGACTTTGATTTTTCAACTGTCCGGATTTCTTTAAAACACCTGAAATTGAACGTATTTCTATGGACATATTTTCAGATTGATCATTCGTTTTTTCTATTGTAATTTGATCCTTTGCGGGATTAGGATAAACGGAAAATAGATCAATATCAGATATTTTTGGTGAATTGGCTGAAGTGAATCCTTGCTGATAATTCACCCATTTACCATTCGCAAAATGAGAAATTCCATTTTCTGTTCCAAACCATATTGATCCATCAATATCAGTTGAAATTGTATTCACTTTGTTGTCAACCAAACCATCTTTAATGGTATAGCTGGTCCAAATGGAATCACTACTTAGCTTGGTTACTCCTTTGTGTGTGCCAAACCAAATGTTTCCTGAAAGGTCTTTGGTAATGGAATAAATCGAATCGCAAATGAGACCGTCAGCCCTGGTGTATGTTGTCCAGTCTGATTTGGTATATTCGGTTGAATGGTATGCCGCGCCCCGTAAGGTTCCAAACCACTGTGTATCTCCATCAAGAAAAACAGTGTAAACAGTATCAGAAGGCAAACCCCAGGCCCAGGGTTTATTAAACGTAGTAGCTCCCGAAACAGCATCGGTATATTTGAACCTTGAAACTCCGCCTCCCTCCGTTGCAGCATAGATATATCCATTGCCGGAAGTAGAAACTGCACTGATTTTGTATCTGGAAAGAATTTCTTCTCCCCTGCGTCCCAGGAATTGATCCCATTTACCAGCTTTCAGAATTGACAATCCTTTGGACGTCCCAATATACTTGGTGCTCAGAAGATCGATTCCAATGGCAGAAACTGTGTCGCCTAGAATTCCGGAATTTTTCGTGTTATAGTTTACCGCAGAGAGAGGAGTTGAATCAGTCAGCAGAGAAGACAGGCCATTATTGAGACCTAACCAAAGATTTTTGACTCCAGATGAAATTTCAAGCACAAGATCGGATACTCTACCATTGTTGACTGAATTGCCATCTGTATAATTTATCCATTTTGTACCATCAAAACTGACGATACCTTTTTCAGTTGCAATCCATTTTACTCCTTGGGTGTCAATAATGATTTTGTGAATTATCGATGAGGGCAGTTCAAATTGACCAATGGTCAAATCGCTATTTTTCCAGCCATAAAGGAGGATTGCTATCGATGAAAGTACTATGAGAAAATATGGTTTTAAACGTGTCATGAAAAGAGATTATATGAAGTTTTTGAAAGTAAAGTATTGGATTAAAATTAAATGCATACTCTCAAACGAATGTGTTAATTGCGTTTGTTGAAAATCACTTTTTGAGACCAGACCATTTGTCCGGAAGCCAGGTCATTCAGCTTAATCAGGTAAATACCTTTTGGCAGAGTGGAGCCGCTTTGTGAAGTTCCATTCCAGTTATACGATTTGTTCAGGATTGTTTTGAAAACAAGTTGGCCTGCAACACTATAAATATTCAGGTTTAACGGTTGATTGCTATTTGCTTCAATCCGGATGTTTTCTGAAAATGGATTTGGATATGTATTAAACCCAGACACTTTAACAACCGGCTGATTGCTAGTAAGAACTGATTTGTAGGAGATCAGTTCAATCCCATTTCCGGTTCCCAAATTGCGTGTATATTTTTTGTCTGTACTGTTGTTCCAATGTTCATGAACTCCGAGACTGGCAGGCATTTCTGTTCCATCACCTTCCGGATCGTAAGTAATTCCCTTGGCCCAATTGGCCTTATCGGCGGCCTGATGCAAATAATCGTCAATGGCCGGAAAGAAAGGTCTGTTCTTGAATGCCGTGTTAACCAAGGCTTCAGCGCGAAGAAAATCCAGACAAACCGATTCGAGGGCCACTTCATCCAGTGAAACAAACAATGAATTAGGCCAGTCGGTGTTGAATGGCGCTGTTTTCCATTTATAACCGCGGTCGGTAGCCTCTACTCCTCCCCACAACCCGTCGACGATAAAAAGAACCGTATTGCGACCTAATTTTTCATGTCCTATGATGTCAGTCAAAACCCTGTACATACCGTAATTGCCACGTACACCCGTTGTTAAAACATCATTATCAACTGTTGAAATTAGTCCGTCATGTAGATGAAACGAATCCCAATTCGTGCCATGAATACCATGGGAGCCAAAATGAAGCTTGGCACCTAAAGTCATACCTCCCCTTGCATGCGCTTTCAAGGCAGCAATATTGATCATGTAATCGGCATCGTACATTTCATAGCATAAAGCATCCGTAATGGCCAGTGGCATATCGGTACCGCCGTCCGAATAAATGATTGCTTCACTTCTCCATCCTGAAATTTTTGTCCGGCCTAAATTGGTTTTATTGTCTTTATCGAGATATTTTACAAGCGGGTATTTTGCATGACATAAATCGTACATATGATCGAAAAGGTGTGTCATGGGTTCGCCAATATAGATGTTTGCCTGAGGGATTCCGCAAGTATCAATCAGCTGAGTTAATATAGCAAGTACTGTCGCAGGGGTTGTTTCGGCAATTGGAACAGAAGTATTGGCCGGTGCCATGGTTGAAGTATTGATAGCCCAACCGGCTTGCCCGTTGTTAACCTTTATAAATATGGATTGGCCGGATTCATATCCTGTAGCAGTACCTGTCTTCTTTTCATTGAAATTTTTGAAGATGGCATCCCAGCCTTTTTTCACGGTCTTCTGTCCTGAAAGTTTCTTGATCGAATTATTGGCCATCCTGCTGATGGTATCCTGATTGTTATTCTTTGCCTGAAAGAAGCAGTTGGAAAGACTCGTGTTCAGGCAGTTTTCGTTGGTAGCAGCAGTATTCCATTCCCAGATTACGCGGCCTGGAAAGATTCCCTGTCCTACTCCAATTGGATTGTTTACCCCATCAGGTAAATCAGTAGAAACTAAATTGTTATTGGCAAAAGCTTCTCTGGCATCGTTGAGATTGAAAGCGATCACGACCAGAATGAAGCCAACAAATGCTATTGTGGCAGCCAAATACCGCGATTCTTTTAATTTTGAAAATGCTTGTTTAAACAAGAGCACTGACCCGCCTAATCCCAACAAGTATATTACAAAAGTAGACATGATCGGAGCCGCTGCCTTCATGCAAGGATATCCTGCACGCGATGGTTTTGGAATTACACGTATTAAAAACCAAACGGTTGACCCAATTCCTAGAATTATAAAAGCTAATTTAGTTTGACTTACCGATTTGAAAAATGTTTTTAATCGTTGCATGATGCGAGGTTTAGCGTTTATTACAAATAATTTTTTCCGTCCATACCAAATTTCCGGAAGTTTTTTCGGTTAGCCTGATCAGATAAATTCCTCCCGGCAATGATGCTCCGTTTTGGGAGATTCCGTTCCAGATATAAGTTCTATTCATGAGGGTATTGAAAACGTTTTCACCCTTTAGGTTATAAATATTCAGGTTCAAAGTCTGTCCATCTCCGGCATCAATCCGGATGGATTCAGTAAAAGGATTTGGATATAGTTTATAGTCAACCGATTTGGGATTAACAAGACCGGTTATTTCATTCTGGTAATTATCGGTTGCAAGAGCTCCATATTTCTTAAGCTCAATGCCATTCCCAATTCCCAGGTTGCGGCTGTATTGCTTATCCGTAGCATTATTCCAGTGTTCGTATACTCCAAGACTTTTCAGAAGAGTACCGTCGTCTTCCGGATCGTATTGAATTCCTGCCGGCCAGTTCGCCGGATCGGCTGCCTGCTTCATGTAATCGTCAACACCGACATAATAAGGGAATTTAACGTTAGTAGCTTTTGTTGCGTATTCTTTCAGCAAAAAATCGAAACAAACTGATTCAATCGCTACTGCATCCTGAGAGAGGAATAAAGAAGAAGGATAATCGTTGTTAAAAGGCGTCATTTGCCATTTTTCAACGGTTCCATCCCAATTTCGGCCTGCCCATAAACCATCAACGATGTATAAAAGTGTTTTTCCTCCCAATTCATTATGGCCCATATAGTCTACCAAATGGCGATACTGATCAGTTTTCTGAACACCATCGGGTGGATTCGGTAATGCATAATGCATGTAGTAGGCAGACTGTTTGGCTGGAGTATTGCCATTTTCAGCTTTGTAACTTAGAACTGCCCCCTGATTATTTTTTGCTGCCAGGGTAATGCCACCTGCATCGTGCGATTTCATACAAGGCATATTGATCAGATAGGCTGCATCAAGATAATGTTGCGGCAGCGAGGAGGTCTCTTTTTTATCGCTAAAAACCAGAATTTGATCTGCAGATGGTTTCGTTTGTTCTCTACCATTTTTTCCGGTACCATCCACATAATGAACGTTCGGATAAACGGAATGGCATTTAGTCCAATAATCGTCCCGGAATAAGCGGTAATTATCGCCTATCCAGATGTCTTCCTGTGGAACTTTTACCACTTCAATAAGCTGCTTTAAGATACCAAGCACCATTTGAGGCGAAGCATCCATTTTAGCAGTTCCGACAGAGGAACAGCACGAATTGGTCAGGTTTATTTTAATGGCAAATGTCTCTCCGGGGGTATATCCTACCAACCCTTTGCCATGGTTATTGTTGAAATATTTAAATACGCCATCCCATGCCTCAGCAATATTTGCCTTGCCACCCATGCGCCGTATTCCGGAGGACAACATCTCATCGACAATTGCCTGGTTACAGTTTTTATCCATGTACCAATAATCGCCTGATTTGTTGGTCATGCCGGCATTTGTTGCATCCGGATTATGAACCCAGACCACCCTTCCCGGAAAAATTCCCTGTGCGACGCCCTTCGGATCGTTCGCCTGAAAATAAGACGCATCAACCAGAAGTGCGGTTTGATTGCTGTTCGGAGTTGAACTGCGAAACGAAATCAATAATGAAACGACAAAAACAATGGCTAACACACCTTTCAACAGAAACAGCCTACCTTTTTTCTCCTTAAATAAATATACCGTTGAAGCAAGTCCGATCAGGTACAATACAAATGCTGACATAAACGGCGCGGATGTTCGCATGCAAGGGTATGAAGCGCGGCTGGGTTTGGGAATAACCCGTATTAAAAACCATACAGTTGAACCAATGCCTATTATGAAAAATGCAATTTTGGTACGACTTAAAGATCCAAGAAATTTTTTTATCCTGAGAATCATGATGCTGGTTTTAGGCGGTTTAGCAAGCAAAGATGTTGGAAATAAGATGAGTGTCAAAAATAAAACTTAATGATTCAACACGCTATCATAATTCAAACAAAAGTGGGTAAATGTATTGATTTTACTCATTGATATACAGAAAGCTTGGACATTATTTCAGAAGAAAGCTGAAATCGTCTGCAGAACTTAATTCGACCGGAGTCGTTCCTTTTCTGAAAATACGGGCAGTCCGGTTGCCAATCAGATTAATCTGGTCATTTTCTAAATGCAGCATGGTTCCTTCGCGCAAGCCAACAACATATACATCGGGATTAATTTCGAGAAACTCTTCGATACGTTGTTCGCGTGTTTCTCCTCCATGACCTTCCGGATTGGAATCGAGGTAATGCGGATTGATCTGGAAAGGAACCAAGCCTGTGGTATCAAATCCTTTCGGATCGGTAATGGGCATATCGTTGGTGGTTCTCAAGGTTGGACAAGCCACGTTTGAACCTGCGCTCCAGCCAATATAAGGTGTTCCTCCAATTACTTTTTCCCGGATGGCATTCATGAGCTGATTCTCGTGCAGCATACGAACCAGTTGCCAGGTATTCCCGCCGCCCACAACAATGACTTCGGCGTCATTGACTGCCTGAACCGGATCGGAGAAATGGTGGATACTTCTGACCTGAAAGCCAAGTTCCGCAAAACGTCCGGCAACTTTTTGCTCATAAAGGTCGAACGAAAAAGTAACTGCAGCATAAGGGATAAACAAAACCTCAAGTGGTCGGTCGCCCAGAAATTTTTTGATTTCATGCTTCGGATATTCCAGATAGGCTTCACCCGGCATGGTTGAATTACTGATTAGCAAAAGTTTCATTGTTGTATAGGTTAAAATGAAATTAGCCTGATCCCAACTGTATATGGATAAAGCACAGGTCCTTTTTTGTCATCAAATAAGGTTACCAGGTCATAAGATGCGAATAAGTTAACCAGGCGATATCCGACACGAATGGTTGCGGCAACTTTGTAGTCACGAACTGAATAATGGCCAGGTGATTTTAACTTCTCGTTGTTGCCGTTATTCTCATATTTTATCTTGGTATGTGTTTCAAGTCTTCGCGCGCCTGTCACTCCTGTCGAAAAATACAGCCTGTTCGCATAATTCCTGATTGGAATCTGAAATTCGATCAGCAGTGGAACTTCCAGATTGACCATGGCGAACTTCGATTTTTGGGAAGCGGATAAATAAATATATTCAGGTTGAACCGTTTGATTTTCATCCAACAAAACAGTGGTATTTTCATCGATTCGATAAGCCTGAAAACTTATTCCAATACCGGTGACGAGTCCAATGGTTGACCTGGTTTGCTGGAGTCCCATCGAATATTGCAGCAAGTTCAGGTTTAATGTATTCGAAAGAATTGGAGTATTCTGGAGAAAGTTGTTTTGTTCAGCGGGATACGAACTATAGTCAGGGTTTGCAAATGCGTTGATACCCAATTCAATTCCGGCCCAGTGGCCTTTAAATTCATCTTCCCAGAAATTATAACCCTCGTTTACCAAATCCTGAATATCAATCAATCCTGAAAGCCGGCTTGCCGGACTCTTTACCACAATTATTGAATCGGCTGATTGCGAATAGGTGTGAGAAGCAACGATGAATGCGAAGAAAACCAGAATTATTTGTCTCATTTGCTTTGTTCCTAAATTGCTTGGATTTTCAGAAGTGCGATATTTCATGCCCTTTTCAATTTTAGGCATTTCGGATTATAGGCACTGCGAACTTCCATACAAAAGTAATCATTCAAACTACAAAAGGAGTTAACCGAACCCGATAAACTCCTTTTGTAATTTGAATATGAAGTGGAACTAAATTCCAAAACTGATCCCGATAGTGAATGGTGTAAGGTCGGGGCCTTTGCCATTCTGAAACAACGAATTCATGCTGTACTTGGCGTACAATCCAATACCCTGGTAGCCAATACGTGCCGTCGCATCATATTTAAACGAATTGATGTTCAATCCGCTGTAGTCTTTATCTTTGGACCCGCCGTGTTTTACCTTGGTGTGCGATCCCAGTTTTACACTTCCCAAAATACCTGCATTAATGTATAACCTTCCTGCATTTTGATTTACAGGAATTTGAAATTCAAGCAACAAGGGTACATTCAGGTAAGCCACTGAAAGTTTAGTTTTTGAAAGGTCATCGTAGCTGAGGGCTACCGGTTCGATCCGGTTAGTACTTTTAACAATGGTATAAGGGTTTTCGAATTTGTAATCGTTAAATGTGAACCCGAGCCCTGAAACCAGGCCAATGTATGATTTGTAAACTCCAATATTTAAGTTCCAAAGGTTAAGGCCTACTTCATGCGATTTACCCTGATTAACTGACATAAAATCAGCGACTTCATACATACTGTAATCCGCGTTGTCAAATCCGTTAAATCCTAAATCCAGGCCTTGCCAGTGACCTTCGAACTTTTCGCCATGATGCTTTTTGGTTTTGTTTTTTCCCAAAAGAATTTCGGTATTGTTCCCATGGGTAATTACTTTGACGTCGTTTTTGCCGATACGAACAATTGTGGTGTCTTTATTTCCGGAAAGTTTTACTGTATCTTTTGTTATAACCAGTTCCTGATTTTTACCGACTGATTTTGCATCGGAAGAACTTTCCTGAGCTTTCAGGTTTATACTGAATGCTGCAACTGCTAAAAGAATAATGATAAAATGTTTCATGACTGAATAGTTTAAATTTTGCAGGTATGACGGCAAAGTATTTTCAAAAGTTACAGCTGGATTATTCTTTTTTCAGAGGAATAGAAAAGGCAAATAATTTACTTTCAAATTCGATACTTGCGATTTGGCCATTTTTTTCGATGTAACCAATCCGTTCGCCAGAAATTCCGGAGGCCACGTCAAGACCTGCGCGGGCAAGGCGCTTTGCTGAAAGCAATCCTTTGTCGCCAACTTTTTTGGCTTGGCTGGCAAGAAACTCTTCGATAGAAAGTACATTTTCGGTTTTGTCGTATTTTGCTGCTTGCATTGCACTGTTCATCAGGAGTTGGTTGGTGTTCTGTGGTGATTCCAACCTGGCCATTCTGGGCGAAATCTCAGCGAGAGCATCCGTATTGTGCTCGCTTGATTTGAAATCTGTAGTTTGGTTTTCAACCGGACTTTCGACGGCCACTGACTCAACGATCTGCTCTGTGCCGGGCTGAGGTTTTATTTTTGCAGTTAAATTCTGGTCTTCCGAAGTTTCCGAAATCGATTTCTTGTCTTCTGCTTTTTCAACCTGAAGTATTGGTTTTGAGATGACTTCTGCAGTTTGAGGAATTTCCGGCGGAGTCACAGGTCTGATCACCGCATTGATTCCCCAAAGCAGTAAAACCACCGCCGCTATCCGGGCCACCCAATTCAGTAAAACAACCGATCCCGATTTTCGTTTTAACTTGTATTTTTCAGGAAAGCTGATTGCAGGATCAGGAATCAGTCGTGTTTTGGCAAACAACTTCAATTCGTTTTTCAGTTCTGGCCGATTGGCCAGATAATCCTCGAATAAATGACGTTCCGAATCTTCCAAATCGCCTTCCAGACAGGCAATAAACCTGTTTTCGAGGGCAGCTTTTTCATCAGCGACACTCTTATACAACTGATTTTTGCCTGAAAAAATGATTTTCTCTTCCGACAAATTGAAGTGATTGAACAAATGCAATTCTTCTTTCAGATCTGGATTTTGTTCCAGGAAATCCAGAAATTGGTCAATCAGATCCTCCTTCAGATTATTTTCAAGGTAATCTAAAAAGAAAGGTTCGTAATTTTCTCTGGTTATTTTCATAGCACCAAATCCATTTTGCCGATGTAATTTTTCAGAAAAACCCGGGCGCGGTAGATGTAAACCTTTACCTGAGCTTCACTCAATAAAGTGATATCGCCAATTTCCTTGTAGGAATATCCTTCGTAATCGCGCAGTAAAACGACCGACCGCTGTATTTCGGGTAACCGGCCAACTGCTTCATTTAATATTTCAGACAGATCGGAGTATTGTTCGTCGTGCATTTCTTCCGGAATCTGATAATCTTCCATAGATACCTGTCGTTTATCTTTCCGGAGCACATCAATCATGGTATGATAGGCAGTTGTAAACAAGTACGATTTGACCTTTTCGAAATTCACATTTTCAGCGTTCCGCCATAATTTCTCATAGCTATCCTGAACGATATCGCGTGCGCGCTCTTCGTCCCGGATATTTTTCAGGATAAATCGGAAAACGTTATCCGAATACAGGTCAACGGATTGGTTGTACTCCTTTACATGCATGCTTGTTCGCTTACTTTTGCTTTGTAAGACGATCAGGCGTTCATTTTGTTACAGCAGAACTTAAATTTTGTTGAATCGGAAGTTTGGATTTTTCGATCGCTTCAATCAAAGTCTTGTCAATGTTTTTGATAATCGGATAGAACCCGTCTTCCCCGATGATATTCCGGGCAATGTAAGCTTTAATCTGATAATCAATTATTTTGGAGGATATTTTCAGATCTTTGGCATTTGATTTAACTCCCTTTTTGTCGGCAAAATCCTGAAATAATTTAAGGATATCCGTTCCTTGGAAATGAGTTTCAAAATCACCTGAACTGGTAAGTTTCGAAAGTTCTATTCGCTTTGAATCGGCATAATTGAGGGCAAACTGGTAAACCAGACCTTTCTGGGTAATTTTTGCATAATACGGAGAATAACCCAGCGTATCTGACGGCACAAAATAATCAGGCATAATTCCGCCTCCGCCATGTACAATGCGTCCGGAAAGTGTTTTGTACTTCACGGTATCCGAATATTTTAAGCTGTCGGCCTTCTGCGATTCGCCATGAATAGCCCGCGTCATGATGTCTTTATAATATTCGTCGGTTCCTTTGTCGTATGGTTTTTGGATGCAGCGGCCACTTGGTGTGTAATACCGGGCAACAGTGAGGCGGATGGCACTTCCATCGTTAAAAGGGATTTGTTCCTGAACCAATCCTTTTCCAAACGACCGGCGTCCTACAATCCATCCACGGTCGTTATCCTGAATTGCTCCGGCAAAGATTTCGCTGGCCGAAGCCGAAAAATCATCAATCAATACTTCAATCCGTATGTCGCGAAATTTTCCGCGACTATCAGCCTGATAGGTTTTTCGTGCCTGTGAATTGCCCTGGGTATATACAATTAATTCACCTTTATCTAAAAATTCGTTGACCATTTTAATGACTGCATTCAGGTATCCACCTGGATTTCCACGCAAATCGACGATCACACTTTTCAGGCCCAAAGCCTGAAGTTTTTCCATGCCAGCCATAAATTCTTCATAGGTCTTTTCGCCAAAGCGGCTAACCTTGATATAGCCTGTTGTTTGATCAATCATATAGCTGACGTCCACACTGTAAATCGGAATATCGCCACGGATAATTTCAAAAGCGATTAATTCCTTGAATTCCTTGCGTTTTATTCCAACACGAACTTTGGTTCCTTTTTCGCCCCGGAGTTTCGAAAGGACCTTCTCATTTTTAATGCCCTTTCCGGCGAGCAAGGTGTCGTTTACGGTCACAATGCGATCGCCTTGCAAGATTCCCAGTTTCGACGACGGGCCTCCTGAAATTACGTCAACCACCATCACGGTGTCATCCTGAATGGAAAACTGGACTCCAATTCCGCCAAAATTTCCACGCATTTCTTCTTCCACTCCGCCCAACTCTTTGGCCGGAATGTAGGTTGTGTGCGGATCGAGGTTTTTAAGCAGTTGCGGAATAGTTTTCTCAACCAGCGAATCAGTCGAAATCGAATCCACATAGGCATTCTGAATCAAATCCATAATATCATTCAGCTTATTCGATTTTGAAGTCGATAATAAAGCAGTGTTTGAACCGGAATTTCGTGTCAGCCTGTTTCCAATTAATATGCCGGCGGCCAATGCAATCGCAAGTAAAACCGGGATATAGACTGTGTATTTATTATTTTTCATTGACTTATTGTTTTTATGAATCCAACTCAACCTGAACGACTTCTATATGGGCTTTCTCAAGCAATTCAATTCCATCAGCCATGTGGTAACTGTCATAGAACACCACTCTTTTTATGCCTGCCTGAATAATTAGTTTTGAACATTCAAGGCAAGGTGAGGAAGTAACATAAAGTGTAGCTCCCTCGCTGCTATTGTTCGATTTGGCAACTTTTGTAATCGCATTTGCTTCGGCATGTAAAACATACGGAAACGTCCGGTTGTTTTCGTCCTCGCAATTATTTTCAAATCCTGAAGGAGTACCGTTGTACCCATCAGAAATTATCATTTTGTCTTTTACAAGCAAAGCGCCCACCTGTCGCCGTTTGCAATATGAATTTTGCGCCCATACAACAGCCATTTTCAAATACCGCTGATCGAGTAAAAATTGTTTGTTTTGATTTACATCTGCTCCCATGGTATCATTTTCATTGATAAGTAATTTGGTCGATTCAACTAAAACAGGATTCGTTTTAATCCCGGCAAAAGTAATTATTGATATGTAATAACCACGACCATTAAATGACAAAAAAACGTCCATCAAATTAAAGATGGACGTTTTTTTTCAAGTGATCGTATTTATTGGTTAAGACCTGATAAATTTTTCGACAACTAAAAGCAAATCTTTCGATTTGATGGGCTTTGCCAGATAATCATCACAACCGGCATCCAGAGCTTTTTCGCGGTCGTCTGACATAGCGAATGCCGTTTGAGCTACTATTGGCAGTAGTGGAAACTTCTCCTTTAATACTTTTGTTGCTGCATATCCATTCATTTCCGGCATCTGCAAATCCATCAGCACCAAATCAATCGAATTTTCCTGAACGCAAATGTCAATTGCTTCAAATCCATTTTTAGCCCAAAATACCGTAACATTCAGTTTGCTAAGCACCGCTTTTAAATATAGAAAGTTAGATTCCACATCTTCGGCAATCAGAATGTTTGGGCAGTTATTATCATTCATATTCACCAGTATTGAAGTCGTTTTTTGAACCATCAAATGTATTGAAACATTCTTTGAATAGCTATTCTTATCTGAAAAAATCCATCGTCTAAAATAATTGGAATAGCTAAGACAATTTCCGGATTGTTACAGTAAACAATTATAAGACTTGTTTGTCTTTATTGAGAGTACTATCAAGAAACCTAAAAGCTTAGTTTATGAAAAAGAAAATTTTTATTGCCCTGGCACTTGTTGCAACAGTGGGTCTAAACAGCCAGTTATTTTCACAGGAACCTATGCAGGTTGCCAAAACAAGGACAAAAAGCAACCAAACCAATGAAAAAACGAGTGCTCAGGCTACAACTGTTTGTGTCGGAAAAATTCGTTGTGCCGATGGCACATGTTCTATTACCTTCGAACAGGAAACCATCAGCCCAAGGGATGCTGCAAGCGGACTTCCAACCGGTAAAAGACAGCATAAACCTTTCACCATCATAAAAGAATTGGATCAAAGTTCTTCTGCAGCAGTCAGAGAATCGCCAACCAAAGCGTCAACCGGGAAAGTGTCATACAGCGACCTTAGTGTCATGGTTACAAGAAACGGAAAGTCAAAAAACATAGATGTCGTCAATGGTCAGTTTTCTTTGCAATCAGACGGAAAGGATGACGACTGTGATGTGATCGTTTCGTGGAGCTTTGGAGGATCTCATGCCTCAACAAGTGCAGTTACAAAAGATAGTGGTATCTCCCATTATCAGGCGACCTTCAATCTGGCAGTGGAAAATGGTGAATACATGCCTTCCAAAAAATATACAAAAACAGGTCATGTTACCCTTATGAAATAAAAATGAAGAATTGTATCCTTCTTATATTGTTGGTATTAGTTTCCGGTTTGAAATCTAATGCAATTTCCGGAGTCACATTCGGAAGTATGTCACTTCAGAGTGATTCAATTGTTGCTGAATCTGCTGAAAAGAAAGTTCATTTTCATCTTCGGCCAAGTTTGGGCCTGACTTATGGCGATTCTAATGCAGATGGGATTACAACCTCCAACCTGCAATGGTTGGGTACAGTCAATTCAGATTTCGATTATGTGGGTTCAAAGTTTGATCTGAGTTCATCTTTGTTTATGCAATACGGACAAAGCAAAATAAAAGGACAGCCAACTGAAAAGCTACAGGATGCATTTATTTTATCCATTACTCCTTCAATCCCAATGATCAAAAAGCCGGCAATCAGATTGTTTTTGGAAACTACTGCTGAAACTACACTTGGGAAAGGAATGATTAACGATCAGCCAACAGGGTTTTTCGATCCATTGTTTCTCTACCAAACCTTGTTTTTAGGACAAAAACATTTTTCGTATCAAGTTGAAGATAAGACAACCTATGAACTTACTTATGGACTGGGATACGCATTTCAGCAAACTCTGAATAAGAACTTCCAAATTCAGAATGACCTTGAGGGAAATAATGCCAATTTTGAATCAGGTTTCAGCGGGATCATTGAATTCAATATGAACTCGCAAATCACTGAATCAATTAGTCTTGTGATTAACGCCAAAGCTGTTGCATTATCAAGGCAAG
>CAIPKZ010000171.1 GCA_903865775.1 uncultured Prolixibacteraceae bacterium | reverse complement strand
CTTTCTCCAATATTGAAAGAAAAATATCCAAACGCAAAAGCGGCAGCATTCAACAAAGAGGTTGATAAAGAAATATCCAAGTATCGATGGAATTTTGTTTTTGACGATTCTAAAGAGAAAGAAGAAGATAAATCAAAAAAATATCCTTGCAATACAACTGGCTATGAAATCAGGCGGAGATTGGAAAAAGTAGCAGATGTATCTGATGATTTTCTTGAAATTACGGATATAGAAGATGTAGTAATTAAAAAAGGGGAAAATAAGGGTAAGAAGATAACTGTGTCATTAGGAACAAGAGAAATTCAACTTTGGCACATAATCTATTCCGTAACCGACAAAAACGAATATAAATCGGCTCTTGGTAAGTTTGCAAAAAAATATTTGTTAGATGAAGATTCGTTCGTTGCAAACTTTGAGAAATTTCCACCTTTCAAAAGCGAATACGGCTCTTATTCCGAAAAGGCTATTAAAAAAATTTTACCATTATTGCGAATGGGTAAATATTGGAATTGGATAGCTATTGACAACAAATCTCAAGTCAGAATAGAAAAAATAGTTACAGGCGAATATGACGAGAACATTAAGAATCGTGTTAGGGAGAAAACCATAAATCTTACTGACAATAATCATTTTCAAGGTTTGCCAATTTGGTTGTCAAGTTATATCATCTATGACCGGCATTCTGAAGCTAAGAACTCAGATCAATGGCAAATGTCACAAGATATTCAGCAATATCTGTATAGTTTTAAACAACATGAACTTCGTAATCCAATAGTTGAACAAATCATCACAGAAACATTACGAGTTGTTAAAGACATTTGGGAAATCTATGCTAATAAGAGTAATATCCCATATTCAATGGTTTATGATTTAAAAAAGAAGAAAAATGTAAAGAGCTACAACTGTTTCTTCGATGAAATCCATGTCGAGTTGGGACGTGAAATGAAGAATACCGCCGATGACCGTAAATGGCTGACAGAGCAAGTAAGCAACAACGAGGCTACGAATTTGCGGATTAAAGCTTTGCTGATGGAGTTGAAGGAAAATTCAGATGGAAAACTTCTCGTTGAGAACGTTCGGCCACATTCTCCAATGCAACAAGACGCGTTAAAGATTTATGAAGAATATGCTTTACAGAATAATGAAAAGTATGATGAAAACAAAAAAGAATTTATTGTGTATCCAATTGCTGAAGATATTCTAAAAATCAGCAAAACGGCTCAGCCTTCCAAAGCAGAACTTCAACGCTATAAATTATGGCTGGAACAACGCTATCGCTCACCATATACAGGAAATATGATTCCTCTTGGGCGGTTATTCACAGAAGATTACCAAATAGAACACGTTATACCAAGATCACGCTACTTTGATAATAGTTTTAACAATAAAGTGATTTGTGAATCTGCCGTAAATCAATTGAAAGATAAATTTCTCGGTTTAGAATTTATTAAGGAATATTTTGGACAGGAAGTTGAATTGGGTTTAGGCAAGAGGGCAAGAATCTTTACTGAAAATGAATACAAAGACTTTGTCAAAGACCACTATTCAAAAAATAAAACCAAACGACAAAACCTTTTATTGGAGGATATTCCAGAACAAATGATAGCACGTCAAATGAACGACACGCGCTATATCAGTAAGTATATTTCGTCTCTGTTATCCAATATTGTCCGTGCAGACAAGGAGGATGACGGAATTAATTCTAAAAACCTGATTCCGGGAAATGGTAAAATCACCACGGCTTTGAAAAAAGATTGGGGCTTGGATTCCGTTTGGAATGATTTAATTCTTCCACGTTTTGAAAGGATGAATCAACTGACAAATAGTGATGACTTCACTTATTGGAACGAACAATATCAAAAATTCTTACCAGTTGACTATTCTCCTGCAGATTCAAAAAGAATCGAAAAGAAAAGAATTGACCATCGGCACCATGCAATGGATGCATTGGCAATTGCTTGTATGACGAGAGATCATGTAAACCTTCTCAACAATCAATCTGCAAAATCAGAAACTTCAAGATATGATTTGCAAAACAAATTAAGATGTAAGAGTAGAGAAACATGGTTTGACAAGAAAATAAACAAGCAAGTTGAAAGAGACGTGTTTAAAGAGTTCAAAAAGCCCTGGGATACCTTTTCAACTGATGCAAATAATGCTTTAAAAACTATTATCATTAGCTTCAAGCAAAACCTCCGAGTAATCAATAAAGCAACCAATAATTACGAAAAATGGATTGAAAAAGATGGCAAAAAAGTCAAAGAAAAAGTAAAACAAGAAGGGATAAATTGGGCCATAAGAAAGTCATTACACGAAGAAACGGTTTCAGGTAAAATAGATTTACCGTGGGTAAATGTATCAAAAGGAAATTTCCTGACAGCAACTCGTAAAAATATAGATTCGAGTTTCACCATTGAAAAAACAAGAAAAATAACTGACACTGGTATTCAAAAAATACTCGAAGAGCATTTAAAACAGAATCAAAACAATGCTGATTTGGCATTCTCACCTCAAGGACTTGAAGATTTGAATAGAAATATTGCAGAATTAAATGACGGAAAAAATCACAAGCCCATTTTTAAGGTTCGCCTATATGAAATGGGAAGTAGTAGATTCTCATTAGGGTTGAAGAACAATAAACAAAGTAAATTTGTGCAAGGAGCTCCAAACTTGTATTTTGCTCGATATTCGGACAGCAACAATAAAAAGGTCTATGAGACAATTCCTTTAAACATCGTTATTGAGCGCTTGAAGCAAGGATTGGAAGCTGTTCCTGAAAAAAACACCGAAGGATATTCCTTACAAAATTTCTTGTCTCCATTGGATTTGGTTTATCTACCTACTGTGGAAGAATTTGATATGCCACATCTTATAGATTTTTCTAAATTAAACAAGCATCAAATAGAAAGATTGTACAATGTCAATGATTTTTCGGGCGTAACTGCATATTTTATCCAAAACTCTTTCGCAAAAAATATTTATCCAAAAGAAATGGATCTGAGTTGGAATGACAAAAAACAAAAGCTTTCGGGATCATTTGATTCAAAAACAGCTTCATATAATAAAAGGTCGATAAAAGAGATATGCATAAAATTAAAAGTTGATCGCTTAGGCAACATTTCACTATGAAGATCAATTATACAGGTTTCACCAAATTGGTAAAACCTGTATAACAATTAAACTTTAAAACAGAACGCCATGCCTGCCCGTAACTTTCGTATTCCGATTGAACCCGGGAAATTCTATCACATCTGGAACCGGGGGAACAACAGGGAAAACCTGTTTTATTCGTCGCATAATTACGAATACTTTATCCGCTTGTATGCCGGATACCTCGATCCGGTAGTCGAAACCTATGCTTTTTGTTTGTTGCCAAACCATTTTCATTTGCTGGTACGAATCAAATCATTTTTAGAGGTTTCACCCGCGGGTGAAACCTCTAATACCAGAAAAAGCAATCCGGTAAGCCTTGCCTTTCAACGATTCTTTACGGCCTATTCGCAGGCCATAAATATTCAGGAACGACGCACAGGAAGTTTGTTCGAGAAACCATTTAAACGACTGGAGATTTCTTCAACCCGGCAACTGGCCAATCTGGTTCATTACATCCATACCAATCCGCAAAAACATGGGATTATTGATGATTTCAGACAATATCCCTGGAGTAGTTACAACCGGATTATCAGGGATAGACCATCGAAATTAAAGAAAGAAGAAGTGATGAACTGGTTCAGTACCAAAGAAAACTATGTGAATTACCATTCCCGCACAATTGATCTCGACGAACTAAAAGATATGATCATCGAATGAATACAAATCCAGGATTCATTCATGGGTGAAGAAAATCTTGCAAGACATAGCATATCAATACAGGTTTCACCCGTGGGTGAAACCTGTAAAAACAAAAACCAAAACAAACTCGCATGATCAAACGAACCCTGTATTTTGGAAATCCTGTTTGTCTGAATAAAAAAAATACGCAATTGAAAATTACCGATCCCGAAACACTTTCTGAAAAAGCAAGAATTCCAGCGCAAGATATTGCTATCCTATTAGCCGTCAATTATCAAATAACAAATCCCCTTGCATTAATCAAATCCAGGTTTCACCGTGGACTAACAAAATCTTGCATGACTATGCATATCAATACAGGTTTCACCCGCGGGTGAAACCTCTAAAAACAAAATCAAAACCAAAACAAACCCCCATGATCAAACGAACCCTTTATTTTGGAAATCCTGCATACCTGAATAAAAAAGACCAGCAATTAAAAATTACTGATCCAGAAACGCAGGTCGAAAAAGCAAGCATTCCATTGGAAGATATTGCGGTCATACTACTCGATAACCATCAGATAACAATTACCCATGCGTTGATAGCAGATTTGATCGACCGGAATGTAGCCCTGATCAGTTGTGATGCCAAACATTTACCATCGGGCCTGATGCTTCCACTGGATGGGAACCATGTGCAAACCGAACGGTTCCGGATTCAGATTGCTGCATCAGAACCATTGTTGAAAAATCTGTGGGCACAAACCATTAAAGCCAAAATTGAGAACCAGGCAGCCATGCTCAAACGGGCCGGAATGGAAGATAAACAGTTGCTGGCCTTGGTTCCGCAAATTAAATCGGGCGACCCCGACAATACCGAAGGACGCGCGGCAGCGGTTTACTGGAAATTAGTGTATGGCGCACACGGATTTACCCGGGATAGGTACGGCATAGAACCCAATGCACATCTAAACTATTGTTATGCAGTTCTGCGCGCCATCGTAGCGCGCGCCTTAGTTAGCAGTGGAATGTTACCCACCCTTGGTATTCATCACCGGAATAAATACAATGCCTATTGTTTGGCCGATGATGTGATGGAACCTTACCGCCCGTTTTGCGACGAACTGGTGTATCAATTGTTTTCGTCGGGCACAATAGAATCGGAAGAGATTACCCGCGAACAAAAAGCCCGGTTGCTGGGTATTGCCACCTGTGATGTTCTGATTGATGGTAAAAAAAGCCCCTTAATGGTGGCACTAAGCCGGACAACCAACTCCTTGTTTGAATGTTTCGAAGGAAGCCGGCGTAAAATAGTATATCCGGAATTCTGTACTTATTCTCTTGGACAATGTCGTTCGACGCACTAAACCAATATCGCTGTATGTGGGTCCTGGTATTCTTTGATATTCCGGTTGAAACAAAAAAGCAGAGAAAGGCTGCGGCGAAGTTTCGGAAAGATCTGATCAAAGATGGGTTTACCATGTTTCAGTTTTCGATTTATATGCGCAACTCTCCAAGCCGCGAGAATGCCGAAGTACACTCCCAGCGCATAAAAAATATGCTGCCCGAATACGGGCACATCGGAATATTGCGGATAACCGATAAACAATTTGGAATGATGGACTTGTTTTTCAGCCGGCGGATCATCGATAAACCCGGAATAGCCCAACAATTGGAACTGTTTTAGAACAAAAAAACAACATGACAGAAATTAAAAAAGCGGAGAAAATCCGCTTTTTTGTTTTCTGTCACGTTCGGCAAGTCGCTGTTCCTGAATGCTAAACACGGCATACGATGTGATAGAACTCGATAAAGATACAATTTGAAAGCAAATCACAACTTCCGTGAACGTCAGTAGAATTTGGGTTTCGATGTGATAGAACTCGATAAAGATACAATTTGAAAGCAAATCACAACTAAATGGTCTATT
>CAIPKZ010000170.1 GCA_903865775.1 uncultured Prolixibacteraceae bacterium | reverse complement strand
TTTGATTTCTTCTGACTGACTCTTCTTCTTGTTTGTTTTTGTTTAAACTGTTTATAAAAGGTGTATCAGTTGCTGTATTCCTTGCAGTATCATTTTTGATACCGGCACCTTCAATTTTTTCGCCAGCGGTATTCCTTCCTGTATCACTTTTGAGATCGCTGGAACTACCGGTATTCCTTCCTGTATCAGTTCCTGTATCACCAGCAGTATCATTTTCAATACCGGTATTCCTTGCAGTATCGCTTGCAGTATCATTTATGCGATTGCTGGAAGTACTGGTATTCCTTCCGGTATCACTTGCTGTATCCCCAGCGGTATCATTTTCGATACCGGTATTCCTTGCTGTATCGCATGCAGTATCATTTATGAGATTGCTGGGAGTTGCGGTATTCCTTCCGGTATCAGTTCCTGTATCGGCAGCGGCATCATTTTCAATACCGGTATTCCATGCTATATCAGATTCAGTATTGGCAGCTGTATCATTTGTAGTATCAAATTTGATACAAGAGACCCGGCTTCCTGAATGTAGGTTTGATGAAGGGATGTACCGGATATAACCCCATTCGGATAGCTCTTTCATACACCGGGCGTATGTATTAACTGAACCTAATCGGGACATTTCCATTGTTTCCGACCGGGTAATGACAAACTGCTCCCCAAACCGGTCAGCATTCCACTGCTGAAACAGGGCAAAATACAGGCTGATGTGATAGGATGACATGCGCTTGTCTTCGGCCAGCCGTGCAAAAAAACCGTTCAGGTGCCTGATGTAGTTCATCGCTTCAAATCGAAGCTAAACCTTTTCTGTTTCTGGGTGGGCTCAAGCATTTTTCGGATATCCTCGTAGTCGTAAAACATCTGCCCTCCAATTTTAGTAAATGGAAGGGTTCCGTTTATCCTCAGGTTCTGGAGTGTCCCTGGGGAAATACTTAGCAGTTTTTTTACTTCGTAGGATTTGAGCCACTTTTTGGCTGGCTGACCACGTTGCTCGTTGAGCATCTTTCTAAGTTCGGAGAGTAATTCAATTTTGAATTCCCTGAGGTCGTCTGTTGTAATAATTTCTGATGGCATAATTTTTAGTTTTGAATGATTCATTTTGAATGCCTCCAAAAATCAAAATTTCAGAAATACTTTTTTCCCAAGGTGTACCCAAGTTGGGTGTTTTATATGGTTAAGTAAATTATGGTTTGATAATTTATTTTGAGCTTTTTTGAAGCTTTTTGATCTTAGCATTGTTAATCAGACCATCTATATGAATTGAAGTTGATACAGATTTGTTTGATTTGAATCGATAAGAATATTTCAATAAAAGCTACAAATCAGACTCATTCATCTTGTTCTCAAGTTTACTTTTCAGTATATCCAGAAACTTTGTCCGTTCAATTTTCCTTCGTTTTATTTCAATAAAGGATCTGGAATGCTCCTTTAACTCTATGTCAAACATTTGTTCAAAACCCTCAATAATGTCTTTTATTTCGGAATTGCCCCCGTTTACCATGGCAGTATGATGTATTCCATATGCTAATTCAATTAAATATATTTTTTTGCCGGTCCATTTAGATTTTGATTTGATTTGCAATTGTGTGTCTATTTTATATCCATCAAGCTTTCTGATCTCTTTTTGAATATATTCAATGAGCATCTGATTGGCAATGATTGCAGAAAATGTGTGATCATGCCAGGTATGAAATTTTTCATCAGTCAAATAGTATTCATTTCTTTTAGGTAATGGAATTTCCGAGCATGTACGCGTGAAGTAGTTTTTATCAAAATGGCTATAATCGCATTGAAGATATTGGACTTCTGCCTGATGTTCCTTCATGAAATCAAAATATTTTCTCCTCTTCTTTTTATAATAACGTATATGGCTCTGCCGGTCAACTATGGGCAAATTACTTTGAATATCAAATACTTCAAGATAAAAAAGCAGCCTACGGTAAACTTCTGTTTTCAGTTTCTTGAAAAAATAGATCTCGCATTCCTGATCAGGGAACCCTTCCTGAAAAACGATCTCACGCATCTGTTCTAACGCATTTTTGCAATGCGCAATTGCAAATTCCACTTGCTCAAGAATTTTATCCGAAGAATCTTCAATTCTCTCCAGTTTCAATGACAAATCAGAAATAATCTGATTGTGCTTCTCCATTACCGAATGTTGATTCATACAATTTCCCTTGTTTTGATTTAAAACAAACCCATGAAAAGAAAATGAGAGTCAATTTTATTGACACGTGCATACAAAGTATACTAAACTCTAAAAAACAGTATTAAAACTCTATTCAATTTTGAAATATAATAAATCGCTAGTTAATTAGATTTCAATTTTTAGATTTTTAACACTTAACTTTCAGACGATTAACGTTTTTTATAAGAATTGACTGATTTTAAGAATTCTTATTGCAATTTCAACATTCGGTTTAAACTGGACAACTACCCAAAGTGATGATTTTTTACACAAAAAAAAATAATGAGTTAAATCCAAGAAAGCTAGATTGCATGAACAAAAAGCTCCCAAGGACATCAAAAGTCAAACAACAGTTGCTGAACCTGCTGTTTGTCGGTATGTGGTAATTCAACCGGATCGAAAACTGGCAACTCTTGCTGTTTGATCTTCTGCTGTTCAAGATTGTGTCTGGGAAGTTGCTGCACCATATAACACTGGTCTTCAGAAATCGGAACAATGCATGGCACACCGGTTATCGGAAGGGGATTGACCTGCCATCCGGAGAAAAACTGGTTGGTCAGGGTATTCATGCAGGTAACTTCTCCAAACATTCCGTTCAGGCACATATTAACCAAACACATCATAGCACAGGTACGGTCGATGTCGGCTCCATAAAATCGGGCATTCCGGTTGATCTTGGCTGCTGCCATTAGCGTTCTGCCTGAACCACAGCATGGATCGGCAATTCGTTCACCATCCCGGATTTCTCCGATTGTAATCAATGCCATCATTTCACAGATATGTTCAGGGGTGAAAAACTGTCCGGCTTTGCCGTAACTGATGTGTTCCATAAAGAAATCGCCAAAAACATCTTTTAACCCTTCCCCTTCGTTTTCCATGTCGATAACTACTGCAGCCAGCGCACAGGAGAAAATATGTAGTTCATCTTTGTTGTATCTCTTAATAACTTCAACGTAGCGGTCTTCCATTTGTCCCAGTGATAGTGCACAAATGGTCATTTCCAAGAAATCGGAGAATACATGACTAACTCCATGCTTTCGTGCCAACTGATCCATGTAATTTTCGAAACTAAGTAACTTTTCCATCGTAATTTACCGCTGCCCACGGATTTATTAAGGCTTCTGGCTCGCCGGTTAATTTTGAGCCGAAAACATTGAGCAGGCCGGATTCTTGTCAAGGGCCACTTCGACACGCTACGCTGCTCAGTGACCCCATCGAAGTGAGCTTGTATACCCTTGACTTTTCCGGAATGCGGAAATTCCTTTGCGCTAAATTGAGCAAGAGTAAAATCTTATAAAACAGGAATGTTTAACTGAGGAAAACATTGATGAGCGAATAAAAAAAAAGGTTTTTCACCCTTTTCTATTATGATGCAATTGATACCGATAAATGTTCACCTTTGGAAACATCAACTGATTTGTTGTAAGCCGCCTTGATTTGATCTGTCAACTCTTCAGATTCAAGATCGGCTGATTCGATTACCCGGAACCAACTCCAAAACAAATCAAAGAGTTCATTGTCAGATTCGATTTCTGATTCTTCCAAAGAATCAATGTAATCACGATCATACCACAGAACAATTTCCTGATAATCACCAAAATCATGATGAAATGTTTTGACTGAGTAATATGCTAATGTTTTGAATTTCTGCGGTATGGGAAAACTCGATTGAAAGTAATCCAGTAGCACCCGCATTTCAATTTTCAGTTTCTCGTAAAATGCAGAATCGCCCATTTGGGCAAAACCATTTGAACCTAAGACTAAATAATCCATTGTATGTAGATTTAAATTGTTTGATTGTTTAATGATTAAAAATTTGATGAAATCCATTGCAGGAAAGCCTGTTCAGTCGTTAAATCTCCAGTCACCCATATCCGATGGATTTCGGAAATGATTTCCCATGCATGTTCATCCTGTGCGAAAAACCCTTCTTCATCGTCAAATACTTCAACTTTTCCAAGCGAAGTATCTATAACTCCACAGCTATATTTTCCACTGATCCAACTTTCGTTTAAAGTAATATCCATGATGAATTGCTCATGCCTTTGAGACTTATTGTGGCATCTGGCACGCCTGTTTGATTAGAAAAAAAATAGCTCTGGATAGTTGTGTTCCTGTGTTTTAGGCATTTTATGGTACAGCTCATTGTAACATTCGCCAAGTTCGAAAAGGTGGGGATGCTCACTCAGTGGATCATCTGATTCCAGATACGGACCTAAAACCCAAAGCATGGAATCCATTAATCGTTGGTATTCCGGCATTGTCAGTTCGATTGTATCCATGATTAATCCTCCGATGGTTTCATGATAAAAATGGCCGGTGACGGATCGTCGAAATCCTGTGCCTGTATCACCGATTTAAGAGTAACCAGCCGCATGTTCCGGTCACCATCCAGGTCAGGATCCAGTTTCTCATTTGGTTCCCAATCGCCTTTGTCTGCAAGCACCACATTCAGTTTATACATCAGTGTTGCCTTGTCACATACTCTGGCGGCGAACATGAACATGAAAAGTACGTCCCAAAGCCGTCCGTCCAGATCTTGAACACCTTCAAAACCTTCCGGCAATTCCACGTATTTATCCCAAACCGCGCGGGTCAGATAAACCGGATACTTGATACCTGCCTCTTTTGAAATCTTCTCATCGACACGGACTAAAAATCCATCTTCCACAGCCTGTCTGGTGCTGTAAGTGTCGATTACTTCCCAATCTGAAAAATCATTCATTGTGTTTTACCACTGCCCTGTGGTTTTTTATTGGCTTCTGGCTCGCCTGTTAATTTGAACCCTATCCAATTGAGCAGTCCGGATTCTTGTCAATGGGCGAATGTCTGGTTTTAACGGAATCCGGAGTTAGAAGTCCGGAGTCAGAAGTTAAAAGCTGACCGAGTGCGAAGCAAGCTTTTCATTTCCCATCCGGAAGGAGAAAAGCTCCCTTGACTTTTCCGGAATGCGTAAATAACTTTGGGCGAGAATTGATAGAAGAAAAGCTCTCTATGTGGTTCGTTAAAACTGAATGAATAGAAGACAAACGAGAGTCAACATATTTAACGAGCAAAAAAATGGCCGAAGCCATTTTCTAAAATAATCCTTCATCAGCAAAGGAGAAGTAATATTCAGAAGTAATGATCAGGTGATCCAAAACCGCAATGTCGAGAACTTTGCCAGCTTCGCGGATCTTCTTTGTCAAATCTTTGTCAGCTTCACTGGGGATAAGGTTTCCTGAAGGATGTGAGTGACTTAGAATTATGGAGCATGCGTTTGATTTTAAGGCAGTTTGCATGATCATTCGAACATCTGCAATTGTGCCACATAAACCTCCGGCTGAAATCTGGCAGTATCCCAATACTTTGTTATTCCGGTTCAGGCAAAGGATGTAGAAGTATTCCCTGTAATCCAGGTTTGGGAAAACATCCTTTAAGTAACCGTAAGCATCGGCAGAAGTAACCACCTTTGGCAATTCGGATGCTTTGTACTTTGGTTTGTAACTGATTTCGATTTCACACAAGGTTGAATTAAACAGTTCACGTGGAGTAAATAAATTTGTTTGCATTTAAAGTTACCGCTGCCCGGCGGATTTGTTAAGGCTTCTGGCTCGCCAATTAATTTTGAGCCAATTGCACATTGAGCAGACCGGATTCTTGTCAAGGGCGAATGTCACAAAACCGAACGATCCCTGAGCGTGAAACAGTCGAAGAGCGTTCGGTTTTTGACCGAGCACGAAGTATGGCGAGGTGATCCGTTCCCTGAGTAGCCGACAGGCGTATCGAAGGGAAAAGGATTACCGAAGCCACCCTTGACTTTTCCGGGATGCGGAAATACCTTTGTGATAAATTTAGTGAGAGTAGTATCTCTCTAAATGTTTTGATAACTCAATAAACTTAAGAAACCTTAAACAGGAAAGAATATCTTTCCAAAGTTACAGGATGAACGCAAAAAACCCCGGCCAAGTGACCAGGGTTTTCAATTTCCACCTCTACAACAAAAAAAGCTGTTTTAAATTCTTTTTACCGTGGTAAAAAATCTAAGATAAATTTACGATAATATTTGACAAGTACAGATAAATATTTATTCAATTTATAATCAGCCCAGTAACACCTTTTCTAAAACGGAAACCATCTCCTTCTGTTTTCTGGGATTATCGTGTTTTAATCTTCCTATATTCTGCAATTTCCAATGAACGACTGGTAATTCTCTGGCATTTTTGACGGATAATAAATACAATCCAGAAGTTTCTTTAATTTTATTTCATTATTCGTACTCACAGTACAAGTATCGCAATATTTTTAAAGAACAAAACGACATCCAGAATGTCATTTTGTTTGATTCTTCTTGAAATTTTCGGCTTGTTCAAAAATTTCGACATATACCTCGTCACGTTCAACCGGAGGATAGCCGAATTCATCCAAAAGCAATATCAACCCTACTTTTAGTGCGGATTTTATATCGTCACGCTTGTTCCAATCGGGGAATTTAGCTTGTCCATCAACTAAATCTTTTACAGCTTTGGCGAGTTCAATCAATTTATCTTCAGGATATTTGAAGTCATATTTGATGCATAACTCTTTCAGGATATCGTAAAATGCTTTTTCCTCAAAATCAATTCCAAGCAAATCACCAGCCGAAAATTCCTGGTGTACCTCCCAAATTAAATTGGTGAGCTGCTCTGCCATTTCTTCGTAAACTTCACTGCGCAACACATCACTTTCGTCACGCTGGTTGTATCGTTCAACCAAAACCTGCATCTTCCGGGTAAAATCAACACCTTTTACTTTATTAACCTTTTTTATTTCGGCAATGACCTTAGCTAAAAGCTGTTGAAGTAATTTGATTTTGGTATTGGGCAGCTTTATCTTGGCAATTTTAGCCAGATAATCTTCATCAAAAAGATCTTGCTCGGTCTCATTTTCATCACCCAATTTGAAAATTTCCTGAACTCCATCACTTTCCAGTGCATCTTTTATCATTTCACGCACACGAGCATTCATTT
>CAIPKZ010000169.1 GCA_903865775.1 uncultured Prolixibacteraceae bacterium | reverse complement strand
CGGTTACATATTCTGCTTTTGTGCTGACCAGCTCATCTGATGTCATTGCTTTTGGGGTAGAAAAGTCCTGCATCATAGCCAAATCTGTCCACATTTGACCTGAAGCTTTTACTGCTGATGGAGCCAGAATCTCTGAACCTTCAGGCATATTGAGTGAATGACTAATTCTTCCGGCATGCATCAGCTGGACGAATATCTTTCCTCCATCCTGATGAACAGCAGTGGTTACCTTCTTCCAGCCTTCGGTTTGTTCATTGCTGAAAAGTCCCGGAATACGGGCATAACCCAATCCGTTTGGCGAAGGGGAAGTTCCTTCGGAGATGATTAGTCCGGCTCCGGAACGTAGTTTGTAATAGCTTGCCATTAAATCATTCGGAACATTTCCAATGGCACGACATCTGGTCATTGGAGCCATAACTACACGGTTTTTGACTTCAGTTGAACCTACCTTTGCTGGGGTAAATAATTTGTATTCTTTCATTTCAAGTGTTTATAAATGTGTTTTGGTTGAACAAGTCAATTGAAGAAATGTTTGATTAATTTTGAACTCACATAACTAAAATACAAATCAGTATGAACCCATTTGAAAACATTTGCCAATCCATTTTACAACTTATAGAAGTTTGGGAACCGCGACTGCTGGCCCTTCCGGAGGAAATCGTCAGCGATCGGAAAAACAGTCAGGACCGGAGTATCCGGCAAATTCTTGGACATTTGTTCGATTCAGCCTCGAATAATAACCATCGGATTATTCATCTGCAGTACCGCGAAAATCCGATGTCGTTCCCGAATTATGCCACAGAGGGAAATAATGACCGTTGGATCGCCATTCAGGATTATCAGCACGAAGACTGGTACAATTTGGTTCAGCTCTGGAAATATGCCAATCTCCACTTAATACATGTTATCCGGAATGTTGATCAGACTAAACTCAACAATCAATGGATCAGCAGCGAATCTAAATTGATTTCACTTCAGGAAATGGTCGAATATTATCCGCAGCATTTTGATCTGCATTTGAAGGAAATGGAGGAGCTGATCAATCAATAGAAAATAAAGGTCAGTCTATTAGCAATTGGTTGTCATTATGTCATTCAGTGGTCATTGATTGTCATTTTTTCTACGTTTTTCCAGTTAATGACGCGAAGCAAATGACCAACAATGACTTCTCGCTTTTCCCAAGTTTTGCTGACCTTTTTTGATGACCAATGACTTGAATTTTGTTTTGTGTATCTTTGCCCCCGAACAAAACCATTGCTATGACAACTACTGCTTTTCGGGGAATGAAACCTTTCGCACAACTGATGTTTACCTTGTTTGTAATGGTAGCTACAGTTCTGGCATTTCTGGTCATTGGACTTATCGTTGCAATCCCATTTTTTGGCTTGTCAACATTTACAAGTAGTTTGTCACCTGAAGGCATGAACTCTCCGGAAAGCATCGGGTTTCTGAAATATTTTCAGGTTCTGCAATCCATCGGTTTGTTTGTTGTACCTCCGTTTATATTGGGTTTGCTCTTTCATGGGAACTTCAGCGATTATCTCATGATTAATCGCACCACCCGTTGGCAAACCTACTTGCTGGCTTCCATCAGCTTGCTGGCAATCATCCCGTTCATAAACTTTCTGGGAGATATGAACAGTCAGATGAAGCTTCCTGAAGCACTTTCAGGAATAGAAAACTGGATGAAAACCATGGAAGATGCTGCCAAAATTATGGTTGAAAAATTCATGAAAGTGGATGGAGTTTCAGGTTTGATGTTCAATCTTTTCATGATTGCGGTTTTGCCTGCGTTGGGAGAAGAGTTGCTGTTTCGTGGAGTTATTCAGCGAATTTTTACCAACTGGACCAAAAACCACCACTGGAGCATCTGGATTACTGCTTTTTTGTTCAGCGCTATGCACATGCAATTTTTTGGCTTTCTGCCAAGGATGTTTCTGGGAGCCATGTTTGGTTATCTGCTGGTTTGGACCGGAACGATGTGGGTGCCAATTCTCGCACATTTTGTGAACAATACGATGGGCGTTTTGGGGTATTATTTCATCAACAAAGGGGTGATCTCCAAAGACATTGACGAGTTTGGAACTGGAACAGAGCAGATTCCGCTGGTAATGTTGAGTTTATCTCTTGTTGGGGTTTTACTTTTTTTAATCTACCGCTCCGATCAGTTTAAAACAAAAATGCCCATGAGTCAGGTTGACTCACAGGCATCACGAATTGATTGATTTTTATTAAGAAAAGACAATACTCTGTTGTAAATTTTCCACTTCAGTTTTCTTTTGTTCCGAAGCACGGTAAACATAAACGATTCCGTATTCCGAAGCTTTTTCCCGTTTCTCATCGTCCGAAAGGTGAATCATCGAATTCTCCACTTCGTTCCACATCTGCTGAACAAGTACATCGGCCTGTTCGCGCAAATCGGCCACTTTTACCGAAGCACGGTTGGTTATATTCTGAAGCATTTTCTGGTGATGATATGCTTCTTTAAATTCTTCGTAATGTACTTTTACCAGGGCAATCGATGGACTATAAATCGGACTTCCACCCCGCATCACCCGTTTCTGTTCACCTTCAATAATCTTTTCGCCCCAGGTTAAAACGTTCGCTTCCAGATTGAGCGGAGGGGTTGCTTTTGAATTCATTTTCAAGCCATAGAATTCAATCACCTCAGCTTTCATTTCACCACGTAAAATGGCAAAGTTTACCACCTGAAGAAAATGAGAAATATAAAGCTTGGATTTTCTGAAAATTTCCCCGTATTCTTTCGAACGATCAAACTGATTTTGTTTGGAGATATTTAGCTGACGGATGGCTCCCAAAAAAAGCGGGTAAAAAACCTGCAGTTTTTCGAGTGTTTGTTGGCTGAATGCCAGCTTGTTCATAGCTATCCTTTTACCAAGGTCCAGTCCGGCTTCAATGGCCCGAAGCCTGGCCACATCTGTATTCGGTAATCTCCTGTAAGGCATAAACTGGTTTTAAGTACACTATTGCGAATATACAAATTCAGCATACATCATTTCGATCTTCGCAAAATAACTAATCAACAGCCAATTGTTTAAAAGGCCAGCTAATCGACTGAATGTCAAAATGTAAAAATCAAAAAACGAGAAGATATTAACATGCAGTTGCTCATAAACTAAGCTGTTTTTCCTGAGAATCGGATGATTTTGATTAACGGGCAGATAGAAAATCGATTTTCAGAGCCCGAAAGACACTGAAATCACCCAACAATTAATGGAGTTTTGCCGTTTTACTT
>CAIPKZ010000168.1 GCA_903865775.1 uncultured Prolixibacteraceae bacterium | reverse complement strand
TCAAAAACCCGCTCAATAACGAAGTTGGCTTTGGCGTCGTAGTCAATCTGCTCAAAGTTGACATCCCAGAAAATGCACTTTTCAAATATGGGTTTGGGTTTTGAAATCATACAGCGAAGATAATAAAAGGGAATGGGAACGATAAGGAATAATGTAATCAAAATTTAATGACGTAAATATACGTCGCAATGATATTTGACGTATATTTACGTCGGATTTAAAATTCAAGATCATGGTAGTCTCAAAAACAGAACTCTTCGACGAAGCACTTCAGGAAAAAGCGAATCTTTTTAAAGCACTCGCCCACCCGGCCCGCCTTCAGATTCTTCAATTTCTGGCAAAATCGAAAAACTGTATTTCAGGCGATATTTCTGACGAGTTGCCGCTAAGCCGCACAACCGTTAATCAGCATCTGAAAGAATTAAAAGAAGTTGGTTTGATCAAAGGACATATCGAAGGAGTAAAAATGAAATACTGTCTGGATGCCCGGAAAGTAAAAGAAATGAAAACCCTTTCAACATCGTTTCTGGAAGAAATTCAACTTCCGGAAGACTTTATCTGTTAGTAAATTAATCAATTAGCAAATTTGTCAATTCGGTAATTGAAAGAAGCGACTTACCAAACATTGACAAATTGGCAAATTATCACATTCTCAAATTCAAAATATGAAAGTTCTTATTCTTTGTACCGGAAACAGTTGCCGCAGCCAAATGGCACATGGCTTTTTACAGTCATTCGATCCGAACATCACCGTTTGCTCGGCTGGCACGGAAGCCTCCGGAAAACTGAACCAAAAAGCAGTTGCCGCCATGAAAGAGATTGGGATCGACATCAGTCATCACACTTCCGACTCGGTTGAAAAATACCTGAATGACGAATGGGATTATGTAATTACCGTTTGTGGTGGCGCCAATGAAAGTTGCCCGGCATTCATCGGAAAGGTGAAACACCGCTTACACATTGGCTTCGACGATCCATCGCATACCGTTGGAACCGAAGAGTTTATCTGGAGCGAATTTATTCGTGTTCGCGACGAGATTAAAGAAGGTTTCTGGAAGTTTTATAATGAGTCAATTCGAAAATTTGACAATTAGCAAATTAAAACAGCCTAAAAGAAATTAGCAGCAACACCTTAATAATTTGGAAAATGGAAACTGAACCGAAAGAAAATGTGATAATCAATCTGACTTTTGAATTTGCTTTGAAAATCATTGATATTTGTGATGAACTTGATGGATTAAAGAAATTTGCCCTTTCGAATCAGCTTTTTAAATCAGGAACATCGATTGGTGCGAATGCAAGAGAAGCACAGAATGCTGAAAGCAAGGCTGACTTTATTCATAAATTCAAAATCTCAGCCAAAGAAGTTGAAGAAACTGAATATTGGCTACTACTATGCAAGCACTCAAAAAAGCTTCCTGACACCACCCAACTTCTATCCGAATTGGAACCCATAAAGAAAATAATTAACAAAATAATTGGCACATCAAAACGCAATTAATTCGACAATTACATAATACGGAAATCTGCCAATGAAGGGCATTACTTTTTTAATTTCCGAATTTTCACATTGACAAATTGACAAATTATCAAATTGACAAATTAAAAACATGAATAAACGTCTTAAATTTCTCGACCGCTACCTCACGCTTTGGATCTTCCTGGCCATGTTTATTGGCGTTTTTGCCGGATGGCTAAGTCCAAATGTAGCCGAATTCTGGAACAGTATGTCATCCGGAACCACTAATATCCCAATTGCCATCGGCTTGATTGTTATGATGTACCCGCCTTTGGCCAAAGTAAAGTACGAAGAACTGGGCGATGTTTTCCGCAACACCAAAATTCTTGGACTTTCTTTGTTTCAGAACTGGATAATAGGACCTATTTTGATGTTTGTCCTGGCAATTATCTTTTTCAAGCTTTTCCCCGGTGAAAACAATGCGAATCTGCCCTATATGTATGGAATCATCCTGATTGGTCTGGCCCGTTGCATAGCCATGGTGATTGTTTGGAACGACCTTGCTAAAGGCGACACGCAATATGCAGCCGGACTAGTTGCCTTTAACTCCATTTTTCAGGTGCTGTTGTTTTCGGTTTATGCCTATATTTTTATCGCTATTCTGCCGGGTTGGTTCGGAGTTCCGGTGAACGATACAGTTTCTCAAATTACGATGGGAGCTATCGCTAAAAGTGTGTTTATCTATCTGGGAATCCCAATGATTGCAGGCTTCCTGACCCGATTTATTTTAACTCGTGTTAAAACCAAGCTTTGGTACGAAACCAAATTTGTACCTAAAATCAGCCCATTAACACTCATCGCATTGCTTTTCACCATTGTGGTGATGTTCTCGCTGAAAGGAGAATACATTGTGAAGATTCCGATGGATGTTGTGCTGATAGCTATTCCATTGCTGATTTATTTCGTGGTCATGTTCTTCAGCTCATTTTATATGAGCAAGAAAATTGGAGCGAATTATGAGCAATCTACAACCCTAGCGTTTACCGCTGCAAGCAACAATTTCGAATTGGCTATTGCGGTTGCCATCGCTATTTTCGGAATCAATTCAGGAGAAGCCTTTGCAGGAGTCATCGGTCCGCTGGTCGAAGTTCCGGTGATGATCGGTTTGGTGAATGTGGCTTTCTGGTTTAAAAAGACACTTTATAAATCAAATTAGAATAACTCGATCGCTATGAAAAAGTATTTTCTATCACTGACGTTATTGGCAATTCTCAGTTTAACAGCACGGTCGCAATACAGCGGCTTGAATATTAAAGAATTGCTGCGTACCGACACCACTTCCATCGGGCAAAAGATTACTTATCCGGAAGTCGCCGACCCTGAAGTTACCATGCTTAAAATTACTATTCCTCCCGGAAAATCAACCGGCTGGCACAAGCATAGCATTCCGGTATTTGCATATGTCGTAAAAGGAACGCTGACTGTTGAACTCGAAGATCAGCGGGAAATAAAATTCAAGGAAGAATCGACCTTTGCTGAAATGAGGAATACCAATCACAATGGGTCAAACAAGGAAGATTCGGATTTAGTTTTGATAGCCATTTATATGGGTGGGAAGGGAGAAAAGCTGTCGATCATGAAGGAAAAATAGATGAATATTTAATGTAGACAGGGATAATTATAGAGATTCTACCCTCCATTTGGATAGAATCCCTATAAATTTAATACCCCAGCACATCCATCAATTTCTCATTCAGTTTCCGATTTTTGCCCTGAAACGGATGGCAATGAATGTGAATGGCCGGATTGAAATTCAATTCAATAATGGCATAATTGTCGTCAGTGGCTTCGGCAGAGACATCAGGGATAATCATATCCAATCCGGTGATTACTGCATTCAAAGCTTTGGCTGCACGAACGGCAATTTGCTTGTACGAATCCGGAATATCGTCGGTGTAATCGATGCTGTCGCCACCCGTGCTGATGTTCGAATTTTCGCGTAGATAAACCACTTCTCCTGAAGCCAGAATCGTATTGAAATCCTTGTTTTGCGACTTCAGGAACATTGCTTCAGCCTCGTCCAACTGTATTTTTTCGAGCGGTGTTCGGTAACCTTTTCCCCGAAGCGGATCCTGATTTTTGAGTTCGACAAGCTCACTCACCGTCCGGATACCATCGCCGGTGACATTTGCCGGAACACGATGCAAAATACCGACTATTTCATCGCCAATCACGAAAAAGCGAAACTCTTTCCCAGAGATAAATTCCTCGATTAAAATGGTTGAATCAAATTCAAAAGCAATATCAATTGCTCGTTGATAAGTTTGCTCGTCGGTATTTTCCTTCAGGATAGTGATTCCCAATCCAAAGTTGGTTTGGTTCGGTTTGATCACCACCGGATTACCCTGATGAATCAAAAAATCAGCTTTTGCTTCATCAGCACTGGTATATTCAAGCCCTTTCGGAACTCGGATTTTGTGTTCGTTGAGGATTTTTTTTGTCACCAGTTTATTTTCCATGGCCAGAATACTGGCGTAATTATCAAGCAAAGTTTTGGTAGCCTGCTTCACATACTGAATGTTTCCATCCTTTTGGAGCCTCACAAAATTCTCTTTCCGGTCAAGCAGTTCGAATGAAACACCACGTTTTACAGCTTCTCTCAACAGAAGTTGTGTGGAAAGTTCCATATCTTCCAATCCGTGAAAATTATAGCTATTAGCAATACTTTTAGTCAGGTATTGTTTGGCCAATTCAATATGGATTGGAATGTATCCCATTTTTTCAATGCCTTTCAGCAACCCATGAACTTTACGTTGCTTCGGGTTATCAATCAGTTTCATCGCCTGATTCAGTGAATCGAGGTATTCTGCATGATTGATGTTTAACTCTCCAAGCAAATCTCTTACTTTATCGATTATCAATTTGCCTTCCAGCCAGACCTGGTATTGATTTCCGCTTATTTTTTCTGTTTCCAGACCATGGAGTGCCACTTCGTTATGATACCGGTTTGCCACACTCTGAGCCTCTTCTCCAAAATCATCCGGTTCATCGGTAAGCAAACCAAAGATGGCAAGTGTATGCAAAAAACGAAGCGCTTCCGGAGAAACACCCACCTTGGTTAGTGGATCAATGTCTATGAACCGGAATTCGAGGTAAGAAACGTGATCAGGATTCCGGACAAATTTGGGTCGTACCGGCGTATATAATTCTTTGGAAGCAACTATCTTTTGACTGTTAATCATTTGTCCTAGGCTTTCCTTGTATTTTGAAACCGAGCCATAATCCGGAAATAAGTCATCGAAATTCTGATATCCAAAACAGCTATTCCGGATTGATAATGCAATTAAGTCGCTTTTAATTGGATAAGGAGCCTTTTTACACCGTAATTCTGCTGACGGATCGGTTACCGGACTGTTGCCGTAAAGTAAAATGTATAACCATCGCAAGCGTAAGATCTGACGTGTAGTTTTCAGGTAAACCCCATCTTTGAAATCGTCGAACGAAACCGATGGATTGGCTTTCCGGTAAAGCAACTCGAGCAACTTTTCACTGTACGAAAAATTGAAATGAATACCGGAGATGAGCAGATTTTTCGGACCATATTTATCTGCCAAAAATTCACGGTATTTTCGGGCTTCCTTTCCATCCTCACCATACTCGGCAATCGGAATCTGCTGATCGGAAGGCAAAATCGGCGGAATACTCTGTGGCCAAAGGTATTCGTCTTTCAGTTCGAGGCTGACGATATCGTGAATGGTTTCAAGAAAGCCAATTGCCTGCCCAATTTCAGGAAGCGGCGGGGTAATCATTTCAACCTGACTTTCAGAAAAATCAGTCGTAATGAAGGGGTGTTTCAGCTTATTCCCAAAAACCGGGGGGTGCGGCGTCATTGCCAGTATACCCGACTGATCAACTCGTATATTTTCCTTTTCGAGGCCAAACAAACCTTCGAGCCAGATATTTCCTTTTAATGAATTGAAAATCGATTGTGTCATAGTATATTTTGTTTGAACCACATAGGTCACATAGAAATTAGAAAAAAGTAAAACGATGTGTTCTATGTGGTTTTCAAATTTTGTTTCCTGAGAAATGATTTAAAAAGAACAACATATAATAAAACCAGCAATGTTCCTTTTAACATGCTGCTGATGCTGATACTCCACCAAACCGATGAAAGTTCATTTTTCCAAAGGCTGATAAATGTGTAGGCCATCGGAATCCGCAGCAAGGTCAGTGCAACGCCTGTAATCGCCGGAATATTAGGTTTTCCCCAACCAAAGAACGCTCCTGTTGCCATTAACTCCATTACCATAAACAGTTGCGAAAAACCAAGGATAAACAGGTATTCGCTCCCAATGGCCACGCTTTCGGCATCGCTTAGAAAAATGGAAAATAGAGGCCCGGCAAAAACAATTATAATAACAGAAGTAATAGTTCCGAGAATAAACGCAAGAAGCATACCTGAACGAAAAGCCTGCCATTGTTTCCGGTAATCGCCGGCACCATACGCTATTCCGGAAATAGTTGACAATGCAGCTAAAAATCCACCGGCAGTCATAAATGAAATAGCCTCGATTTGTATACCCACTTTCTGCACTGCAATGGCTGTTGGTCCCCAACTACTGATGATCCGCGCCATAAAAATGGCTACAATGGTGAACGAAACCCGCTGAAAAGTTGTACTCACTCCCATTCTGAGGATATTCTTCAGAAGTGAACTTTGAAATGCGGTTCCGGTAGGTTTCAGACTAGCTGAATCCTTCAGTTTATAATGGAACATGAATGTTCCGATAGCCTGTGAAATAATGGTTCCGAATGCAGCACCGTTTATTCCCATTTTGGCCTGAAAAATCAAAATATAATCGAGCAGTATATTGATTGCCAATGCAGTTGCATTAATCCGGAACGGCGATTTACTGTCGCCTGAACCAATAAAAACGCTGGTGAAAAACAGATTCTGAAATGAAAACGGAATACAAAGTCCAATTAAAAGCAAGTATCCGGAAGCTGCATGTTCAATATCAGCATTATTGAGTTGAATCAGGCCAATCAGC
This sequence comes from uncultured Prolixibacteraceae bacterium, assembly GCA_903865775.1. Classification (GTDB taxonomy): domain Bacteria; phylum Bacteroidota; class Bacteroidia; order Bacteroidales; family Prolixibacteraceae; genus Aquipluma. The sequence goes on along the minus strand of CAIPKZ010000168.1, from coordinate 4,893 downwards.
TCATTTCGGGCAAAAAATAATATGATGTAATAAATCAAAGATAATCCAATAACCGCCAGAATACCACTCTTCACATAGCTTTTAGCCAGATGAATATCTCTGCTGCCAATGGCATGCGAAACCCGGATACCTGCGCCGACTGTCAGTAACGACGACAATCCCCATCCAAAATGCATAAAAAAACCAGCTGAACCAACTGCAGCAACCGCATCGCTTCCCAAGCGGCCAACAAAAATCATGTTGATGAAATTGTAAGCCATAGTCATAAACGACGATCCGATCACCGGCAAAGCCAGCCAGATCAACTGTTTTAGTATTGGATACTTTCCGACACCTGAATTGCTATTTAAACTATCATTTTTGGATAAAATCATTAAAAAAAATTGGTTACCAATAAGTAGATGCAAAGTTGAACAATCGGACGCAACGAATTCCTAAAAAACAATATCTTTATTGAAATTTAACTCTATTTTAGCAAAAACCAACTGGTCATGCGACGATTCGTTACTATTCTTCTCATCATTTTTCTTCTGGGGATTGATTCCTGTAAAAAGGAAGAAAATTCTACTTCTGATCAATTTCCAGGATGGCTTCAGACAAAAATTACAGAACTAACTTCCGAATTTAATCTATGTAAATTTACTGATGTCACAATCCTTGAGTACAAAGGTCAAAAATATTATCACGTTTATTGTGGAGTTTGGTCGTGTATGTATTGCCAGCTTTTTGACGAACAAGGCAACCGTCCGGTTTGGGAATCTAACGAATGGAATGATTTTTTTGCAAATAAAAAAGAGATTAAAACTCTTCCGGCCTGCCAGTAAAAGCTCATACTTAGTTTCAGTCGATAAAATCAATTCGTATCTTTTTTCCTTTTCAAAAACCTTTTTCACAAAATATATGTTTATGAAAAGAAAAATCAGAAATGAAGGTCATCATCATTTTTACCTTTATACTTTGTGCGTATTTTCAGATAAACCCACTGTTTGGAAATACCAAAGAACACATTCAGCAAATACTATTTGCCAAATCCGACACCAACAAAGTCAAATTACTGAGCGATTTATGCTGGGACTATCGTTTTGTCTCGGCAGATTCTGCCCTGAATTTTGGTAAACAAGCCCTTCAACTTGCCCGTGAACTCAATTATCCCAAAGGAATTGCGCAGGCCTGCAACGACATCGGAATTATTTTTATTGATAAAGCCCAATATCTCAGGGCAACCAAACTACTGAACGAATCGCTTAAAATACGGGAACAACTGAACGATAAACCCGGAATTGCCTCTATCTACAACAAATTGGGTATCATCGACCAGAAACAAGGCCGCTTGAAAGAAGCTCTTGAACATCAGATTGCTGCATTGAAAATTTATCAGAAACTTGGTCAGGATAAATGGATTGGCTACTCACTAAACAACATTGCCATTATTCACCAGAATCTGGGAAACCTCGACAAAGCAATTGAATACCATCAAAAAGCTTTGGAATACCGCGTCAAAATGAAAGACCAGGCGGGCGAAGCAACTTCGTACGGAAATATGGCCAATGTCTATGTTCGATTGTACGATACAATTTCGGCGGTCAGTTATTACCAAAAAGCAATCAATCTTTCGAGAAGTTTAAAGATTGAGGAATTGATCAGTGCCAACCTCAGCAATATGGGCAACATATTTATGGGCCAGAAAAAATACGATCAGGCACTTAAACTGTTTGATGAAGCACTACAAATACGAGAAAGGTTGGGCGATTTGAAAGGAATATCGTCAACACTTTCGCGAATTGGAACTGTTTATACCGAAACAGAAAGATACCGTGATGCTTCTAAAGTATTAAATCGTTCATTGTCTATCGCAAACAACATCTCAACCATCGACGAGAAGCTGAGCGCCCTGCTTGGATTGGCAAAACTAAAAGCTTTGACGAACGAACTTGACAGCTCATTTGTGCTGATGAGACTTTATATTGCCACCAAGGATTCAGTTTATGATGCGCGAATCAAGCAGCAAATACTGGATGTTCAGAGCCAGTATGAAACTGACAAACTGGAACAGGACCTGGAATTGGTAAAAACAGAAAAAGAGAATACCGAAATCAAACTAAGTCAGCGAAAGACTGAAATCTGGTTGTTATTTTTTGTTTTTCTATCGATTATTGGTGCCGGAATATTCCTCTTTTACCGGCACCAGCAGCGACAAAAGGCTGAAGCAAATGCCGAGCGAATCAGCGAACAGGAAACCCGGATGAGTGCTGTATTTCAGGCACAGGAAGAAGAACGGCGACGGATCGCCAAGGAATTACACGACGGAGTAGGTCAAACCATCAGCGCCATAAAAATGAATTACCAAAATCTGACCAGTCAAACTTCCGAAAAGGAACTTTCTTCTGAATTTCAAAAAATAGAACGAATGCTCGATAATGCCGGGAAGGAAGTCCGGAATATTTCGCATCAGATGATTCCGAAAGAACTGGAACAATTTGGCCTGATTCCGGCAGTTGAAGGAATGCTGAACCTCAATCTTGAACATTCACAGATTGCTTATCAATTCGAACATTCAGGATTTGAAGAACGAATCGGCTCTCAAATCGAACTCATTCTTTTCAGAGTGCTGCAGGAGTTGGTGAGCAATGTAATTAAGCATTCGAAAGCAAGCGAATTGAATGTGCAGTTGGTTAAAGTAAAATCGCACGTGGTGCTCAATGTTTCGGACAATGGAATTGGTTTTGATGTGGAGAAAAAAGAGAAAAACGGAATCGGATTATTGAATATAGCCAGCCGGATTGACGGCATTAAAGGACATTTACATTACGAATCTGAACCGGGATCAGGAACTTCGGTAACTATAAGAACACCAATACTATGAACAGGATAAGAGTACTTTTGGTTGATGATCACCAAATCATCATTGATGGTCTGAAATCCCTCTTGAAAAATTCGGATGAAATTTTTGTGGCGGGTGAAGCAAACAATGGCCGCGAAGCCTTGCGAATACTCGATCTTTTGGAACTTGATGTGGTTTTGATGGATATCGATATGCCAGTCATGAATGGCATCGATACACTCAAAGAAATCAGGAAACAAGGCTCGGACGTAAAAGTCATCATTCTTTCGATGCACAACGAAGCCGGAATGATTAAAAGCATGATGAACATTGGTGCAAACGGGTATTTGCTAAAGAGTTCGTCTCAGGATGAATTGATCAATGCCATCCGGAAAGTTGCCGGCGGACATCAGTATTTCTCCACGGAAGTTACGCTATCGCTTCTGAATAAAAATCAAAACAGCCTTCAGGATTCCAATCCGCAAATTGAATTGCTCACCGACCGCGAAACAGAAATCATTCAACTGATTGCTGAAGGATTTTCGAACAAGGAAATCGGGAACAAGCTTTTTATCAGTCACCGCACAGTCGATACTCACCGCACCAACATCATGAAAAAACTGAATGTCAGCAACATTGCCGGGCTGATCAGCTATGCCATTAAAAACGGGATTGTTTAACAAAATATTACCATCCATCTTTCTGTCACCCTGAACTTGTTTCAGGGCCTCATCAATATACAGATACTGAAACAAGTTCAGCATGACACTATATCTTTTTGATCAGACAATCTCACAAAACCGCCAATATACGGTAAAAGTCGTAGGCGATTACGCAGATTACTGTATTCCCCCGGCATCTCATTCCATCTAGATTTGCTCATGTAATTGCTTACATACATTTCAAGACATCTTGCTGAAAACACAAGGAATTATCACAGAGTTTCCGGGCAGGTCTCCAATCACACAGGTGTTTTGAGGTAACTTAAGCAATTACACTGTCGGGAGCTCTGTGTTTTCTTTATACCTAGTTGAGGATAATACTATTAACTTAAAACGAAAAAGATGAAACTGAAAATTCGAAAAAACAACAAAACAACAAAGAATTGGCTAAGTAAAAATGTTACTTATTTTATTTTAACGCTCTGCATATTTGCAGCTGTTCAGGCATCGGCTCAAGTCCCTATTTTAGAAAAGACGTACGACGTTTCGCGCAAAGCCAAAAACGGTTATCTGGCGCATATTGAAACCAATGAGACAAAGGGAACAATTGACATGATTTATGTTTTGTCGTCTACAACAAAACATAAAATCAAATACGAAATTTACACCTACGACAAAGATCTGAATTTGATAAACACAGTTCAAGAAGAAGAGTTTGTTGATAAGGTAAAAAGTCGTTGGTCGTGGTTTAATTTTAAGGGAGAATCATTTGTAACAAACAGCTTAACGGCATCCAGCGATATGACCGGCAAATTGGTTTTCAGAAAAAAACAGACAACTGGTACCTGGGTTTGGTTAACCGGAACATATTACAGAAATATAAAGCAACTTGAAAAAGTAAAGCCAAAAACCGAAGATAATATGAAATACTTTTATACCTGTGCTTATGAGATAGAAAGAGACAGCTCTGTATTGGTAATTGCAGGGAAGCCAGAAAAAAAGACACACAATGAAATGATGAATTTTGACATCATGAGTTGTGACAACGAGGTGAATATAAACACTGTTGACAAGATTGATTTCTCTTATCCACAAAAGATTGTTTTTTCATCGCCTCTTCAGGATGACGATGCGAATGTATCAAACGATGATCTTCCAAGAGATTGGATTGTCGTATTTGCTCCAAGCGGATTGTTTAATAAAGATTCGGATCCAAAACCTACCAATTATACCTATGTTCGAATTTCAACAAAAGGGAAAATTTTAGAAAAATTCAATTTTGACTCTCCTTCAAACGGGTGGAGGGTGTTGGGTGCATACGAAAAAGATAATTCTGTTTTCGTGTATGGTTCTGCGATTACAAAAAACCCTGATAAGGATTATTCTAACGATGTTTTCAAAAACTTACCT
>CAIPKZ010000167.1 GCA_903865775.1 uncultured Prolixibacteraceae bacterium | reverse complement strand
GGACTGTCGGTTTCGCCTACCACTCTTCGGCGTGTACAATGCCTGCAGTACATCGAGCATTGGTGGGTTACCAGCAATAAAACACGATCGGGATAGCGATGGGTTAATCCGGGAACAGGTGAATCAACGTCTTCGTGCAGCGGATCTTCCAGGTCGAACTCATCAGTGTATAATTCATCCAGGGTAGGAACGGCCAGCATCCGAACAGGACAGGTTTTATCAACCGGATCCATCAGGGCAGCATAATACGGCGTAATCGCCATTTTGAACTTCTTCAGCGTTTCCGCCAGATTTTCAATATCGGAATCCGAAAGTTCAGCAACCTGTTTAAGTGCTTCAACATCGCGAATGGCATGACGCATCTGCCATTTCCAGTCGTTCCATTGTTCGGCGGTAACATCCTTGTATAACGGGATGTGTTTATATTCTACCTTTTGAAAAGTTATTATCATAGACTGAATTTTTAACTGTACAATTCCTCGTATATCTTCCTTATTTCTTTGCTTTCCCTTAAAATCGACAGGGCAAGTTCAGCATGGCCTACGGCATATCCGTTGCCTACAAGCATATCAATGTCTTTCCCAACTCCTTCGGCGCCAAGAGCCGCTTTGGTAAACGAAGTAGCCATACTAAAAAAGTAAGCCACTCCCCGGTGACGGCACATCAGGATAGTCCCCATCTCAGTATTCGGAATGTTTACATTGTTGATTACCACATCGGCCATTTTTCCTGAAGTCAGATCATTGATCATTTCGTAGCAGGCGAGCGCATTGGTGGCATCCAGTTTTACCACTTCGTCACACAGGTTCAGCGATTTTAATATCGCTATGTTCTGGTCATTAAATTCAATTCCGATGACCTTCCCCTTAGGGCCAACCTGCTGTTTGGCCATGTAGGCGCAAAGAATTCCTGACTTTCCTCCGGCACCAATGATGACAACGGTGTCGTCCTTTTTTACCAGACGTTGCGTTTGAGCGGGTGCGCCGCACACGTCCAAAACAGCCATTGACAGCGAAGGCGGAATATCGGCTGGAAGTTTGGCATAAAGACCGGTTTCAAATAAAATAGCTTTTGCCTTAACAGTTACCTGGTCGATATCCTTTTTAATCTCAATGATTTCTTCAATGTTCAAAGGAGTCAGCGAAAGTGAAACCAGCGAAGCAATGCGGTCACCTGGTTTCAGATCAATTTTACCCTGCAAGGCATCACCGACTTTCGAAACAGTACCTATGAAAATTCCTCCTGAACCAGTCACCGGATTCTTCATTTTTCCCTGAGACGAAACAATCGAAAGAATCTCCTTTTTTATCGCTTCAATATCGCCTTTTGTTTTTTCCTTGATTTGAGTGAAGCTTGCCGAATCAATATTTAAAATATCCACATCAACCAGGATTTCATTGTCCCAGATTCGGTCCATTGAATTGTCAATCTGGTTGGCCGGTTGAGGCAAAACGCCTTTCGGCTCTATCACCCGATGGCTTCCAAACGGGTTTCCTCCTTTTCTGACTTCGATCATTCTTAGTTTATCCCTTTAAGTTGAAACATTTCGCGAACATCGGCCGGTGTGGCAATTTCGAGACCAGCATCTCTTGAAATTTTAGCCGTACGGGCAACTAATTGTGCGTTGCTTTCGGCCAAAACTCCTTTGGTGTAATAGACGTTGTCTTCAAATCCTACACGGATAAATCCCCCACCAACGGCCAGTGCGCCATAATGAGCCGGAAGGCATGCGCTGCCTACTCCCATGACTGTCCACAAGCTGCCCTTTGGAATCCGGTTCACAAAAAATCGCAGCGTTTCAACGTCATATCGAACTGCACCCGGTACGTTCATGACAAAACCGTAATAATAGGGTGGCGACAACAATCCCTCCTTGATCAGGATGTCAGCAGCTTGAATGTGTGAAATGTCGAAGCATTCGAGCGTGGGCCGGACATTGTATTTGATCATTTCCCGGGCAAAGCGGCGCATGGTGGGAAGTGTATTGACGATATAATCGTTGCCGAAATTCACAGTTCCGCAGTCGAGCGAAGCCATTTCAGGTTGCAATTCCTGAACAACCAGCAGGCGTTCGTCGTCGGTCATTCCAACAGCTCCGCCAGTTGTGATTTCGATAACGATATCGCATTTTTTACGGATGAGCCGGATAGCTTTTTTAAAAACTTCAGGATCTTGCGTCGGTCCGCCGTTTTCGTCGCGAACATGAAGATGCACGATGGAAGCTCCTGCCAGAAAAGCATCGTAGGTTGCGATGGCTATTTCTTCAGGAGTAAGGGGTAAATTCGGATTGTGCGCACGAGTCGTTTCTGCTCCGCATACCGCACAGGTTATAACCATCTTGTTCATAGCTGATAGATTTTTTCGTTAGTTTTAATTCTTGACTTTCAGGTTTGCAGTTCAGCTTATTTTCTGCCAATAACCAATCCGTTGGGATCCACTTTTTCCCTCAGGATTTTTAGTTCGAAATCGGTAGGTTCTTCAGTAATTTCGTATTTCTCAGGAATCAGGATTTCGAATTCGGCATTGTTTTTCACATCATCCAGCGTTTTTCCGGGATGAAGCGACAGCAACATCATTTGCCTGGTTTCAGGATGGTAGCCATAAACACCAATGTCGGTAATTACTTTATACGGACCGGTATTGACCGGAAGTCCCGCTTCGGTGCGGGAATTCCCTCCTTGCAAATAACCGGGCGTGGTCACAAAATCAACCGTTTTTGCGAAGCGTTTCTGGTTCTGAGGAGTAACTACCATGGTTTTCCAGCAGAGCGAGGCAAGATCGTTTGCTCCGCCACTTCCGGGGAAACGGGTTATCGGTTTGTTGTAATCGGTACCAATCATGGTCGAGTTGAGGTTGCCATATTGGTCGATTTGAGCTCCACCCAGGAAGCAGTAATCAACAATTCCGGCCTGGCAAAATTCCATGATTTCGGCCATGGAGGTCGATTTGAGCCCTTTGTAAGTGGTTCGCGAATCGCCTACCGAAATAGGCATGGATGGAAGCAAAGGTGCAATACCTCCGGCTTCAAACAGGATGGTGAGATTTGGCGATTGTGTCATTTGGGCCAGCATGGCCGCTGCGCAGGGAACACCTGTTCCGACAACCACTACTGCGCCGTCTTCGAGATTGCGCGATGCAATAGTCACCATCAATTCCATGTTGTTATAGTATGCTTCCATTTTACAAAAGGTGTTCGGTTTGATGAAGTTTCTGTATTTTCTGAATGCCGCCATTGAGCTGCAAATATTCGTAGAAGTCTTTTGTCTCAAGAATGTTTTTCCGGATAAAAGCTGCAAATTCTTCCGGATTCTTCTCTTTCTTTAACCATTCGGCCAGATGCTCTTCGTCGGAATAATATTCTCCCGGCATGTTCCCTGGATAGGAACCGAATGGCACTTCGATCACCGCATCAACACACCAGAAAGGGATGATGGTTTTACCAGGTTCGCGCCTGATTTCTTCGTGATCGATTATTTTTTCAGTCGTTACAATGACATGTTTGGAAGCTTTTGCAATATCGTCGTCGGCAACCAGAATGCCATCGATCTGGCAGTTGCCATAGATATCGGCACGGTGCACATGGATGAAAGCCACATCAGGAAAGAGGGCAGGCACCGCAAGCAGCTTCTGGCCTGTAAACGGGCATTCAATTTCTTTGGCAGCCGAGTATTTAAAGGTATCGGTACCCAACATGGAGCGGCATGGCAAAAAAGGCACGCCCATCGCGGCAGCTTTAAAACGCCATGACAAAGCCGCATTGCTCCATTCGGTAACCTGGATAGTACCCGATTCGAACAGCCGACGCGCATTGGTTGAAAGTCCGCGCGCTTCGAGCCCGACAATGTAAGCCGCATCGCAACGGTCAAAACATTCACCTGCGCTTAAAATCTGGCAATCGTGTGTCGCCACATGCCCTGAAAATCCCAAATTCTTTTTCTGCTGACGAATGACTTCGTGCAATAGCGCAGTGGGTATGCGAACACCACCAAAACCGCCAATAGCTAAGTAATCGCCGTCATGCAAATTGCGTTCAACGGCCTCTTTAACCGAAGTCAGTTTGTTGGTCATCAGCTTTTTCTTCTGATGAAAGAAGGCCCGTGCATCTTCCACATTGGGCGACATGAAAAGTTCTCCCTGTCCGGTTTGTAAGTTTTTTGTACTCATTATCTCCTTCTTAATACTTATTCTGAACGTACTGTAATGATTCTTCAATGGAGCGGATGGTATAATCCAGATCTTCCTGCGAGTGCCGGTAGCAAATGTATCCGTGATGGAAAGGTTGTAAAAACACACCTCTTCGGATCAGTTGAGTATAGAAATCAGTTCTCTTGTATTTGTATTGTTTGGCTTCATCCTTGTCAAAAGTGATGAACATCATCGGAGGAATTCCTGAAATGCGCGCACCCACCGGATACTTTTGCAATAACCTTTCAATGCCACGGTTGAAGTATGTTCCTTTTTCCCACACCTTTTCAATCACCTGATCGCGCCGCAAAATTTCGATAGTTTTAAGAGCTGCTACGTAACTCAGGCTGTTCGGAAAAAAGGTTGATGAAATGAATACTTTCTTTTCAACTTCTTTCATGATCTCAGCTATTCCGCATACCGCGCTGATGGCATATCCGTTGGCCATGGCCTTGCCGAAAACGGCCATATCCGGAGTAACACCGTAATATTTTTGAGCACCGCCAATCGAAACGCGGAAGCCTGTCCGTATTTCATCAAAAATCAATACCGCCCCGTACTGATGGGTAATTTCTTTTACTCCTTCCAGAAAGCCCGGCATCGGCTCCTGCATCTCCATGGCCAGCGGATGGCCAAACGGAGTAATGATTACAGCTGCGGTATCGTTGCCGAATTCCCTGAATAATTCTTTCAGTTCGTCCAGATTGTGGTATTCAAATTCGTGCACATCTTCGTAAAGTTTTTCAGGAACGCCACCTTTGACTTCCACACACCAGTCGTGCCAGCCGTGATATCCGCATCTGAAGATTTTCTTTTTGCTGGTGTACGAGCGGGCAATACGAGTGGCAAGTGTTGTGGCATCAGAACCGGTTCCAACAAATATGCTCATTTCTGCACATGGTATGAGTTCCTTCATCTTTTCAGCCAACTGGTTCTGTTGGGTCTGGCATAACGAAAAGCAAAAGCCTTTTTCCTGAATTTGCTGGATTACCGCGTTATCGATTTCTTCTTCGCGGTTACCAATAATGGTTGGTCCATAAGCGCATAAATAGTCGATGTACTCGTTGCCGTCAATATCAGTCAAATGACTTCCCTTACCGCTTTCGAAATAAATCGGATACTCACCTTCCACGAAATTATAAGGTCTGCGAATACCCATAACTCCTCCCGGTATCAAGGTCTTTGCATAGGCGAATTCAGCAATGGACTTTTCCAGATTAAGTTGTTTGAATTCTTTCATATTTTAATCATTTGGGAGTTAAATGAAATATTGTTTGAAATAATATTCAGTTCCATAGGTGTTAGAACATAAATTAAGCTTATGGAATAACTTGTCGAATTTAGGAGTTAATCCAGCGGAAAATTATAATATAACTCATATTTATACGATTAATGGAATATGGTTTTGAAGAAAATGTGGAGAATGGATGTGCAAGAAAGATCTTCTCAAAATGGACTGATAATTGAGTCGAATATCTTGATAAAACAGAACAATACATGATTTACCGGGCATTGTCAACCTGATAGGAAGCAAAGCCGCTTTTTTCATCAGATTATATCTCGGAAACTAAAATATGCTGTCAGGTATGTCTTTAACCTGGAATACAAGCAACAAGGCTGTCTCCATTTACAGCATCAAAGGTTCGCCCAAAATAAATGGTTTTCTTGATTTAAATACTTATAGCATCACTGTTGCCATTAGCGGAACCCTGTATTACTGCTTTTTGAATATTGGGATTTTCAATTCGAATTAATTCACAGACAAATCTATTTATCCTCTATTCAGGAGCATCACCATTTTTCGAATATCTCCGTTTCAGGAAAAAATAGACCGGGATTCCTGATAAAATAAGTGTCATTCCAATGGCGGCTTCACGAGGTCGGGCGACAATAGTATTTGTGAACAAGCCGATGCAAAAAAGGATAAAAATGGCCGGAACCACCGGATATCCCCAGACTTTGTATGGCCGGTGAGCATCGGGCATCTTTCGGCGCAAAATAAACACACCCAACGTTGTGGCTCCGTAAAATATAAAGACGGCAAAAATAATCATGTCAGTCAGCTGGTCGAACGTTCCGGATAAAACAAGCACCGAGGCCCATATTCCCTGCACCAACAGCGAGTTTCCCGGTACGTTGGTATTGTTCAGCTTTCCGATGCCCGAAAAGAAAAGCCGTTCGCGGGCCATTGCATAATAGGGGCGTGCACCGGTGAGAATACTGGCGTTGGTACAACCCAAAGTCGTTACCAGAATCAGCAGGGAAATAAACAATACCCCGCCGGTTCCCCAGAAACTCCGCACCGCCTCAACGGCTGCAATCTGATTGCCTGCCGCATGAATCTGCTCCAATTGCGGTATAGACAAGAGCGTTAAGTAGGTCACATTGACCAACAGGTAAATGAAGATGACTACAAAAACTCCCATCACGATTCCTTTTGGAATATTTCGGGTAGGGTCTTTAACCTCTCCACCGATAAATCCAACAGAAACCCATCCCTGATAGGCCCAGAAGGCAGCCAGCATGGCCGTAAAAAAGGAGGAAAATGTAACCGCTCCGGTGCTCAGTTCTTTCATATCCAGAAAATTGGCTGGTCGGGTAACCGTGCTGCCCAATCCAAATAAAACGATCACCAGCAGACCGGTGAATACCAGTAAAAGGATGGCTTTACTGGTTCCGGCCCCGCTTTTCAGGCCTGAAATATTGAGACCAGTCAGGAGCAAAATCAGCGAGATGGCGACCAGTTTGACCCCAAAATCCTGAAAAGGAAAGAAAACTCCTCCGATCGAAAAGTGTTGCATGGAGGATAATAAATCAGGTATTGGGATGATGCTGTTTAGCGATTGAGCAAAAACGTATGCCAAAGAGGAAATTGTTGCAGTCTGAATCACAGTAAACAGCGACCAGCCATATATAAATGCAAAAAAACGGTTGTAAATTTTCTTCAGGTAGACAAATTCGCCACCGGTATCGGCGAGTAATCCGGCAACTTCGGCATTGCTTAATGCACCGAAAAGCGTGATTATACCACCGACAATCCATGCTGCCAATATCCACACCGACGAGTGAAGCTCAGCTGCCATTGGTGCGATTTTCTTGTATACCCCTGATCCGATGATGTTTGCAATCACAAAAATGATAACGTAGCCTAAACCAAGTGTCCGGACTAATTTCCTTTCTTTACTCATAGATAAGCATTTGAAAATAAATGAAGATCCGAAAGTAAGAAATTGCATTTAAGATTGTCTTATCTTTGCCGTTCAAATAAATTAAATTTTCAAAAGATCTCTTGTCCTTGTTTTATTGGAATCAGGATTTCTGTTGGTAAGCATTAAAAATATGATTGAAAACTCACCCATTATAGAAACCGCCGTTTTGGTTGGTCTGATCACCAGGAATCAGGATGAAAGTCAGGCCAAAGAGTACCTGGAAGAACTGGAATTTTTGGCTGATACAGCTGGTGCAGAGGTAAAAAAGCACTTTTTGCAGCGTCTGGATATTCCCAATCACGCCACTTTTGTTGGATCAGGAAAACTTGAAGAAATAAGCGAATACATCAAAGCTCATGATGTTGGCACAGTCATTTTTGATGATGATCTGAGTCCAACCCAACTCCGAAATATAGAGAAAGCACTCGAATGCAAAGTATTAGACAGGACTTTTCTGATTCTGGATATTTTTGCCCGGAGAGCGCAAACGGCCCATGCCAAAACGCAGGTCGAACTGGCCCAATATCAATACATGTTGCCACGACTTACGCGACTTTGGACACATCTTGAGCGTCAGCGTGGAGGTATCGGTATGCGCGGACCGGGTGAATCGCAAATCGAAACCGACCGCCGGATTATTCTCGACAAAATTGCCTTGCTGAAAGAGCAGATGATAAAAATTGACAAACAAAAGTCGACTCAGCGTAAAAATCGTGGACGAATGGTTCGTGTTGCTTTGGTTGGATATACCAATGTGGGCAAATCGACCATGATGAATCTGCTATGCAAATCAGATGTTTTTGCTGAGAACAAGCTTTTTGCAACACTCGATACTACCGTGAGAAAAATGGTGGTTGGAAACCTGCCATTTCTTTTGGCTGATACCGTTGGATTCATACGCAAATTACCTCATGGATTGGTCGAGTCGTTCAAATCGACGCTTGATGAGGTGCGCGAATCGGATATCCTGATGCACATTGTCGATATTTCGCATCAGGGATTTGAAGAACAGATTGAAGTGGTGAACCGAACGCTGAACGAAATCAATGCCGGTGATAAACCAACAATATATGTATTCAACAAAATTGATGCTTTTACTTACGTCGAAAAACATCAGGATGATTTGAGTCCAAGAACCAAACGGAATATTTCGCTGGAAGAATGGGAGAGTAGCTGGATGTCAAAAAACAATACGCCATCACTGTTCGTTTCTGCAACGAAAAAACTCCATATCGAAGATTTAAAGCGGACGCTTTATGAGCAAGTTAAAAAGATTCACATCACCCGTTTCCCGTACAACGATTTTTTGTATGATGAAAACTGGACGATGAAAATTGATAATCAGGAATAAGGAAAAGCATAAAAAATCCCCGCCAGCACTTAGTTGACGGGGATTTCAGTTTCATATATTGTGGTTTTCTTACAGAATCAGCATAGCATCGCCATAAGTTCCAAAGCGGTATTTTTCCTTAATTGCTTCTTTGTAGGCTTTCATCAGGTTGTCATACCCGGCAAACCCGGCAGCCATCATCAAAAGTGTTGAAAGTGGTAAATGGAAGTTGGTAATCATACGGTTGGCCACACTAAATTCGTATGGAGGGAAAATAAATTTGTTCGTCCATCCTTCATAAGGTTTCATGTGTCCCTGTGTTGAAACCGAACTTTCTATTGTACGCATGACTGTGGTACCCACGGCACAAATATTCTTTTTGGCATCCCGTGCAGTATTTACAATATCACAGGCTTCTTCTGAAATCCAAATTTGTTCCGAATCCATTTTATGTTTGGTCAAATCTTCCACATCAACACTCCGGAAGTTACCTAATCCCACATGAAGTGTTACATAGCTGAAATTAACTCCACTGATTTCCAGACGTTTCATCAGCTCGCGGCTAAAATGAAGTCCTGCTGTTGGAGCAGCTACGGCACCTTCGTGCTTTGCAAAAATGGTTTGATAGCGGTCCTTATCATCGGCAGTAACAGCGCGTTTTATAAATTTTGGAAGTGGGGTTTCGCCTAAACCATAAAGTGTTTTCTTAAACTCTTCGTATGGTCCGTCAAATAAGAATCTCAGTGTACGGCCGCGCGAAGTGGTATTGTCGATTACTTCGGCCACGAGCAAATCATTTTCACCAAAATACAATTTGTTCCCGATGCGGATTTTACGTGCAGGATCAACCAGAACGTCCCAAAGACGCTGCTCACGGTTCAATTCACGAAGCAGGAAAACTTCAATTTCAGCACCTGTTTTTTCCTTGTTCCCATATAAACGTGCAGGAAAAACTTTGGTGTCATTAAAGATAAATACGTCTTTATCCCCAAAATAATCAACAATATCCTTGAAAACCTTGTGCTCAATTGCTCCTGTAGCCCGATTCAAAACCAATAATTTTGACTCATCCCTGTTTGCAGCCGGATGCAAGGCAATTAATTCTTCAGGTAAATCGTATTTAAACTTTGATAATTTCATATATATAGCTTTTATTTTTAATTCTCAATTTTTGTGTCGGCCTTGAAAAGGTCCATAAAATCTTCGAGTTTCCAGGCATCTTCCATTCTCAAATCACCAATTCTCGTTCGTTGTAAGCCAACCAGATATGCCCCACTTTCGAGGGCAAGGCCCAAGTCTCTGGCTAATGATCTGATATAGGTTCCTTTGCTGCATACAACTCGTAATACGATCTCATTGTTTAAAAAGTTAAGAATCTCCAGATCCGAAATCGTAATTTTTTTTGACTGAAGGACTATATCACTTCCTTTTCTTGCGTGCAGGTAGGCCCGTTTGCCGTCTATTTTTACTGCACTGAACAATGGCGGAACCTGATCAATTTCGCCAATAAAATCGTTCAGTTTTTCTTTTATCAACTCAATACTAATATGTTCCGTTGGGAAAATTTCATTCTCTTCCGTTTCCAAATCGTAAGAAGGTGTGGTGGCGCCCAACCTGATTGTTGCAATATATTCCTTTTCTTTAGCCTGAATTAAATCAATGTTCTTGGTTTCCTTTCCGGTACAAATGATCATCAGTCCGGTGGCTTTGGGATCCAATGTTCCGGCATGCCCAACTTTCAGCTTCTTAACTCCTGTTTTCCTGCAAATAAAATTTCTTAATTTCCGAACCAGATCAAAAGAAGTCCAATCCAGTTCCTTATTAAAAAGGAGAATTTCGCCCTTTTGGAAATCATACTCGTCAACGGATCTCCCCATCCTGAAACGCTTTAAAATTAGTGATTTGTAATCGGGCCAAAGATCCGGATTTCAGGCCGCAAATATAGCAATTGCATACCAAAATAGCTAAGTAATGAAAGAATAATTAAAGATGGAGTATGCACTGAACGTGAAACGGAGCAGAAACTGTCTGATATTTCCCCTTTATTCGATAAATTAAAATATCCATCGAAGGCCGGAAGTCAACAATAAACCTTGGATATAGTCAGATACAGAATTCTTTCTGGTTGGGAAGAGTGCGTTTTAAGAATTTCTAAAACAAGTCCTGTTTCTATTCTTTCGGCTTTTTCATTATGGCGTAAATCTCGAATAGAAAACCAAAAAGAACGACCATAGGAGCAAGTGTTATTCTTCTGAAGCTGAATATTTCAGGATTAAAAACCGAGGGATCACTACTTTCTCCGCCAACCATCAGCACAAAGCCAAACACAATGAAAGCAAAACCGATTAACAGTAGTTTTAAGTTTTCTTTGCCAAGAGCAAATCCTTCCATATTCTCAAAATATTTCTTTGCCATTTTCTAAATTTTTTACAAAGTTAGCTGAAAAAATTAATATTCAAACTTCGCATATTGAATGTCAATAGAACAATTCATCAAATTTTAACCGGATGAATTTGTTCACTGCCAGATAAGTTGACACCCATGAAATTATCATTCCCATTAAAATCACGACCACAAATACTAATCCAAATATCTTAAAATCATTCATGTCAATGATTCCGGTAAGTTCCGACTGGTAGGCCAGCATGAGAATCAACAGCAATACATTCGCGATAATTGCGCCAATAATTCCAAATTTGACACTCCGTTTAACGAACGGTGCACGGATGAACCGGTCGGTTGCACCGACAAGTAACATGGTATTGATAATGAAGCGCTGCGAATAAATCGAAATCCGGATGGTATTGTTGATTAGTGCGAAAAAAATGAGTAGTAGCAAGGCGGAGAAAAAAGTCAGAATAAATCCCAGCTTTTGAACGTTCTCGTTAATGATACTGACCATGTCGCGTTGAAAAATGACTTCCTTGACCTTGGGGAATTCCATGAATTTTTTATCCAGTAATCCCAGTTTATCCGGAGTTGCATATTCGGCATAAAGCTTCACGTCCATGGATGAAAGTAAAGGATTGTATCCTAGGAATCCGGTAAAATCCTCGCCCAACTCTTTTTTTAGTTTCTCTGCTGCGGTTTCCTTATCGGTGAATTCAACTGACTTTACAAAATTGCTTGATTTCAAAGATGACTGGAGATCAGCAATTTCCTGTTCCTGAATATCTTCACTCAAAACGAGCGTTACCCCGACGTTTTCGCGAACATATCTGGCAAGTCGTCCGGCATTAAGCAAAACAACACCAAGCAAACCGATCAGGAATAAAACCATTGAAATGCTGATGGTTGTAGTCAGATAAGATTTGAAAATCCGTTTTTTCAGCTTTTTGGGTTGTTCTTTGCCTGCCATTATATTTTACTTTTTTTGTTTATAGACATAGATGAAATATCCGCCAATGGCTAAAAGCAAGAGAATCGAACTGGCCATCGAAACCTTGTTTCCAAGATAATACGATTGTGGTTCAAATTTAAATTCAATTTCGTGTTTTCCTGAAGGAATAACCATTGCACGCAGCACATAGTCGGCCTGTATATGCGCAGTTTCCTTGCCGTCGATGAAACTCTTCCAACCTTTCGGATAATAGATCTCCGAGAAAACAGCCAACTGCGTTCCACTGTTCACCGAAGCCTCATATTTCAGGTAATTTGGCTGGTAAGTGGTCAGTCTTATTTCACCTTCTCCTGAACCTGAGTTAAATCCGGCTAAATCTTTCTCAAAACTTTTGTTGACTATTGCAGTCAATTTGGGATCAAAATTCTTTAACAAGGTCACTTCCTCATCAGCCTTGTTCACCAGTTTGACGTTCTTCACGAGCCATGCATTGCCTAATGCATGAGTATTTGCTAATGGAGCACTGTTCAGATCGTAGATGAAATATTTGGTATTAAGCATGTTGATTACAGGCAAAAAATTCATCACCGAATCAATCGAAGCAGGGTTTTTAAATCCAGCAATCAATGCCTGCATTTCAGGCTGAATGGCATAACTGATCAATTCGTTGTAGCGTTTCATTTTGGCTCCATGATAGCCACCCAGCGATTTGTGAAAATACGAAGTCCGCGCATCGGCAAAAGGATTCTGGAGATTCAGTACGCGATAATACAAATCTTTATCTTTCAGGATTTCTTTATCAGCAGTCATTTTCTGGAACGGAACGGCAACTTCCTTCTTCGAGCTGAAATGGTCGTTATTAAAATACTTTTTATTAACCGGCAACATATCGCCGATAATCAGAACGACCCAGAAAACAATCGCATATTGACCTTTGATTATATTGTTCCACCAGGCCCACAAGTTGGCTGCCGCGAGCGTCACAAATATAAAGGTACGGATGGAATCTTCACGAAGGAAAGATTGCCTGTCGGAAATCAAGGTATTAATCAACTCTTTCGGCCATCCCATTTGCATATACTGGGCATCGGTGCTTCCGGAGAAACTACCTGCAATGCCAGGAACAATGGCAAATAGCAGGGCCAAACCACCTGTAATTCCAAAGGCATATTTCAGGCCTTTCATGAATTCCCCGTTGGTGATTTTTCGCTGGTAAACTTCTTTAATCGCCAACACTCCAAGCAGTGCCATGGCGAATTGCTGAATAACGATGATATTTTTTACATCCCTGAACTTGTTGTATCCGGGAAAATAGTTGAGCATTAGATCGGTTAAAATGGAGAAGTTTTTCCCGAGGGAAAGCAGCAGAGAAAAAACAAAAACTGCAACCAGCCACCATTTATCTTTCCCTTTTACCAGAAATATTCCCAACACAAACAGAAAACACAGGACAGCGCCGAAATAGAATGGTGCTCCCGAAATCGGCTGACTTCCCCAATACATGGGCATTCCACCTTCAACCATTTTTTTTGCAGGTCCTTCTCCCTGAGATTCAGACAGAAATTTGTACGTATCTGAACTGGTGCTCAATGGTTCGCTCATGCCACCGCCTTTAAAACGGGGAATAAATGCGGTCATGGCTTCACCCATATCGTAACTGTAATCGAGAATGTAATTCTGATCCAGTCCGCTTGATTTGTTTTCTCCGTTCAGGCTCAGATCCGACTGGCCGCGCATGGAGTATTTGCCGTATTCGTAGGTGGTATAGAGTCGCGAAAAATTGGTTCCAACGGCAAGCAAAACGGCTAACAATAAAAATGCGGATGTTTTTGCAAAATCAGGAAGCGTTTTTTCGCGGATGGCAAAAACCAGGTAAGTAATTCCCAGAATCAATGCCATGATCGCCACATAATAAGTCATTTGCAGATGGTTGGCACTTAACATCAATGAAAGGCCAAGGGCTGCAATCAGGCTGCCGCCGATTTTGTTTTTCTTGAAAGCAACCAGAATTCCGGCCACAATCAAGGCGGTATAAGTTAATGCGTGTGCTTTGGTTAAATGGCCGGTAACCATCACCACAAAAGTGAACGTCATAAAACCATAGGCGAGGCTGGCAGCAAAGGCAGTCCAGATGCCAATGTCGAGCAATAAACAAAGGATAAAAAAGAATGAAAAACTAAAGGTGAGAATCATTACAGGTTGCGAAATCGCTGTGATTGACTTTTGTATGGTCGAAATGATTTCGCCCGAAAAGATGGTTGAAGTCAGGTAGGCCGGCATTCCGGAGAACATGTTGTTCGACCAAAGTGCTTCCTTTCCGGTGGCTTCGCGGTAATCCACAATTTCTTTCGACATTCCCTTAAACTGGGTTCCGTCTGAACTCTGCAATTTTTTTCCTTCCAGAACAGGTGAAAAATACATCACGCTGATCAGCAGAAACAGCACAATAGCAATGAGATATGGTCCCGATTTGCGAAGGAGGTTTTTTGTATCCATATTATTGATTGGTGTAATTTTTAAATTCGTATTTTCGTGCGGAGCAAAAATAAACCTTTTTAGGTCAATAACTAAAATAAATGGGCGTAATTAAAAGGCAAACAATCAAGGGTTCAATCTACTCTTACCTTGGCGTTGCCATTGGGTTCCTCTATACCATCCTGTCGATCAAACTGCTCTCTTCGGAACAAATCGGACTCATTGCAATTTTGGTTGCAGTTTCAGCGGTTTATTCTCAATTTTCAACGCTTGGATTTACAAAAGTCATTGAACGCCTTTTCCCGTATTTCAGGGACAAAGACCAGAATCACAACGGATTTGTGTTTCTTACCCTGTCGGTTGGAATCGTTGGTTTTGCAATTTCGCTGATCACCTTTCTGATCATGAAACCCTATCTTATTGAGCACAATCCGAAAGAATCGGCTCTTTTAATGAAATACATCTGGTACTTGGTTCCGCTTATCTTTTTCAGGATGTTTTCGGTGATGCTCGATACCTACAATAAAATGCTTTTTGATGCCACCACCGGATCAATTCTGAGCGATTTTGTTTACCGGATTGGAACGCTTTTTCTGCTTGGAGCTTTCTTCCTGAAATGGATCAGTTTTTCACAATTCGTATTCGGATTTGTTCTTTTTCTGAGTCTTCCGGCCGTGTATCTTGCTGGCTTGCTCATTTACCGGAAGCAGTTCAATCTTCAGCCAAAACTCGGTTTCATTACGCCACATCTCCGGAAAGAAATGGTCAGCCTTTCAGTATTCGGTATTATTGGCGGAGTGAGCAGCATCGCTTTGAAACAAATTGACACCATCATGATGAGTGTTTACACCGATCTTTCGAGCACTGGTATCTATTCGATTCTGTTCTTTTTTGGTACTGTCATCCTGATTCCCAGCGTGGCGCTTGGAAAAATCTCATCTACAATCATTGCCGATGCCTGGAAAGACAAGGATATGGACACCATCGAAGATATTTATTACAAAAGCAGCATCAATCAGTTATTTGCCAGTTTGTTGCTTTTTATCCTGATCGTGACCAACCTGAATAATATCTTTCAGCTTTTAGGTCCAAAATATTTGGGAACCGAATGGGTGATCATCCTGATTTCGCTTTCGAGTCTGATTGTCGCCTCCACCGGGTCCAGCGTACAGATCATCGGCACCTCTCACCGGTATAAAATTCAAACCTATTCTCTGGGAGTTCTGGTGCTTTTGGTCGTGATTTTTTACATGATATTTATTCCGCTTTGGGGAATGAACGGGGCAGCGCTTGGTTCCATGTTGTCGGTATCGAGTGCATCACTTCTCCGGGTTTTCTATTTGAAGCGGAGTATGAATCTTTTCCCTTACCGCTTGACGCATCTGAAATGCCTGGGAGCCGGACTTCTGGCCTTTGCTGTCGGAAAAATCATTCCGGTTTTGCCTTTCCATTTTCTGGTTGACCTGATTGTCCGATGTTTTGCTATCAGTGGGATATTTATCGGACTGAATTATCTGTTTCATGTTTCGGACGACCTGAATAAGATTGTAAACAACTTTCTCAAACAAATCCAAATCATCAAATAATCATGACTGATTTAGGAATCATACTGCAAGCCCGAACCGGTTCAACCCGAATGCCCGAAAAGGTGATCCTGCCTTTTTATCAGGAGCAATCCATTTTGGATTTGCTTCTTGAAAAAGTCAAAAAGCTTCAGATTCCATTAGTATTGGCTACTACAACCAATCCTTCCGACGACCGGATTTGCGCCTTGGCAGCCAAACATGAAGTTCCGGTTTTCCGGGGTTCAGAAAATGATGTGCTCGACCGTTTTATTCAGGCAGCAAAACAAAATAACTTCAGGAAAATCATTCGCGTTTGTGCCGATAATCCGTTTTTGGATTTCGCCGGGATTCAAACTCTGATCACTGAATTCGGGAAATCAGATGCTGATTACTTCAGTTTTCAACTCGCCGGAAATAAACCATCCATTCTGACTCATTTCGGGTTTTGGACAGAAGCCGTGCGGCTTGATGCGCTTGAAAAAGCTCAGAAATTGACTTCCGAAAAATTGTATCATGAACATGTTACCAATTACATTTATGCTAATCCGACCCTGTTCAATGTTCAGTTTATTCCGGCTGATCAGCTGGTTTATTCGCGAACGGATATCCGGATGACACTGGACACTCCTGAAGATTTTGAAATTCAGCAGCAACTATATGCTGCAATCAGCGCGGAAAATCCTAATTTTGGTATTCCGGAAATCGTCAGCTGGCTTGACCGGCATCCTGAAATTCTGGAACTGATGAAAGCCGAAATAAAAAGAAATAAGAAATAAGAAAATGACCAAATCAACTTATATTATTGGCGAAATCGGACAGAACCACAACGGCGAAGTTGAGATTGCCAAAAAGCTCATTGATGTGGTTACCGAACCGGTGATCGACAAGCTTTTCGGACAGAACCTGATGCCGATGAATGCGGTTAAGATGACGCGCCGCGATTTGAATGAGGAACTTTCCGCCTCCGAAATGCATCGTCCTTACGACAATCCGAATTCCTTCGGCAAAACCTACGGTGAACACCGGGCTTTTCTGGAATTGAATGACGAACAGCATTTTGAAGTTTACCGGTATGCCAAATCAAAAGGATTGGAAGTTGTCGAAACCCTTTGTGCCAAAGGCTGCCTTTCCATGTTGAAGCTGTTCACCCCAGACCGGCTGAAAGTTGCTTCCCGCGATCTGACGAATCTTCCTCTTCTGGAGGTCATGGCTGAAACCGGGATTCCGATGATTCTTTCGACTGGAATGACCGGTAAAAAAGAATTGGACGATGCGCTTGAAATCATTACCAAATACCACTCAGAAATAAGTATTTTGCATTGCTTGTCGCAATATCCTTCTGAATATCAGAATATCAATTTATTGAGCATTCAATTTCTGAAAGATAATTATTCGCAATTTACAATCGGTTATTCAGATCATTCCATTGGAATCCTGATGCCGGCCGTTGCCGTTGGCATGGGTGCCGAAATCATCGAAAAACACATCACGCTCGACCGTACCATGAAAGGCACCGACCACCGCGGATCGCTTGAGTCGGAAGGAATCTGGCGTATGGTGCGCGACATTCGCAATACCGAGTATGCCATCGGCGAAAACGCTATTTTCGTAAGCGAAAAAGTTAAAGCCACACGCTTCAAACTTGAACGCTCGGTTGCAACACTCAGAAACATTGCGGCAGGTGAACTGATTACTGAGAATGACTTGCATTTGCTTAGTCCCGGTGATGGTTTTAAGTGGGCTGAAAGACACCGGATTGTTGGAAAAATCGCACGAGAAGCTATTCCTGCCAATGAAATCATTTATCCTGAAATGCTCAGCCCCCTCCCTGCCCGACAGGCAGGCGGGTAAATCTCCCCCAAAAGGGGAGACTTGAAAAAGCCAATTAATATCTTTGATTTTCAACTAATTGGTAAATAGTAAATCGTAAAATCGTAAATTATTAGGATGAAAATAAAACTTGTATTGACCGATATTGACGGTGTTTGGACCGATGGCGGCATGTATTACGACCAGACGGGAAATGAAATGAAGAAGTTCAATACTTCGGATAGTGCAGGCGTGGTTTTCCTCCGGTTGCTTGATATTCCACTTGGGATTATCACCGGCGAAAACACTCAGATCGTTCAACGACGTGCCGAAAAACTGAAAATAACCCACCTGTTTATGGGAGTGATGAACAAACTGGAAGTTGCAGAAAAGCTTTGTGAAGAGTTGAATGTTTCACTTCAGGAAGTGGCCTATATCGGCGATGATCTGAATGATGCAATCTTGTTAAGAGCGGTTGGATTCAGCGCGATTCCGGCAAATGCTCCCAGTTACATGGATAAATATTCCAGTCTCCGGCTTATAAAAGCAGGTGGCGAAGGTGCTTTTCGCGAATTCGTTGAAATCCTACTTCAAAAAGAAAACCTGCTTGAAATAGCTATTGAAAAATACATTGAAGTTACAGCCAGGATGCAATAACTTCTTGAATATTATTCCTTAAATTTGGATTAATTAGTAGATTATGGATACAGCTACAATAAGACAAAAATTATACGAGTACATTAGATCAGCTGATGAGAAGAAAATAAAAGCAATTTATACAATTGTTGAAGGCGATATTGATCATGTGAATGAATGGTGGAAAGATGATAAGTTGGTTGCTGAAATTGAACAACGGTCGGCCGATCTAAAATCAGGCATGGATGCCGGAATCTCCTGGACCGATTTTAAAAAAGGTCTGCCTAAAGAGAACATCTAATGCAAAGTCAGATTGTAATCTCAACTCATGCTGCAAAAGAGCTTCACGAATCATTTGAATGGTATGAAAATCTTTCACTTGGTTTGGGATTTCGGTTTATTGAATTTGTGGATAAAGTATTTGGAATAATTGAATATTATCCGGAAAGTTTTCCAAAGAAAAAAGGTTCATTTCGTGAAGCGTCAGTTAAACGGTTTCCTTATCTAATCATATATGAATATTCACCAAAAACGGATATAGTTTACATCTTGCATATTTTCAATTCCTACCAATCCGCCAGAAAAAAACATACCAGAAAAAGATAATTAAACCGATTTTGTTATTGCATTTAAACACCGCTCAGCCACTTTCCCATCAATCTGAAAAGCATATTTTTCAATAAATGAATCGTACTTCTCACGGTTAATCTGAAGCGATCCTGAGAAAACTCCGGAGAGAATTTCTGTCAGACTTTCGGCATCAGATGCCTGAAATGCCACGCCCTCTGCGACATATCCCATGATATCCTGTTTTAGGTGGTCGAGTATTATCAGTGGTTTATGAAAGTAAACTGTTTCTGTGCCAACCGTTGAAAAGCAGGTAATCAGCACATCGCATGAAGCAATCAATTGATACAAATCGGAAGTGGTATCTAAAATAAAATTGGTGCAATCAGCTTCTTTTGCAATCTTTAAATAGTACTCAGAGTCCGAAAATTCGCGGGGATGCAGTTTGACAATTAAGCTGGATTGAGGCAATTTGGCTGCAGCCTTAAACACATCGAAAGCCGCCTGATATCTTAATTCAGGATCGCGCTGTGGTTGCGATGCAAAAACAATAGTCTTGCCAGGTTCATCTTTCCTCTGGTTCTCTTCTTTCAATAAAATTGGAATTATGTCTGTCCTGATTTGTCCAACTGAAATCACGGAATTCTTTGGATAATTGCCTTTTTCAATCAGGAATTCCTCCCAGTATTTTCCCCAGGTCAGTGTCAGATCGGGCATTATACGATTTTTACAATCGGTAGGTGTATAAAGATAAGCCGGATGCAAATCGTGCATGGTTCCATGCTGCAATCCAATGATTTTTATCCCGCAGAATCTAGCTGCATCCAGAATTGATTTGGTGAGCGGGCTATTTTCATCAGCAGCAATCACCGCCTTAATTCCTGAAGTTTTGAAGTAATTCCGGGCAGCAAAGTAGCGATACAGATAAAATCCTGACGATTTATCCAAAGACTGAAAAACTTCGAGTGTTAATTTTTGAATCAGTGAAAGTTCCGTTTCCCTAACTTTTGGATAGGCAGACCGAATAGTTTCCTGCGCCTTGTTTGCTGATTTCCGGACACTCTTTTTCAATAATCCTGAAATCAGAAACCCTTCGAGAAAAACCTTCGGATGTTCGTTCCAGGAAGATTGAAATTGTTTCCATGAAAACGAATAATCCGATTTCCCTTTCGGTTTAGGCATCAGAACTTCTGTCAACAGGGCAAACCGGCCATCCAGTTCCGAAATCAGGTATTCGAGAATATGATGACCTGACTTTGTTTTCATTGTGGATTTATCCAAAACGGAGGAATACTTTTCAGTCAGGTATACTAAATATTCAGGATGCTTTGGGGCAGAAAACAACTGGTTGAGGAACCGGTATTTCATCAAAACCAAATAACTGAATAGGTCGCCAAAATTGAATCTGGTTTTGGTTTTTGTTGTCGGAATCCTGAAATTGACTTCAGGAAAAAGGCCACCAAGAGGTTTGGTTTCTGACGGAACAAACCAGATATGATCTTCGAATGAACTGAATTTTAGTTGGGCAGATCTCAGAAAATACATCAGGTTGCGCACTGCAAAATAGACCCTGAATTTCTGGTAGTGCCAGACACTTGCGGTATCAATCCGGAACAGGTCAGCAAGGGTTTGATCGCCAACAGTCAAGTCTCCGAACCGGAGGACTTCGTCCATGATTTCATAATTGATCTGTTTTTTTTCTTCCGGACTGAGCAAAATCCGTTCGGCGAAATCCATTGAATTCGTAGCTGAAATGAAAAAAACTTTCGCTCCGGCGTCAGCTAATCGTTTAATTTCATCGATTTCAGAATCGGAAAGCAACCTGTTAATGATGATTGTCTTGCTCATGGCTGACTATTTTCGAGAATCTGTGCAAGATTTCTGGTCAATTCTTTCCGGGAATATCGGTTCGCTAATTCCGGATTGGACAATTCATTCGGGTTGCTCAGTTTCTCCTGAATAAACCGACGCATTCCTTTCCTATCATCATAATCAAACAGCCTGCCGCATTTGGTTTCCTGAATGATTTTGGCCAGATCGCCATCGGTTGGACCAATTGCCAGAACAGGCTTTCGAGAAGCCAGGTATTCGAAAAATTTGCCCGTAAGGATTCCCTTGTTATTTTTCACTTTCGGAATTACCAGCAACAGCAAATCGGAGCGAAATAAATATTCAATGGATCTTGGATGATCGACATATTCTGTTAATTCAATTTCAAGTCCTGCGGATCTGAATTGGTCAACAACCGAGGCCGGAACTTTACCTACAAACCGGATGATTAATTTGGATTTCAAATCGTCGGGCAAAAGGCAAAGTGCTTGCAGCAGGCTTTCCAGGGGATATGCTTCAGAAATAGTACCCGAATAGGTGATAACTTTTCTGGTTTCATCAGGTAAATTGTTGATTTTAAAATCATCTTCATCAAATCCGTTAGGAATTACAGCAATTTTGGCTTCAATGGGCAACTTGGATTTTTCAGCAAATATCCTTTTCACATCTTCGCTTACAGTGATCAATAAATCAGCATTTTCAACGACTTTACGCTCGTAATTCTGATCAGTTTTTCGCGCCAGTGCCGTATGTTTAAACTGATTGTAATAATAAATATCGGTCCATGGATCGCGCAAATCGGCTATCCACTGAATCGGAAAGTTCCGCTTCAGTTTCAGTCCGATGAGTTGTGTTGAATGAGGAGGACTCGTGGTAACCACAGTTTCAATATGGTATTCACGGATCAGTTCGGATGCTTTTTTATAAGCATATTTATTCCAGCCTTTTCGCGGATCGGGCAACAAAAAATTTCCCCTCAGGAACTTCGATACTTTTTGAAAGATTCCTTCCTTCGACTCATTGGCAAAACCGCCATAAGGAACTTCTTTTTTTCCTGAAACAAATTTGTATAAATTGTATAGTTCGAAGCTTTTAGTGGTGAAAACCATGCAATTGGAATCGATTTCAGCCAGTAGGCTGTCATCACGTTGCGGGTAGCTGGCATATTTGGGATCAACTGTCAGGATGATCGGCTGCCATCCGAATTCCGGCAGGTATTTGGCGAACTTCAGCCATCGCTGAACACCTGCCCCGCCCGATGGCGGCCAGTAATATGTAATTATCAGTACCTTCTTCATGATTAAACGGGATGCAGAATCTCTTGCCCGGTAAAGATAATTTTTTTCATCCTAAAATGGTTTAATAATTCAAAAACGCGACCATCTGTGTTGTTCTATATACTAAATATTTCAGAGTATTAAACAATGAGCAGCATCAGTAATAGAATAATAATTCGTTAAAATATGCGTTAAAATGATTGAATATAAAAAATATGAGTAATTTCATCCTATAGAATGATGTGGATTATCGTGGTAGGGATTAAATATTTTGCAAATGAAGCACAGTTACACTCACCGAATATATATCGGATTACTTTCCGTTATTGTAGTTATTACCACTTTTTATTTAGGCTATTTAGGCTTTAATTATTATTCGTTAGGTATTGAAGATCGGTTTTTTCATCCTGATAATCAGTCATTAAAGTCGAGTGGTCTTTTAGGTCATGGTTTTGGAATCGTTGGTTCGCTAATGATTGTTCTTGGAGTTGCAATGTACATGCTTCGTAAACGAATCCGAAAATTTGCAAGGATTGGGTTATTATCACATTGGCTCGAGTTTCATATTTTTCTTTGCATACTTGGTCCGGTATTGGTACTATATCATACTGCATTCAAGTTTGGAGGATTAGTTGCGGTAAGCTTTTGGAGCATGGTTGCAGTCGTTCTCAGCGGAGTGATTGGACGATATATTTATTTGCAAATTCCCCGGACGATTGAAGGTGATGAAATGAATCTGAATGAAATAAATCTCCTGAAAGATGAGTTAACCAAGCAACTTACTGTGATTTATAACTTAGATGAAAGTGTTCTTGAGGCCATTCTTCAGGCAGTAAAAAAACGACCTGACCGATTGGGCGGAAACATGATTCAACGAAGTATTGCCAAATTTAAGTTTGAGCGCAAAACGATCAAGGAGGTCAAATCAATTCTCAGGCAAAAGAATATTACCGGTAAAATTTTCAAACAGGTTATGGCTTTAATTCGGAATGAAATTAATTTAAACCGGAAGATTGACCGGCTGCTTACGATGCAAAACCTCTTTAAATACTGGCATGTTGCCCATTTGCCATTTGCTATTTTGATGCTGATCATCATGATTGTTCATGTGATTGTCACAGTTACTTTTGGTGCCCGATGGATTTTTTAAATACAAACGATGGAAGAATTATCTGAAACAATTATCATCTATTCCTTCTTCGGAATTCTATTTTTTTCGATCCTTTTTTTTTATCTGCGGAAACAAAGTAGAAATTCGAAGATAGTCGAAGAAAAAATTAAGATTGCCAAAGCCGACGGTTTGTATGAACCTGTCTCATTGCATCCGGTTGTGAATGTAAATTCATGTATTCAGTCCGGTGCATGTATTACTGCCTGTCCTGAAAAAGACATTCTTGGAATTCTGAATGGCAAAGCAACTGCGATTAATACTTCCCATTGCATTGGGCACGGAGCATGTTTCCATGCATGCCCTACACAGGCAATTTCATTATGCATTGGTACTGAGAAGCGCGGGGTCGATTTACCACACGTTGATCAAATGTTCGAAACGAACGTTCCTGGCATTTACATTGCCGGTGAAATCGGCGGAATGGGTTTGATCAAAAATGCGGTTGTTCAAGGCAAACAGGCGGTTGAAAACCTCGCAAAAAAAATCGACAAAAACATTGAAGCTGACTATGATTTAATCATAATCGGCGCAGGCCCGGCTGGTATCGCTGCTTCACTGACCGCAAAAAAGCTTGGACTTTCGGCTCTTTCATTAGAACAAGATTCATTGGGGGGAACAGTTTTTACTTTTCCCAGGAAGAAAATTGTCATGACTTCACCAATGGATATACCGCTTTATGGGAAAGTGAAACTTTTTGAAACCAGCAAGGCTGAACTGTTGGATTTGTGGATTGATGTATTAGGAAAAAATGATATTAAAATTAAGGAGAACACGAAAGTTGAAAGCATCACTTATCTGGATTTAAGGTTCAATATAGAAACATCTACAAAAGAATATTTTACGGCCCGGAAAGTGTTATTGGCGATTGGACGGAGGGGAACGCCACGGAAATTGAATATCCCTGGCGAAATGACAGCGAAGGTTGCATACCGGCTGCTTGAACCTGAGCTTATCGAAAACAAAAAAATTGTTGTTGTTGGTGGCGGTGATTCAGCTATTGAAACGGCTTTACTTCTAACCGAGCAAAATCAGGTCACCCTTTCATATCGCGGAGAAACATTTGGGCGAATAAAGCCAGGGAATAATGTAAAGATAAAAGAGGCTATGTCGTTGAACCAAATTGATGTCAGATTCAATACCAGTTTAAAATCCATTGAGGAGGATCATGTAAAAATTACTGATTTATTGTCCAATGAAGTTACTGAACTTGAAAACGAATTGGTTTATATTTTTGCCGGCGGAGAGCTTCCGACCCAGTTCCTTGAAAAAGCAGGAATTCAGATTACCCGGAAGTTTGGTGAAGCATTGCTGAAACACTAAGTTATAACCGGTAATATTACTAATTTGCTCGGGAAAGCATGAAGATAAGATTTGCAACAGTTCTTATAAGTATTCTGTTAACAGTCAATATATATCATAGTCAGGCTCAAATCTCGCCTGGAAAATTGACTTCTGCACATGCCAAATTGGAAGGTCTTTCCAATTGTACGGCTTGCCATGAACTGGGCAATAAAGTAACCTCAGGAAAATGTTTGGAATGCCATAAGGAAATCAAGTCGTTGATTGACGCGAATAAAGGTTACCATATTTCAACCGATGTGAAAGGCAAAGATTGTTTTGCCTGCCATAGCGATCACCATGGCCGTAATTTTCAGATAATACGCTTCGACACAATCAAGTTCAACCACCAATTGGCAGGTTACGAATTAAAAGGAAAACATGCCAAAATATCGTGCAGCGCATGTCATAAAAATGAGTTCGTTAAAATAAAAAAATCACAGAAAAGTTCAGGAAAATCCTACCTGGGATTAGATACCAAATGCGTGTCGTGTCATGTCGATTATCACCAGAAGACCTTATCAACAAACGATTGTGCATCCTGTCATGGTCACGATTCGTTTAAACCTGCACCGAATTTCAAACACCAAACTACCAAATACCCTCTGATCGGAAAACATGCCGATGTTGAATGCATCAAATGTCATTTGAAAGAAAAGAAAGAAGGAAAGGATTTCCAGAAATTTTCAGGAATAGCATTCAGCAAATGCACCGATTGCCATAAGGATATTCATGATAATAAATTCGGACAGGATTGTCGGAAATGTCATTCAGAAACTTCGTTCCACCAGATTGCATCTGTAAGTTCAAATACATTCGATCATTCCAAAACAGATTACCCGCTGATTGGGAAACATTTGAATGTTGAATGCAAGAAATGCCACAAAACCGGAAGCTACACCACGCAGATGAAATTTGCACGGTGCGTTGATTGCCACACGGATTATCATAAAGGACAATTTACAAAGAATGCAGTAACCCCGGATTGCAAAGAGTGTCATAATGAAAAAGGTTTCCCCGGATCTTCCTTCACCTTTGAACGTCACAACACAAGCGAATTTAAATTAGAAGGTGCACATGCTGCGACTCCCTGTTTGTTATGTCACAAAAAGGAGAAAGACTGGCAATTTGGTGCAATGGACAAGCGTTGTGTTGCTTGTCACGAAAACATTCATAAAAGCCACATCAAGGAGAAATTTATTCCGGAAGAAAAATGTGAAAGTTGCCACACTGTAATAAATTGGAATAGAATTGCGTTTGATCATAAGAAAACAAACTTTGAGTTAAAAGGTAAACATGAAAACCGGACGTGTCGTGAATGTCACTTCAAAAATGGAAATGACAATGTTACCGTTCAGAAATTTGCCGAACTTTCAGGAGATTGTGAAGAGTGCCATACCGATGTGCACCAGAAACAATTTATTGCCAGAGAGAAAACTGATTGTAACTTGTGCCATGGGTTTGATAACTGGAAAGCGGAAAAGTTTGATCACAGCAAAACCCGGTTTAAGCTCGACGGAGGACATCAGAAAGTGGAATGCAGGAAATGCCATAAATTGAATAATTCGACATCGGTTCCGTTTATTCAATACAAAAACACAGAAATGCTATGCAAAAGCTGTCACAAATAGTCGTGTTGATCGTGTTGTCCTTAACTGGATATACACAAACGTCTCCTCACGGAACTGCATTGAAAATAGATTGCATATCCTGTCATACATCCAAAACCTGGAAGATGACCAATACTGCGCCTTCATTTGATCACAATTCAACGACATTTAAATTAACTGGCCAACATCAGGCTACCGATTGCATTCTTTGTCACAAGACGCTAAAATTTGAGGAAGCAAAGGGTGAATGTATTTCCTGCCATACCGATATGCACCAGAATACTTTGGGTATGGATTGTGCACGATGCCATAGCACAAAATCCTGGATTATTGAAAACACCAAAACCATGCACCAGATGAGTCGGTTCCCGCTACTTGGAAATCATGCTGTTACCGATTGTGCATCCTGTCATATATCATCATCCAATCTAAAATATCCACCCTTAGGCATAGAGTGTGTCGATTGTCACCGGGTTGACTATCAGGCGACGAAAACACCAAATCATCAACAGGCTGGGTACTCAACCGCTTGCAGTGAATGCCATGGTGTAAAAGCGATAAGCTGGACCGCTTCCGATTTCGAACATGGATTTTTTCCACTTAACGGAGGACATAATATAAGTTGTAATGAATGCCATAAAGATGGAAGTTTTCAGAAAATATCAAATGAATGTATTTCCTGTCATCAGAACGAATATAATTCTGCAATTAATCCCAACCATCAGCGATCCGGCCTGTCCACTTCATGTGTCGAATGTCATACGACCAATCCGGGTTGGAGTCCTGCTTCATATAAACAGCATGATTCCAGGTATTTTCCCATTTACTCCGGAAGCCATAAAGGTGAATGGAATAGCTGTACGGAATGTCACACCAATAATAACTATACGGCATTTAATTGTACGAATTGCCATGAACACTCACAATCGAAAATGAATGGTGAGCATGATGATGTGAATGGCTATTCTTATCAAAGCAATGCCTGTTATTCATGCCATCCGCAAGGAGACAAATCGGGTTCATTTAATCACAGCAATACAAATTTCGAGCTAAAAGGTGCACACATCACGGCTGATTGCCTTGATTGCCATAGCACTGGTTACTCCGGAACTTCGATGGAATGCAACAGTTGTCATCAAAAAAACTTTACCGATGCTCAAACGCCGAGTCATACTGCTGCCGGAATCTCTGTTGACTGTAAAACTTGTCACTCAAGTTCAGCCTGGCAACCTTCAAGCTTCAACCATATTACTACAGGTTATGAACTGACTGGCGGTCATGCTGCTGTTGTGCAGTGCTCCGATTGTCATCTGGGAAATACAACTTCAGCCAAGACTGACTGTATCAGCTGTCATCAGGTACAGTACAACGAAGCCAAAGGACATGTGGACTCCAAGTTCCCAATCGATTGCACCTTGTGCCACAGTTCAGCCAATTGGCTTGGGGCCAAATTCGATCACAATGCAACCAATTTTGCTTTGACCGGATCGCATACAACAGTGGAATGTGCCAGTTGCCACACCTCCGGAGTTTATACCGGGCTTTCTTCTGAATGTAAAGCTTGTCATCAGGCTAAGTTCAATTCTGCAAAGGTTCCAAGCCATACTGCTGCCGGAATTTCGGACGACTGTAAGACCTGCCACACAGCTACCGGATGGCAGCCTTCAACGTTTAATCATACCACAACCGGGTTTGCCCTGAGCGGTGGTCATGCCGCTGTTGTGCAATGTTCTACGTGTCACAAAGGAAATACGACTTCGGCCACTTCCGATTGTATCTCGTGCCACAAGGTGCAATACGATGGGGCAAAAGGGCATCTGGCTTCCAGTTT